>NZ_CP054024.1 GCF_005862305.2 Rhizobium indicum | reverse complement strand
ACCGGAATATGGTCGGATCTGGGATCACGAACTGGTCTCGTCGGTGATGAAGATCGCCGGCAACGGGACCGGTGACACGATGTGGAAAGTACCAGGTGTTCTCGACTGGGCGACAATGACCCACAATCCCTTCGTCGACATCACCAAGGACACGACCACCCTTTATGCCAGTGATCGCGACGTCTTCCTGTTCCTGGTCGACGACACCCATCCGATCGAAGCCGGACGCCTGCCGAACGGTGAGCCGGATCTCTACTTCCGCGGATTCTACGCCTGGAACTCGGAGGTTGGATCGAAGACGCTAGGCATCGCCTCCTTCTATCTGCGAGCGGTCTGCGCCAACCGCAATCTCTGGGGCACGGAGAATTTTGAGGAGATCACCATCCGCCATTCGAAGTTCGCCGCCCAGCGCTTTGCGCATGAGGCGGCGCCTGCGTTGACGAGTTTCGCCAATTCGTCACCGGCGCCGTTCATCGCCGGCATCAAGGCGGCGCGTGAGCAGATCGTCGCGCGCAAGGATGACGATCGCGAGACCTTCCTGCGTCGGCGGGGCTTCTCGAAGGGCGAGACCGGCAAGGTGATCGAGATGGTCCTGTCGGAGGAGGGACGGCCACCGGAGTCAGTCTTCGATTTCGTGCAGGGCATCACCGCGCTGGCGCGCACCAAGACCAATCAGGACACGCGTCTGGAACTCGAAGGCAAAGCGAAAAAGCTGCTGGAGAGCGCCTCCTGACGCGCCTCAAACCAGGCCAACTCAACTCAACGTCACCACCAGCCCGGTCACCGTGCCGGGCATTTTCTTTCATGGAGCACTGCAATGGCTATACCCGATTACGCTCGCTTGAATTTCGATACGCTGCTTCGCGCCGCGTCCGATGGCAATCTCGCTCTCATGGAATGCCTTGATGCCGCGACCCGCGAGCCTCGTTACGTGCTTTGCGCCGTCGGCCGCAGTGACGGCGAATACGCCTCCACGCCGTTTGGCCATCTTGCCGACGGCAATCCTTACGATGCCTATCTACCGCCCGATCCCGACGACCCGACCGGCTTCCTTGTAAGCCCGACGACCTAGACACGGACAATAGCCGGCGGTTTAAGCCGGCGATCCCCGATCCTGCCCTGGCTTCCCGATTTCGTTCCTCCGACCTTCGGCAGGACGCTGGGCTCCCCTGTTCTTTCCTCACTCTTGGAGCATCCTTCGATGAATATCATCTCGCATTGCCAGATCGTCTCCACCTCTCCACGTCCTGATATCAAAACGCGCACTGAAGCACTTATCGATGCTGGCGGTCGGATCACGCCGCTTCTGGAGCAAGGTAAAGTCCTCACCACAGCTGACCTGCGGCAAATTATGACCGAGGTTTCCGGCGGCAGCGACGCCGAGGGCGTCTGGCTCTGGAAGGAGGCCTATGAGGCGGCCGAGATCGCCCAGGTGCTGTTCCTGCGCAAATTCCGCGCGATCGTGTCCCGCACCCAGTCGCCCCAGTCGACGCTCGCGATGCTGACGAAAGTGGCAAACCTCGTGCCGACCCATACACGCCGATCCGAGGAGAGCCAGGCACTACAGCAATTCTCGACCCCGATCCCGCTTGCCTACGTCGCATCTCGTGCTGCCGCCATCACGGCCGATGACGTGGTGCTCGAGCCGTCGGCTGGGACCGGCATGATGGCGATCTTTGCGGAGCTCGCAGGCGCTCGCTTGGCGCTCAACGAATATGCGGTGGTCCGGCACTCGCTGCTGGGGCCGCTCTTCGCCGGCGTTTCGGTCTCCCAACACGATGCCGCGCATATCGACGATTACCTCGACCGATCCATTCGGCCGACCGTGGTGCTGATGAACCCGCCGTTCTCAGCGGGAGTGCACGTTGAAGGTCGCGTGGCTGACGCCGCCTGGCGGCATCTTTCCTCCGCATTCGCGCGGCTTGCTCCCGGTGGGCGGCTGGTCGCGATCACTGGTGCAGGCCTTTCACCCGACAATCCCGCATGGCGGGACCCTTTCGTGCGGCTGCAGGAGAAGAGTACGGTCCTGTTCAGCGCGGCGATTGGGGGCAGCATCTACGCCCGTCATGGAACTACGATGGAAACGCGCCTGATCGTGATCGACAAGATGCCGGCTGACGATCCGTTGAAGCTTGTGACGTCGAAGGGTACAGCGCACGATCTGGAAACACTGCTCACCTTGATCACCGGCCTTCCACCCCGCGCGCCTTCGACGGCGTCGAACTCCATCGGTAGCCTGGGCGCGGACACGATGCATCCAGCAGTGGTCGCCACATCTTCGCATCGCCCTGCGGTCGGCGGCCAGGCGAAGCCTGCAGCAACGGTCCGTCCGATACCCGTCGATGACGAGATCATCGAACTCTCTTACGAGCTGCGGGACACACGGCCGAAGGACGAAACCAGTAGTGCGGATGGCATCTACGAGACCTACCGGCTGCAGTCGATCCACATTCCCGAGGCAAAAACTCATCCTGACACGCTGGTCGAATCCGTTGCAATGGCCTCGGTCGCACCGCCGAAGCCGAGCTATCGCCCGCACCTGCCGAAGCGCATCGTCACCAGCGGCGACCTCTCCGATGCCCAGCTCGAGAGCGTCATCTATGCCGGCGAAGCCCATTCCGGTTACCTCGCTGGCCACTGGAGCCTCGATGCCTCCTTCGACAATCTCAAGGCCGTCGCACCCGACAGGAAGCATGCCGTTCGTTTTCGCCGTGGATGGTTTCTCGGTGATGGCACGGGCGCGGGAAAAGGCCGCCAGGCTGCCGGCGTCATTCTCGACAACTGGCTCAAGGGCCGCCGTCGCCACGTCTGGATTTCGAAGTCCGACAAGCTGATCGAGGACGCCCAGCGTGACTGGGGCGCGCTGGGCCAGGAAAAGCTGCTGGTGACCCCGCTGTCGCGGTTCCGCCAGGGCAGGCCGATCAAGCTGGAAGAGGGCATCCTCTTTACGACCTTCGCGACGCTGCGCACCGACGAGCGGGAAGGCAAACGCTCGCGCGTCCAGCAGATCGTCGACTGGCTCGGCGACGATTTCGACGGCGTGATCGTCTTCGACGAAGGCCATGCGATGGCAAACGCAGCCGGCGGCAAGTCCGAGCGCGGCGACAAGGCGGCGTCGCAGCAGGGCAGGGCAGGCCTTCGCCTGCAGCGCGCATTGCCGGATGCCCGCGTCGTTTACGTTTCGGCGACCGGCGCCACGGACGTCGAATCGCTGGCCTATGTCGAACGGCTCGGTCTCTGGGGCAGCGCCGACTTTCCCTTCCCGACGCGCTCCGAATTCATCGCGGCGATCGAGGACGGCGGCGTCGCCGCCATGGAGGTGCTGGCGCGCGACCTGAAAGCCATGGGCCTCTACGCATCGCGGTCGCTCTCATTTGAGGGCGTCGAATACGAGATCCTCGAGCACGAACTCACCGAGGAACAGATCCGCATCTACGATTCCTATGCCGAGGCCTTCCAGGTCATCCACAACCATCTGGACGCCGCCATGGAGGCATCCGGTATAACCGGCAAATCCGGGACATTGAACAAAAACGCTAAGGCCGCCGCACGCTCGGCCTTCGAAAGCTCGAAGCAGCGCTTCTTCAATCATCTTCTGACCTCGATGAAGACGCCGGCCCTTCTCAAAGCGACCGCTTCAGATCTGCAAGAGGGTCACGCTGCGATCATCCAGCTCGTCTCGACGGGCGCGGCTTTGACCGAGCGCCGGCTGGCACAGATCCCGACCGAGGATTGGGGCGATCTGCAGGTCGACGTCACGCCGCGGGAATATGTCATCGACTATCTGTTGCACTCCTTCCCGGTGCAGCTCTTCGAAGAATTCTCAGATGCTGACGGCAATCTTAGTTCCCGTCCCGTCCATGACGCAAACGGGAACCCGGTGATCTGCCGGGAGGCCGAACGCCGACGCGACGAGCTAGTCGAAACCTTGGGCAGCCTGCCGGCGATTCCGACGGCGCTCGACCAGATCGTCCAGCACTTCGGAACCAGCCAGGTCGCCGAGATCACCGGCCGCTCGCGTCGCATCGTCCGCCGTGAGGACAGCACGTCCATCGCCCGCTATGGCGTGCAGAACCGGCCGGGCAGCGCCAATCTCGACGAGGCCCGCGCCTTCATGGACGACGAGAAAGGCATTCTCGTCTTCAGCGATGCGGGCGGGACCGGGAGATCGTATCATGCCGACCTCGCCGCCAAGAACCAGCGCCTGCGCCTGCACAACCTTCTGGAAGCAGGCTGGCGCGCCGACGTGGCGATCCAGGGCCTCGGGCGCAGCCATCGCACCAATCAGAAGCAGCCGCCCCGGTTCCGGATGATCGCCACCAACGTCAAGGCCGAACGGCGCTTCCTCTCGACCATCGCCCGGCGTCTCGACACGCTCGGCGCCATCACCCGTGGCCAGCGTCAGACCGGCGGACAGGGCATGTTTCGCAGCGAGGACAATCTCGAATCCCAATATGCCCGCGACGCGCTGCGGCAATTCTACGGACTGCTGTATGCCGGCAGGATCGAAGGCTGCTCGCTGGACAAGTTTGAGAGCATTACTGGTTTGTCGCTCACCTCGGAGGAGGGCGGGCTGAAGGATGAACTGCCGCCGATCCAGACATTCCTCAATCGGATGCTGGCACTGACCATCACCATGCAGAACCTGCTGTTCGAGGCCTTCGAGCAGCTGCTGGCCGCCCGCATCGAGGGGGCGATCGCCGCCGGCATCTATGACAAAGGCCTGGAGACGATCACCGCCGACAGCATGACAATCGCCGACCGGCGGCTGATCTACACGCATCCGGTCACCGGCGCGCAGTCGCACCTGCTGACCATCGAGCGGAGGGATCGCAATGCGCCGATGCTGCTCCATGATGTGCAGGCTCTGGTCGGTCGCGATCCCCGCGTGAAGCTGATGATCAACGGCAAGTCGGGGCGGCCGGCGGTGATGGTGCCGACCCGTTCGATCATGCTGGACGATGGCTCGGTCCAGCCGCGCGTGTCGCTGATCCGGCCGATGGACGAGCTCCGGTTCGAGACCCGCCAGCTTGAAGAGACGTCCTGGGAGGAAGCCGACGAACAGGCCTTCGCCCTTGCCTGGAATACCGAGGTCGCCGCCGTGCCGGAATTCTCGACGTCGGTGATGTATATCGTCAGCGGACTGCTCCTGCCGATCTGGAAACTGCTGCCGCAGGATTTCTGCCGCATTCGTCGTCTGCAGACGGATGACGGCGAGCAGATCGTCGGCCGCGTCATCGCGCCCGACCGGCTGGCCGGCCTTTGCCGCAACTTCGGGATCGATCAGACGCAAGTATTGAGCGGCGACCAAGCCTGGACGGCGCTGGTCGACGGATCCTCGATCGTCGGCCTTGCCGGTGACATGACGCTCCGCCGCGTCCGCGTCATGAACGAGTACCGAGTCGAATTAACCGGCTTTACCGACGGCATGCGCGACTGGCTGCGGTCGATCGGTCTGTTCTCCGAGATGATCAATTGGAAGCTGCGCTTCTTCGTGCCGGTGACAGATGAGGGCACGGAGATCCTGTCGAAGCTGATGCAGCGTCATCGCCTCGTCGATGTCGCGCGCCGGTCCTGATGGAGGCCTGCCCATGCTGCCCGTCTCGGATCTGGCGGGCCGTCTCGCGCAAGACGCGGAGGCGGTCTGCCGTCACTATCTTTCCGCCGGCCGCCGCGCCGGCAACTACTGGCTCGTCGGCGATGTCGCCAACAACAAGGGCCGGTCGCTCTACGTCCATCTGGCCGGCCCGCGTGCTGGCCGGTGGACGGATGCGGCGACCGGTCAGTTCGGTGACCTGCTCGATCTCGTCCGCGAGACCTGTGGCCTCGTGGACTTCCGGGACGTTGCCGAGGAGGCGCGTCATTTTCTCAGTCTGCCCCAGCCCGAACCGGTGTCGGACCTCAGCGGCGACGTAAGTGACGCCTCTCCGGTCGAGCGGCCGGCGACAGAGCGGGCACGACGGCTGTTTCGAATGACGCAGCCGTTGGCGGGTACGCTCGCCGACATCTATCTGCGCGAACGCGGCATTCTGCGGGCGTCCACCCATGGTGCGCTCCGTTTCCATCCGTCCTGCTACTATCGCGATCTCGTTACCGGCCGGACGAGCAGCTATCCGGCGCTTATTGCGGCTGTCACCGACGCTGCCGGTGCCATTACCGGAGTGCATCGCAGCTGGCTCGATCCCGACGGCGTCGGCAAGGCCAAGGTGGACGATCCGCGCCGTGCGCTCGGTGGGCTGCTCGGCAACGGCGTCCGTTTCCGCTATCCCGTTACCGATCCTGTACCGGTCCTGGCAGCGGGCGAGGGCCTCGAAACCATGCTGTCGCTCACGCACGTGATACCCGGCATGCCGATGGTCGCGGCCCTGACGGCCAATCACCTCGCGGCCTTCAACGTCCCGCCCGGATGCCGGCGTATCTATATCGCGGCCGACGCGGATGCCGCAGGCCGGCATGGGATCGAGGGATTGAGCCGACGGGCGCAGGCGCACGGGATCCTGCCGTTGGTGCTGTCGCCGGAGCTCGGCGACTTCAACGAGGATCTGCGCTGGCTGGGTCCCGACCGGCTGACTGCCAGCCTGCGGGCTCAACTGGTCCCGGAAGACGCGATGGCCTTCTTGCCCGCATGAGGCTGGCCGGAAGGCGCAGGAGGGCGGGACGCAGGCGGCGTGGCAAGGGGACGGTCCGTGGTGCCGGCTCCCCGTGTGGATGCGCGCCCGCGGGCCTGCCGAGAGGCGACCCTTACCACGCGGGCCTCCGGGCCTTCAGCGGGTTAGTCGGGTTTCTTCCCCCGCCGGTCCGCAGGCGCGGCCCGGCATTCCTCGCGGATCAAGAAACTCTCCCTCCGCCGCCCGGCGCTTCGCTGGGCCGCTGCGCTTCGCTTGCGGTTCCGGCCTCGGCCCGCGTGACCGGGTTCGCCGTCAGGCCGCGAGAGGCGCGGCCCACGAAACGGAGACCACCATGGACCTGACCCTTCGCCCCGACGACGGCTTCGAGCCCCATCACGCTTCCTCTCCGACCGATCGCTTCATCTACGAGATGCAGGTCTTCGGCTATCGCCCCTTCCAGGACGAGCCCGACCCGCGGCCATTGCCGGAGGAACCGCAGGTCCAGTCATCGATCACCGCCATCTTTGACGCCCTCGCCGAAATGCTCGGCGACACCCGGCTGGAGCCCGATCTCGAAGACCTGTTCTGGTCGATCCCCAATCTCTTCCATCGCGCCGGCGAGCGCATCCAGCGCGAACTCGATCGCAACGAGGAAGCGCAGCGCACCGGCCAGCGCGAGCAGGATGGCTCGGAGGTGAAGAGCGTCGAACTCGAGCGCCTTATCGCCGAAGGCATCACGCTCCTGGAGCGGCGCAACGCCTTCGAGTTCATGCGCGATGTTTCCGCCGATCTGTTCGAGGCTCAGACCGGTTCATCCTGGCGACCGCGCACCGGCTCGAAGGTCAGCCACGCCAACATGACGGCGGCGATGATCGATAGCCGGGATTTTCTCTCTGCCCGCCGCTGGGCCGAGACCGAGGTGCTGATCCCGGCCGGCACCAAGATCGCGTTCTCCGGCGGCATGGACTATAACGATCATGAGCGGATCTGGGCGAAGCTCGATCAGGCGCATGCGAAACATCCCGACATGGTACTGCTGCACGGCGGCTCGCCGAAAGGCGCCGAACGCATCGCCGCCTGCTGGGCTGAAGCCCGCAAGGTGACGCAGATCACCTTCAAACCGAACTGGACGAAACACGCCAAGGCGGCGCCGTTTCGGCGCAACGACGAGATGCTGTCGGTCATGCCCGCCGGATTGATCGTCTTTCCTGGAAACGGGATCACCGGCAATCTCGCCGACAAGGCGCGCCGGCTCGGCATTCCGGTCTGGCAGGCTTCAGGTGACAGCGCGTGAGCGCCGTCTTCCCGGATACATGGAAAAGATGGAAAACATGGGGAAAATGGATTATATGGGAATCGAAGTGGAGATCTTTGCGATGAAGCAGTTCACGACAGGCGACCTCAACAAGCAGATCGGCGACGTTACCGATGCGGCGAGCCGTGAGCCGGTCATGCTCACGCGGCACAAGAAGCCTCGCTTCGTGCTGATGAGCTACGATCACTATGAACGCATGCGCACCGGCGGCGACCCGCGCCGCGCCTATCATATCTCGGAAATGCCCGCCGAGCATGCGGAACTGTTCGACGAGGCGCTCGATCGGCTAGCGCGCGGCGAAGGCTACGACGATGAGCCGTGAATTCCGCCCCGGCGAGATCATCTCCTATCCGTACCTCTGGGCCTGGCAGCAGCAGCGCGGTGAGACCGAAGGCCGCAAGCAGCGTCCCGTCTGCGTCGTCATCGCCATCCGCAATGCCGCCGACGGAAACACGCATCTGGCGCTTCTCGCCATCACCACGCAGCCGCCACAGACGGGACGCATCGCTCTGGAGATCCCGGAGATCGAGCGCAAGCGTGCGGGCTTAAACGATCTAAAGCAGTGCTGGATCATGGTCGACGAATACAATTACGATATCGTCGAGCGCTCCTGGTACATTGAGCCCGATCAGGACATCCTCGGCCGCTTCAGCAAACCCTTCATGGTGAAGATCGCCAGACTGTTTGCCGAGGCGCGCGGCCGAACCGGCCGGGTCAGCCGCCTCGACTAAGGCGTACCGACGCTTCATGCCGCTTCTTACGCGTCTTGTTTCCCACCGCCCTCCCGAAGTCGTCTCCGCCACGGCGCATCTCTGGCGCTATCTGATTGATGCGGCCACCATTGCGTAATTGGCCGGCCCATCGCGGGCGGTTCTCGATCGATCTCGATGCCTGACCGTCGCGGCACTCCGGGCGACATCCCTTAAAATCAGGTCTGTCACGTGGTTGCGCTCCGCAGAACTGCAGTCGCGTCAGGGAAGGCCGAGGGTTCGGGCCTCACGCCACCGAACGCCATCTTTGACGATGAGGATGGAATCAGGACTGTGCCGATCTCTCGCGATGTGCCCGACTGGTTGACGGCCAGCGTTCGTTGACCCGAACACCACCAACGCATGTCACGAGCGCGGCACTCCGCGCGGCAGCAAACGGGCGCCACGGCGAGGTCTCCTGACGACGTCGCAATCAAAGACCATTCCCGTTCTTTATGTTGCCTTTCTAAGGGACCCGCCGCGATCAGCGTCAACCCGCAAGGGGTTTCCCTTCGCTGCGCTGCGGTGACGCCTGCGGCGCGGCCCCTTCTTCGGGCGCCATCGGGAATGGTCCCGATGCAACGAAGGAGACAATCCCATGGCTACCACGATCGCAACTCTCACCGAAAAGACCGACGGCACTCTCGAAGGCGTCTTCGCTACCATCCGGGTCAACGCCCCCATCGCCCTAATCCCGAACGCCAACAAGGCGAGCGAAGAAGCCCCGGACTACCGCATCATCCACCGCAAGACCGGCTTTGAGATCGGCGCAGGCTGGAACCGCGTCTCCCGCCAGACCGGCGAAGAATACATCTCCACGAAGCTGGAGGCGCCCGAGATCGGCGTGATCTTCGGCAACGTCGCCCCGGCACCCGGCGGCGAGCCCGGCAGGAAGGTCATCCTCTGGAACAGCCCGGCCTGAACCGGTCCGCCGGCCCCGAAACCGGGGCCGGCTTCCCCATTCCAAAGGAGGCCGCCATGAGCCGCTACACAATTACCGTCACCAGGACCGCATTCCGCCACTCCGACCCGGATGCCATTATCGGCTATGACCGCCCGCTTCAGACGTTCTTCCTCCAGGCATTTCCGGATGCCAGTGGCGAGGATCTCGAACTCTGGCTTGGCACGGACTTCCGGGAGTTCGAAACACTGTCACAACTGCGGTCCGCAGCAATCGCACGCGGTTTCGACTTCATACCCTTGGCATCCGGCATTCTTCACAAGCTGCTGGACGACCATGCCTGTGAAGCGCATCACGCGGTCAGCGACACGATCATCCAGGATATTCTCAACGGGACATCCGCTCGCTGACGCAAACCCAAAACGAAAATAGCCCGGCACGGCGCCGGGCTATTTTTTGCTTGGCTGACAAGATTACTTGTTCAGCGCATCCTTCAATGCCTTGGCCGGCGTAAAGGCCAGCTTTTTGGCTGCGGCAACCTTGATCGTCGCGCCAGTCGACGGATTGCGAGCCTCGCGCTCCGGTGTCGCCTTCACCTTGAACTTACCGAAGCCGGGGAGGGACGTCTCGTTGCCGGCAACGGCTGCCTCGGTGATCGATGCAATCACTGCTTCGACGATCGCCTTTCCCTGGGCCTTGGTGAGGCTGTGTTCGCCGCGATCTTGTCGGCGATTTCGTTGGTTGTGGTCATTTTCTTCTCCGCATCAACGTTAATATGAGAATCCCTGACAGGGGATCAACGCGCTGTCATCGACGCACCGCACCAACTTCAGCGATTTGCCCGTTTTTCCACAACTACGAAGGGGCTTTGGGGCATCGCCGTGGGTCTGCATGGTGGATCCGCAAGCGGGCATCGAGCCCGCTCGCAGATCTCTGGTGCCATACGGAGAGGGAATGTCTGCTCAGTTCGGTCGATAATGCCATGGCGGCATGAAGGCCTCAAGGACGAGCGGTTCCCCCAAATTTCAGGCCCGGTCCTGCGGCCCGGACCGGAAATTCGGCTCCCCCCCTCGCCGGCTCCGCCGGTCGCTACCGCGATCCTTGACCCCTCCATCCCGCCATGACCGCGGGCGTCGTCTTTCACAACGTCAAGGAGACGACGACGATGCTTCTGGAACAACACATTGAAGAGCTTCGCCTCGAACTGCGCGAAGCAATCGACCCCGTCGAGCGCCGCGAGATCGAAATCGAACTGGAGCTGGCTCGCGCCGAGCTGGCGGTGATCACCGCAGAGCAGGAGGGCGCAATCGACACCGAGCCACCCTTCTGAGGGTGGCTTTCGCCATGTCGCCTGGCCTGACGCGCCGGATCGACCGGCGGTCACGTCCGAAGCTTCGCTTCGCCATTGGCAGGTCTCAGAATCTGCCGTGCTTCCTCCAATTGTCGAAAGCGATCGGATTTCCTACTCCTGTTTCGACCCCATGTCTCCACATGAGGATGCATCCGCCCCCACGGCACTCCCTTCGCTATCGATCACCCGACGCATCTTGCCGTATATGCGGTTTCGGCCTGTATCCGCGCGACCGCCTCTTTCGCAAAAGCTGAAGGAAGAGCCTGACTGCCTCTTCCTCCCGCGTGAAATGATGCTCCCGCCTTTGACCTCTTGCCCCGATGCGGCCCCATCGGCGGATGAGACAGGCATCGCCGAACAGATTCGGTTCAATCGACATGGCATAGTAGCGGGCCATGTTTTTCTTGGCGTCGATGCGTTCGACATAGAGCTGGTAGCGTTGCGCGATCATGACACGGAGAATCGGGCAGGGCCGACTCGGCGTCCAACGACATGTTTGAATCGGTCAGTCTCGATTGATTCATGCTGATGATGGGTTGTCGGCGGATGATCCGAGCGAGCCGCCTGCGGCGGACGGTGCTATTCGCTCTCGCTCACGGAGCCCGCAATCGGTCTCCGCCCATTCGGGTCACGCCCCTCTCGCGGCTGCTGCGCCGGCGGCGCGAAGTCGTCGCGACCATGGCCGAGGATAGACTGCATTGCCGGCTTGACGCCGGATACGGACACGGCGCCTGGGGCGCCGTGGTCTATCTCTCTCTGACGTTCCATTGTGCACCCACCACTCCGGCGTCAAGGACTGCGCGGCCCCTCCGATTTTCAGTCGCTGTCCCTTCGGGCCATCACCAGAAAATCGGTTCCTCCGCTTGCCGCCGCTGGCGGTCGCATTCCGCGATCCCTGACCCCTCGCGGCTACGGTGCGGCCTCCTTTCGTCAGAGACGGAAAGGAGACACTGATATGTCCAATGACTGGTACTACGTCCATCAGCTCGCAGTGCTTGCGGGCTTCAGGCTCATCGTCCTTGCAAATCGCTTGGGTTGCAAAGATGAATTCCTATTGGAACTGCATGACAAGCTCATCGAGGGACTGGCATGTGCAATTGCGCGGGTGCAATCCATCATGGCGCTGGAGCGCCAGCTTGCCATTGACTCGGATGAGGAAGGCCTCGCGGCCTTCCAGCTTCATGGCGAAAAGGAATGCCTTGCCCGTTTCCGGATCACGCTGCTCGATGACCTCGAAATCGACGTCGACACTCACGAGTACCGTGTGAACGGCGGCGAATGGCACTATGCGCTCTCGGCCGATTGCGACGGCATCGAGATCAGCTATCCGAGCCTTTCTGCTCTCACCGACGACGAGCTGGGCACGCTCGCCCCGACCGTCCGCGCGATCCGCAGCGAGGCGGGCATCGGCATCAGCATCGGCTGTGTCATCTACGGTTGATGCGCCGGCGAGGGGCGGCTTCGGCCGTCTCTCGCTTTTCCCACTGGCTTGACCGCTTGCAGGCATCGAGCCTGCGCGCAGTCTTGAGGGGAGAGACTTGCCGCCTCTCCCCTCAAACACCCCTCTCCCTGCGGAGCGGGTCGAGACCCGCCCGGCCTGTCGGGCCGGTAGTCGGACGCTACCACGACTTCCCCAAACAAGACGGAGAAGAGGATCACCTTGCGCTTTGCCCTCATGCTTCGGGCATCCGCTCCAGCTGATCCTCTTCTCCTGCCGTGCGCTCGCCGTCTCATCGTTCGTGCGCCATCGATGCCCATTCCCCCTCGGTCACGATCATCCTGGCGCCTCACGACGACGGCTCGCTTCAGCATCTCTCACAAAATCTGGCTGGCCACCGTGCTGTTCCTCCGGCGCGGCTCACAGGCTTGCCCCTGTGAGCGCTATTGCTTTGTCTCACGACTCGCAACAGCATCAGCGCCTCGGGCACGGTGTCCAGGCCGATTTGGTGGAAGATGGCAGGATAGGCTAACGGTATACCGTTAGCCGTTTTCGCCCGAGGGCGATGGCCGAGAGGCGTGATCAGTGCCGGAATCTGTCGCCGCTCATTCGCAGGCGTTGGGTCTGCCCGAACATGGATTTGGTCTTGGTCTTGGTAGAGGTCGTTCGGCGGCAGAAAGAGGCACCTCCTCACGGCGCCACCTTGAATCGCTAGTCTGTGAATCGGCGAGCGGGCAATTCCCACGTTTCGCCAATCAGTAAAAGAGAGATCGGGCGTTCTCGCGTTTCGGCGGTTGGGCTGGCCGGTGGATCAGCGAATAGGTTCGTCAGCGATTGTGCGGCTCGGAGAATAGGCGAGGGGGTGCTTCGCCAACTGTGCTCATCGGCGAACCGGCCATCGCGCTTATTACTCATAGACGATTTCAGCGAATAGGTGGTTGAGCCAATGGGCTTTTTGCGGATTGGGAGTATGAGCCGATCGGTGGCTTCGCGAACCGGCGGTTCGGGGATTGCGTTGATGAGCGATCGTGCGAATGAGCGTCTCGGCTATGTTTTGCGGAGAGGCTCTTAGCTGCCATTTGCGAAGTTAGGCGCCAGTTCCTCGGGCATTCCGTTGGGTACCGACTGCTTGAGAAATTCAGGAAAGCTGCCACGCGAGCGCTGAGCAGATGTCGCGACGGATAGAGCGCCGATAATGCCATCTCAGATCATCAGCAGATGCAGGTTCAAGACGTCGTTTGTGCGTGGCCGCGGGTGAGCAAACGACCTTACGGCGAGCCTCGGTCTTCAACACGAGTCTTTCAGATGGTATGCCGCCCGATCAGAAGAGTCCCTGTCCGAGCGATGGAGGTTGATGATCCGAGCGGCATCTTTGAAGCTTATCCCGTGCTTCTTGGCAAAATAGTCGACGTCATATGGATCGGAAATTTTCCTGCGTGTGTCCTGCTCGATTTGTTGACTTCGCCGCATAGAATTCTCCTCTGAACTGATTAAGGGAAGGTCTCATGCAACGATGTCTGCTTCGTGGTTGTTTGACGATAGTGAATGCTATTCGGAAGTCGTCTTGGAGGCAGTTCTGTGTTGTCTGTTGCAGCGGAGACTCTGTCGAGCTGGCGCCAGGGCCTGCTTTGTCAGGCCTTGGCACTCTTACGCTGATCCGAGCCTGTGCTCCGTGCCGACCATCACGTTGTGTCGGTAGTCGTATGGCGCGTTCGTCAAAATCTTGAGACGGCCGCATCTGGTTGAAAAGATATTATACTGGAGTATAAGTATGGCCGGCGGCGCGAGGGGTAAGGTCAAGGGAGATCAGAACACCCCTGCGTGGCCTCCACGCTGTTAACACCGGGTCTGCATCTGACACACAACCGATCGCTACTGACGAAGGAATGGTACAAAGTTCCGATATCCATCGATTGCCCGGGCTGCGGCGCACAGACCCGGTCCGCCGGCATTGTCGTTGGACCATCGAGCCTCATCAACGCTGCCGAAGGTTCTGAGGACGATGTTCTGACGCGGCCATGGACACTGATTGATGCATTCGCATTCGTAGAGTCACTCGGTGGTCGAACGAAGAATGTCGAGAAGTTCATCGTGAACCGATTTCACAGCGCGTTTGAGTTCCGGAACGATCGCTTGTTATCGATCTGCGAGCATTGCGGAGAAAATCTATCAATTGCTTCTTTCCGCTCCGCCGCCATGAACGGCTTCGTCCGCCTGGGGCAGAAAGGTCTGCTGGTCAACGAGCGGATGATGCTCTTTGCGTCACACGTTGTGTTGACGGAATTCCACGGCGGCATGTCAATCGAGGCAAGCAGCCTGCCGCATCCAGACTACGCGCTCATGCTCATTTGCGATGCGGAAAGCGCAGGCGGCGAAACCGGGACTATCGAACTATGGCATAGCATTGCGCGTAGTGATTACGCCATTGTCGTCAAAGGCCATGAGGGCCGAGAGATGTTCCGCGACGCTTTCAATGAGGATCTTGAGGACGTTGTGGCAACTATTTCAGATCTCGGACTGGTTCTGACGCAGCTTCACTTGGCACAGGCATCATCACCCTATTGCCAGCTTGCCCGTGACCTCTTTCTCGAAACCCTTGCCCGTTTCGGATATCGGCAAGACGATTAGAAAGCAACACTATGCGGATTTCCAAAACGCGATCGGTTTCATTGGCGATAATGATGCTGTTGTCCGGATGCGGCGACCTTGCACGCGTGCCGCGACCGCTGCCACCAGCCCCATTTACTCATCTCAGTCTCACCGCCTGCAGATCCTATGCCAGCAATATCCTCGAGTGCCAGCTTGAATATGGCACCCAATTCGGACGCCAGCGCCTCGGTCCTGTCCAGCAGACGGGGGTTGATATCAGTCGCGATGACAGCCGCTATCAGGTCACGTCATGTTACTCAGTTCCGAGGATACAGAAGGAACTGCCGAATTTCGTGTGCCGAATCTCCAAGGTCCAATCGTGGACCGATGCCGGTTCGGTGTTGATCAAAGGCGGCACAGCGGTGCGCCTTGCCCGCATATTGGGTGATCGTGAACAGATCCAATATCGGTGGACGCCGGATAAATGGTCGCGCCTACGCGATTGATTTCCTTTGAGAAAGGTGTCCCGAACCGATGCTGCCGCAGCAAAAATTATACCGGAGTGAAACTTTTAAGTTGATTTCCGCAACGGAATGCGGTTCAAAATCTTATACCGCAGTATAATTGTGGACTGGTTCGGCCATGGATCGCATACCATTTTCGCCCGTGAAGAGACCGCAAAAGTCATGGTCGCGAAGTGCGCTGTGGGTTGCTGGAATGTCGGCCTTCCTGCTCACCGGTTTCGCTTCCGACCCTTGCGACAGCGATCTGCCCTTCAATTCGGGAACTCCCGCTCACGCCGTTGGGCCTGGCGGTATCACGACTGAGAAGG
Organism: Rhizobium indicum; assembly: GCF_005862305.2. Lineage (NCBI taxonomy): Bacteria > Pseudomonadati > Pseudomonadota > Alphaproteobacteria > Hyphomicrobiales > Rhizobiaceae > Rhizobium > Rhizobium indicum. Next base: position 298,112 of record NZ_CP054024.1, on the reverse strand, counting down.
CAAGGAGAGTGGCAGCCAACTTGATCCCAATTGCCGTGTCTCTGGCCGTTGCAGCCAAGCAGCCGCCACAGCCGACCATCGATTGGGTCAACTTCAGTCAGCGCTTTGACGCGCCGAAAGATGAAGATCCGATTGGACCTGGCGTTCTTTCCTTGGACACGGTTGAAGAGTTTGAAAACAGTCGCGCGGAATTGCCGGGAGAAGCGGCTGATAGCGCGAATGCACGCCGCGAACGCACGGTGCATTCGCCGATCGACGTCTTTTCTTTTAAGCCGACGCCGTTCCCTCACATCATCGATACGCCGGTCGCGTTGAAAGCTGATGACGACCTAGCGTCGATACGGGCCCGACCCGATCTGCTTTCCGGCATTCCCGAAGAATATGCAAAACTCGCATTGGCGATCGCCGCCGCGGAAGACGTTGACCCGAACTGGGTGCTCTCGATCATGCGGGCCGAAAACGCCAATTTCGATCCGCGTCTCGTCAGTCCTGCCGGTGCCGTCGGCTTGATGCAGGTGATGCCGGGGATCGGTGCCGCCTTTGGCGCGAACGATCTCGCCGATCCCGAACAGAATATCCGCGCCGGCACGCGATTCCTCCGTGTTCTCATCGACAAATATCGCAATCCTGTGCTTGTCGCCTCTGCCTATAATGCCGGTGAGCCTCGTGTCGATCTTCGCCACTCTTTGCCGCTGATCCGGGAAACCGCCGACTATGTCACGCGTGTCGTCGGGTTCTACGTTGGACCGGCGGCGACCTCTACGGGCACGCCTAGCCTGTCATCCGCCTCGGAGTCCGGCTTGAAGAGCCGGGCAGGAACTGCCGGCCGCGCAAAGTCGCCGATGCTTGTCTTTTCGGTTGCAGATCCGCTGACAGCGGCGAACCGCTCCCCCAAGGAAGACGGGCCGACCCACGTTGGCGGCCCGATTAAAATCGTCAAGGAAGAGGTGCATTGATGAATCTAATCGCAGTGGCAGTCCTTTATGGCAGCGTCGCCTGGCGTTCAAGGACGAAGCGCAAATGGCTTGGCAATGCCGCAATGGTATTTGCGGCCAGCCTGATCCTGCTTGTCAGCCAGTTCGAGCCAGCTGCGGCGCAGAACCTCGATGCCTTGCAAAACGCTGCTGACCGGCTGGTGCAGTTCTTTACCGGCCCCTTCGGCCGCTCGGTCGGAGCGATCGCCTTCATCGGCATGTTTCTGGCCGCAGCCTTCGGTTACTGGTCCTGGGGCGCCCTGCTTCGGGTCGGGGGAAGCCTTGCCGGCATGTTCGCCGCCGCCGAACTTGTCGACTTCCTCGCTGGAAGTGGGTCGTGATCATGGCGACATCTAGCGGCAACACCGACGGCGGAGACGACTACATCGAATGCCATCCGGTCATTCTCGCTCTGACACGGCCGCCGACGGTCATGGGGATCCCTTACACATACTTTCTGGCGGAATGCTTCATCTCGCTGATGGTGTTCATGATCTTAGGCTCGATCCTCTGGTTCCCGGTCTCCTTCGTGATCCTTCACAGCATTCTCTATGTGCTGACGGTGAAGCTCGACCTGTGGTTTTTCGAGATCGTCGGCCGGCTCAGTATGTGCGGCGTCAATCCTCTGGGTCGACGGCTCGGCGGTGGAATCAGGACCTATGGGGCGTGATCGATGGGCACCATGGCGAGATCGTTGAAAGGGAGCTTGTCGAAAGGTTGGGAGATATTCGCCGACCGCAGCGTATCGACACATGTTCCCTTTTATGTGCCGATCGAAAACGGCATTATCCGACTGAAGAACGACTGCCTGGTCTCCACTGTGCAATTGACCGGCTTTTCGTTTGAGACCGCCGATATCGAGACGATCAACATGCTGCAGCGGCAGCGCAACGCGGCGTTTCGCGCGATCTCGTCGATCGGCAACTTTGCGCTCTACACCCACGTCGTCCGGCGCAAGGTCGCGCCGTCGCTGCCATCGGCGTTCGCCGATCCCTTCATGCGCCGCCTCGACGACATCTACCAGTCAAGCATCTCCAGGAACGAGATGTTCGTTAACGACACCTATGTGTCCGTGGTCGTTCGGCCGCTGTTCAGACAAGGCTCGGCACTGTCCCGTGTCATGGGCATCGGCGGCAATGCCGTGCGCAGGGAGCAGTTTCGTGCGATGCGCGACAAGCTTGTTGAAGCAACAAGGGCTCTGGAAAAATCGCTTGCCGCCTACGGTCCGAAAGTCTTGCGCGACGTGCGGCGCGCCGAGGTCGATCTTGGCGACGGAAAGACGATCTACCGGACCATCTCCGACGACACGATGCTTGAGGAAGGCACGCGAACAATCTGGTTCTCGGAGCAATGCGAGTTCTTCTACACACTGCTGAACGGTGGCCGGGTCCGGCCGATCCGCCTCGGCAATATACCGATCGACGAGATGTTACCGGCGCGGCGGACATCGATCGGCAACCGGATCATCCATCTCCAGGGGGATACGGTGGGCGACGACCGATATGCGGCGATGGTGTCGCTGAAGGAATATCCCCCCGAGACCGGCGCCGGCATGCTCGACTATATCCTCAAGCTGCCTTTCGAGATGGTGCTGACCCAGTCGATGTCGTTCATCGACGATATGGCCGCCCGCAGCCGCATCGAAAGGCTCGATCGGCAAATGTCGAAGGCCGACGAAGGCGGCTCCAGCGTTCAGGCCAATCTCGACATCGCCCGTGACGAGCTTGCACGCAAACGCGTCGCCTTCACCGAGCATCACCTCACCGTCATGCCGATTGCCAGGACGACGGCCCAGCTTGATGACGCCGTGGCACTGATTGGGAATGAGCTCGGGGCGCTTGGCGCGTCGTACGTTCGCGAGGATCTGAACGCTGAACCCGCTTACTGGGCGCAACTGCCCGGCAACCAGGCCTATATCGCGCGGCGCGCTCTCATCTCGACGCTCAATTGCGCGGGCTTGAGCAGTTTTCACGCCTATCCCTATGGCAAGCCGGACGGAAACCACTGGGGACCGGCGATCACCATTTTCGAGACGACCTCCGGTACGCCGTTCTTTTTCAACTTCCACCAGGGGGACGTCGGGCACACCACGGTCTTCGGACCGACGGGTTCGGGCAAGACCGTCATCATGGCTTTCCTGATCCTGCAGGCCTACCGCGTCAGCCCGCGACTGAAGACGATCGTCTTCGACAAGGACCGTGGCCTCGACATCATGGTGCGCGCGGCGGGCGGCCGATACATGACACTGGAGCCCGGCGAACCGTCCGGGTGGAACCCGCTGCTGCTCGACGACACCGAGGAAAATCGCGTTTTCCTGAACGGGCTTTTGAGCTTCATGCTGAAGCCGTCAAAGGAAGGCGAGAGCCTGACGCCGCAGGAAGAAGCGATCATTCGCCACGCGATCAAGTCAGTGCTCAAGACGAAGGACAGAGCGTACCGCCGGCTCTCATCCTTGCGTGCCCTCTTGGCCGGAAGCGAGAGGACCGAAGGCAGCCTGATCGCAAGGCTCGACAAGTGGGTCGACCGCGGCCCCTATGCCTGGCTCTTCGACAATGCCGATGACAATCTGGATATTTCGAGGCCGATGATCGGCTTCGATATGACGTCGATCCTCGATGATCCGACGGTGCGCACCGCGGCCCTCCTCTACATGTTCCATCGGTTGGGCGAAATCTATGACGGCAAGGCGCCGATCATCAACCTGATGGACGAAGCCTGGAAGCTGCTCGACGACGACGAGTTCAAGCGCACCATGAAGGACTACTTCAAGACCATCCGGAAAAGGAACGGTCTGGTGATCTTCGGCACGCAGTCGGCCGACGACGTCGTGCAATCGAGCGTCAGCCGCACGATCATCGAGCAGACATCGACCAACATCTTCTTCGCCAATCCGAAGGCCGACGAGCACTCCTACATGGCGCAGTTCGGGCTCTCCAGGGCCGAATTCGAATGGGTCAAGAACGGCGACCCGAGCTCGCGCTTCATGCTGATCAAGCAGGCGAGGAGCAGCGTGATCGCGCGCGTCGACATGTCCCACATGCCGGAGTTCATCAAGGTCTTGTCCGGCCGCGAGGAGACCGTTCGCGAGGTCGAGATGCTGCTCGACGAATACGGAGACGATCCGAAGAACTGGCTGTCGAAATTCTGCGACTGGGAGGGGGAAGCGTCCGATGACCAACGCAAAGCTTCCTGAGTTGGCGACGGCCGGCGTGCTGGTGCTGGCGACCGTGATAGCCCCGGCGGCCACCCGCGCCCAGGTTCCGGTGATCGACAATGCCCGCCAGAAGATCCAGCAGGCGACCTTGAACTGGTACGAGGGTTATCAGGCCGATACCCGGAAACTGAAAGGCGCCTCGGGCGGTACGACGGACAGCGTAGCGCCTGGCCAAGGCTCCGGCGCACCCGTCGATTGCTCGGCTGACGGCATGGGCGGCGACACCGCACCGGCGGCGCCATCGCAGCGGACGCCAAGCCAGCAGGAAGTCGCCCGGATGGTCGAGGACGAGGCGATCCGCCAGGGCGTCGATCCCAATTTCGCGCTCGCCATTGCCGAACAGGAATCGCGTTTCCGACAGTCCGCGCGCTCGGCGGTCGGCGCCACTGGTGTCATGCAGCTGATGCCAGGCACGGCTGCGCAGCTCGGCATCAATCCCTATGACACCCAGGACAACATCCGCGGCGGCGTCAAATACATCAAGCAACTCCAGGGAATGTTCGGCGATCGCTACGATCTGATCGCCGCCGGCTACAATGCCGGGCCGTATCGGCAGTCGCTACAAAATGGGCAGATCCCGAACATTCCCGAAACCCAGGATTATGTCAAAAAGGTCTCCGCCTATTACAGCCGCAACAAGGCGCAGAATGGCGACCGGACCCCGCCGGCTAGCGACAACACCGAGCCCGAGAGCGCGAGCTACGGGAACGGTTGCGGCGAGCAGCTGAAAAAGGCTGTCGACCGCAACACGCAGGCGCAGGCGGAGCGCGGGTCGGTCTGGAATGAGCTGCTCGGAAAATCGATTGAAGCGAACCAGCAATATCTGCAGCGCCTGCAGGCCGGCTTGCAATCGTCGTCGGCCAACGTGCGCGGCTCCGGCGGCGGCAACTCCAAGGATTTCGACGGCTCGCTTGTCATGGCACAAATCCAGTGCCCATCGACCGTCGTCGACACCGGCAGCACCCGCTGCTTTGCCGTGCCGTCGAGTGCCACGACCGAGCAGATCCAGCGCTGGCTCGATGACCTGCAGGAACAGGCACGCGCCAGTGGCGACACCGCGACCTTCTCGGCGATGCAAGATCCCATATTGGGCCTGGTGACGGTCGTCGATGCGAGAGCGACAGCAAACTGAACGGACAAGAGAGGTTAGGCACATGAAGAGATTTGTCATCGCGGCAGCCCTTGGCATCGTCGCCGTTTCGCCTGCTTTCGCGCAGGTCCCCGTCAAGGATTCGGAGAACATTTCGCTTAGTGAGGACATCAAGCGACTGTCGTCTCAGATCCAGCAGGACACCTCGGTCGTCAAGGACAACACGACGAAGACCTTGCAGGCGATCACCGGCGATCGCAGTCAGGATGCCAGCCAGTTTGCCAAACTTGCGACCGGCAATGGCTTCAGCATGGGACAGGCGCCGGATTTCGGATCGATCCTGTCGGGAAACCAGGCCGTGTTCGGCGGCATCAGCGGTCAGTTTCAGAACACGGCCGCCAAACTGATCAACGGACTCAACCTGGTGAAGATGGTGGTCGATACCGTCAAAGGTGGCGAGCTCTCCGGCCCCAACCAGGCCTATTCGCAAGGGGTCAATGCCTTGACGACGATGACGGCGCTCACCGATGCGATGAACAGCGCAACGAAGGATCGGCAAAATTCGTTCATGCAGGCAACCGAGAAGATCGGCACGGCTCAGGATCTGAAGGGTGCGCTCGAACAAAACACCCAGATGGTGCTGCAGGGCAACCAGACCGCCAACGAAGCGGTCGGCTCGCTCAATAATCAGGTCATGTTGCTGAACCAGCAATATAAGGCGGCGCTCGCCACTTCGTCGCAGAACCTCAAGACCTTCGCACCGCTTCCCGACAGCGTGATGCGCGATGGGGGCGCGCAGCAACAGGGGGCCTCGGTTCGCGATCAGTTGAAGGCGTTCGAGGAGCAGGAGCAGTGAGGCTGATGCTCATCCTCGCGTTTTGTTGCGCGGCCTTCAGTGGCTGCGGCGGCAAATACGAACAGCTGGCGAAATGCTCGGCCGACGAAAACCCGGTGCCGGCACTTGGCTACGACACATCGTCGGTGCCAACGCCGCCGGAACAAGCGCTGGCAAGAGCCGTCATGGATGATTGCGGCCCGATGCGGCCTGTCAATTAGGATGCGAGATGGATCCAGTCAGCTACGCGATCAATTTCTATGGCGACGCGCTCCGATATTTCGACAAGATCAACGAAGCCTCCCTTGAACGGGCGTGGGGCCTGTTTGCCGAAAATAGCAATCTTGTCTCAGCCATCCTGGCGATCTTCCTGATCCTCTACTTCCTCTGGGGTGCACTCGGACTGTCGAGCGTATCCCTGCAGGAAATGGCGGTTACGGCCTTCAAGATCGCGCTCGCCTATGCACTGATCATGTCCTGGGCCACTTTCTACGACAATATCGGCCAGTTCGTATTGTCCTCGCCACAGGATATCGGCTCGGCTATTTCCTCGGCAATGGGCGGGCAGTCGGCTGGGTCCGATCTTGCCAGCCAAGTCGCCTCGATGGCGCGCAAGGTCTACGACTTCGCCATGCAGCTCTTCAATTCCTATGAATCCGGCTGGCTACCCAATGTCACCGGCGCCGTGGTCGTGTTCATCGTGCTGGTTTTTGGGCTGCTGCCGATGCTGCTGATCCTCACCGGTGTGACGCTGTTTGCCAAGATGATCACCGCCGTCATGCTGGCGATCGGCCCGATCGCGATCCTCTGCTACTTTTTCGGCATCGCGCGATTTGTCTTCGACGCGTGGGTGAGGGGCATCGCATATGGAATGTTCATGCTGCTCTTCACCTATATCATGGCAGGTCTGTCGTTCGGCTTTCTGATTGGCATGATGGACACCATCAACGGCGACATGGCGACCAAGGAAAACGCCTTGGCGATCGTGCTCGCCATGGTGCTTTACCTGGCGCTGATCTCCTATTTCATTTTCCAGGTTCCCGACTTTGCCAGAACCTTTTCCTACGGCACCGCGATATCGGGCGTGCCGGGCGGAGGCGGTGTCGATACCGGTCACAGCGCCGCGCGCACAACACTTGCATCCGGCAACTCGAGGACGGGGCAGGCGGCGGCCGTCGCCCTTGGCATGCTGAGTGGTCCGAGAGGCGCCGTTACGGCGGCGGCACTTGCCGGCCGTGGCAGTGTGGCCGGCGTCGGGACGCTCGGCCGGATGCTCACCAATCGCCGCCGCAACAGCGAGTGAACGAGACACCGATATTCGAGGGTAACACTTGGAATTGTTCAGAAGACGGATAACACCTGCGCCGACCGACCATGTCCCCGGGCCACAGGAAATCTATAATCGGCACCTGTCCTGGGGCGAGAAGAACCGCTCGCTTCGGACCTTGATCGGTCTCATCCTGCTTTCATTCGCGGTGGCCGGCTGGGCTATCGCCGGGATACTCTCGTTTTCCGTGGCGCAACTCTTTCCGCTTGTCCGCACCGAGGTCGTGCCCCTGATCGTGGACAAGAATACCGGCTACATGGAGACGGTGACCACGCTCGACAAGGATCGATCGAGCGTCTCGGATATCCAGGCCGTTCGCGCTTCATTCGTCGGCAACTACGTCATCCGCCGCGAGACCTACGATCCCCGCTATCTCTCGGACAACTTCGACATGATCGCGCTCTGGTCGGAACCGAACTCGGACGCCTTCAAGGAGTATGAGGCGTGGATGAACCCGAGCAATCCTCGAGGGCCGGTGAAGACGCTGGGTGCCACCGGCGACATTCGGCCGGAAATCTTGTCGGTCAATCCTCTCAATGCCTCGACCATGGCCGTCCGATTTGAGACACGGGAGCGCCAGCGTGGTGGCGACGTCATCAATCGCTGGTCTGCTACGGTGCGCTACCGGCAGATCAATCTTCCCGCCAGTAACCGGGTTCGTTTGTACAATCCGTTGGGCTTTGTCGTCACCGAATATGCAAGGGTCCCGGAAACCATGCCGTCGGGGCCGGCCCAATGATAAAACGGATGGCGGCGCTTTCATTCCTACTGCTGGGGACCACGGTCGGCCATGCCGAACTGGTCGCACGTCCGGGAAGGCTCGATCCTCGGGTTCGCTCGCTTCCCTATTCGGCCGAGCAGGTCTTCCTGGTGACCGGCACCTACGGGATGGTGACGACGATCCTCTTCGGCGCTGACGAGGAGATCACCCAGGTCGTTGCGGGCGACACCGTCTCCTGGCAGATCCTGACCTCAGCCGACCGACGTTCCCTGACCTTGAAGCCGATGGAGAAGGACGCGGCGACCAATCTGTCCGTCGTCACTACCAAACGGACCTATTCTTTCGATCTGCGCGTCAACGATAGCAAGGTGATCCAGAACCAAACCTTCAAGCTGCAGTTCACTTACCCGGAAGATGCTGGGCTGAAAGGAACGGCAGAACTCTGGAAGCAGGCTCAGGACGCTGAGCGCAACCCGAACCTCAAGAACATCCGGCGCGACAAGGTCAACTACGACTATGGCTTCAAGGGAAGCGATGCGGCAAAGCCGCTCTGGGTGTTCGACGACGGATTGAAGACCTTCATGAAGTTCACCGGCGACATTCCGGCGATCTTCATCGTCGACCGGAAGCGGCGCGAGAGCCTCGTGAACTACCGCCGCGAGGCCGATTATATCGTCATCGACACCGTCTCGCGGCAGTGGTCGCTGCGCTATGGCACCGAAGACGAGACCTGCCTGTTCAATCTTCGAACTGTTCCCGCCGATATTCCGGCGCCGATCGAAGGTGCGGTTGCGCCAAAGCGGATTGGTGCCGGCGGTTCCCCGCAACAAGCTCAACATTAGGAACGCGCGCCATGTCGGATCCAAACTATCATTCGCTCGACACCGACAACGAAATCGGCGGCCCGGTCCGGCGGAGCGGTGTGGGTCTCATGCGGCCGATCGCGGTTATCGCGGCCATCGCCGGCATAGGCGTCGTCCTTTACTTTCTCCTTGCCGGTGGCGAGCGGCAGCCGGCGATCGACACGACACCGCGTGAAGAGTTCCGTCCGGTCCAGACGCCGAGGAATGAGGGTTTCAGAGCCCCGGCCCCGCCGCCGCTGCCGACGGTGGTCGTTCCGGAAGCACCGCCGCCGCCCCCTCCGCCCCCGCCAGCGCCCGTCGTTCCGGCGGCTGCACCGGTTCTACCACCGGCTGAGGTCGACTGCACCAGAGGCAAGAGCCCGGACAATCCCCGCTGCATCGAGCTCGCGCGGCAAGCCAAGCTGCTGGAGCGTGTTCGCTCTTCCTCCATGGTGTTCGACCAATCGGATCAGAGGAACGGCGCAGCGCAGGCTTCGACCGGCGCCACGGGTTCGGGACTGTTCGGCGCCAGCGATCCCTCGGCGGCGCAAACGGCGGCAGCGTCAAACGGCGGCGGCGCGGTCGACAGTGATCGTGCTTTCCTGAAGGCGATGGGCGGGCAGGGTGTCGAAGTTTCAGTCGCAACCGACAACCGCCGCACGGACGCCTGGATCCCGCAGGGCACGATGATCCGCGGAACGCTGGAGACGGCGATCAATTCAGACCTCGCCGGCATGGTGAAGGGGATTGTGCGCGACGATGTCTATTCGTTCGATGGTCGTCGCATCCTTATACCGGCCGGATCGTCCCTGATTGGCGATTATAAATCCGGCGTCGAGCGGGGACAGGAGCGGATCCTGATCGTCTGGACGCGGATGATCCGCGGAGATGGTGTTTCGGTGCAGCTCGGCTCCTATGGCACCGATCGGCTTGGGCGCTCGGGCATGACGGGTGTCGTCGACCGAAAATATTGGGAGCGATTCGGACCGCCGGCGATGATGACGCTGATCGGTGGCGCCACCCAATACATCGCCCAGCTTGGCCAGAAGCAGGATCGCGATATCACCATCGTCAATGCGGATGGAACTGTGACCAGTATCCCCCAGGACAATGGCGAAACGTCGCAGGATCGTGCCCGCGAAATCGCAGCCGAGACCATTGCGTCCGGCATCCAGCAGCTGGGGACAGAAGCCTTCCAGGATAGCCGCAATATTCGGCCGACGATCCACATTCCTCAGGGGTCCGACATCAACGTGTTCGTAACGCGCGACCTCGACTTCGCCGGGCTTTATGCGGACCCGGTGCGCGAAGAATTCGAGCGCTTGCGCAGAAAGAGGCTCGGCAAATGAACGCGCGCCCGTCGATTTCTGCCGAACAGCATTTTCTGTCGGAGGCGATCGAGCCGATCCGGCCGTTCCTCGACGATCCCGGTGTCATCGAGATCTCCTGCCAGCGCAGCAATGAGATCTGGCTGGAGCGCATCGGCCAGCTCAGCATGGTGAGGCAGCAAGTCGACGGCCTCGACCAGGAATCAATCCGCCATATGGCCTCGCGCGCCGCCTCGTTCACCAAGCAAACCGTCAACGCCCAACATCCGCTGCTGTCGGCGACGCTGGTCAATGGCGAACGCGTGCAGTTCGTGCTGAACCCGACCTCGGCGACCGGCCACGCCTTCTCCATCCGCAAGCAGTTTATCCGTCGTTTCGATTTGAACGACTATGAGAAGGCTGGCGCGTTTCGCTTCACCAAGGTGACCGGCGACGATTACATCGACGACATCGATTTCGAGCTGTCGCGCCTGCTGCGGGCCGGCGAGGTTCGCGCCTTCCTGGAACTCGCAGCGATCAATCACCGGAGCATGCTGATTTCGGGCGGCACCTCCACCGGCAAGACCACGTTTCTGAATACGATGCTCACCGCCATTCCGAACCACGAGCGCTTCATCCTCATGCAGGACACTGCCGAGCTTGAGCCATGCCAAGAGAACGTCGTGTCGCTGCTGGTCTCGAAGGGTGGCCAGGGCGAGGCGAGGGTGACGATGGGGGATCTGCTGGCCACTGCGCTCCGTCTCAGACCGGACCGGATCTTCATGGGCGAGTTGCGCGGCGACGAGGCCTTCGACTTTTTGAACGCCATCAATACAGGGCATCCAGGTTCGATGTCGACCATCCACGCAAACTCACCGCACCACGCGTTCAACCGGCTGTCGACGCTGGTGCTCAACAGCAACGTGCGCATGGAGCGCGACGACATCATTCGATACATCCGCTCGATCATCCCGATCGTGGTCCAGTTGAAGAAGAGCGATGCCGCCGGCGGTCGAGGCGTCAGCGAGATCTACTTTGCCGATGAGGTGGACGAAAATGGCAAGCGTATCCACGCACACAGAGAGTGACCGCCCGAAATGGACGGGCCTGCAGCGGGCATCGTTGTTCACCTTGCCGGTGGCACTGCTCGGCGTCGTTCTCCTGTGGCTCGCCTTGTTCACGCTGATCTACGACGCCTACATCACCTCGTTCGGGTCTTCGTCCTACTTCGACTACGTCGCACAGGTGCGGTTCGTCGATGCGATCCACTATACCTGGTCCATCATCCATGTGCGCAACACGGTCGGGCTTTCGCTGCTGGCCTTCGTCCTTGCCTCGCCGCTCCTGTTTTTCTTGGCTTGCCTTTGGATGCTGAAAGGTGGCAGGGCGCTATCGCGCAAGATCCTCTATCTCCTGCATGTCCGGTCGATGTTCAGTCTGATTGCTCATACGGCTCTCATCTTCACCGCCGCCTATGCCGGTGTCATCGTCTACGGCGTGGCCTTCTATATGGTTGCCACCAGGGCCGGCGAGCATGCCGAGATTGCCAGCTACTATGGCAAACATCTGGCCGCGATGTATCAGGCGCCTTTCGGCGCAATCGATGCAGCCGGCGCCTATCAAAAACCCTCCCGGCAGACGTTGCTCGCCGCGCTCGCAGGTCTCGCTGCCGCCGGTGCCATCGTCGGATTTCCGATCGGCGCGGCAATCCAGAAACGTCAGCGGATGATCATGGGAAAGGCACGCCTCGCCACCTTGAAGGACGCAGCCGATTTTCGGCTGCGCGACAAGCACGGCATCGTTCTCGGACTGAAACAGGGTTTGCTTTTGCGCAATGACGGCGACCAGCATGTGATGGTGATCGGTTCGCCGGGGCAGGGCAAGTCGCGCGCCTTCGTCATTCCGACAATGATGAGCTTTCAGGGATCGCAGGTCGTCCTCGACATGAGCGGCGAGCTGTTCGAGGAAACCTCCGGTTACCTGAAAGACAAGGGATATGAGGTTTTCCTGCTGGCGCCCGGCTCGAAGTTCACCGACGGCTACAATCCCCTCGACCTGATCAGTGACGAGCCGAACCAGCGGATCACCGACCTGCAGAAGTTGACGCAGATGCTGTTGCCAGAACGGCTGCGATCGGATTCCTCCGACTTCTGGGAGGAAAGCGCCAGGATCCTGTTGACGGCGATGCTCGGCTTCGTGCTCGAATGCCCTGACACCCGCAAGTCGCTCAGCGAACTCTACCGCATCCTCAACTCGATGTCCGACGAGCGCAAGGCGATCATCCAGCTACTGGAGAACTACGAGTCGGTTCTCTCCGACCAGACCCGTATGCAGCTGACCAAATTCGCCGGCCGCCATGAAAAGCTCGGGGAGGGGATCGCGGCGGAGATCGTCGCCAAGCTCAACTTTCTGCAGAACCCGCTGGTGGAAGCGTTGACCTCGATCACCACCATCCCGATCGACACTATCAGAAAGCGTAAGCTCGTCATCTATATCCAGGCGGACTGGAACGCCATGCAGATCTACGAGCGGCTGATCTCGATGTTTATCCAGCAGATGGCTGACAAGCTTGTGCAGATGGGGCCATTGCGCAACGGTGAGCACGAAGTCCTGATGATGCTCGACGAATTCGGCAACGGTGGTCGGATCGACACCGTGCTGACGCTCGCCCCGCTGATCCGCAAGAATGGCGTGCGTTTCGTCTTTATCCTTCAGGATGGCGCGCAGCTTGAAAGGCTGTATCAGCGCTCCGGCCAGAAGATCCTGATGGGCGCTTCGACGATCAAGCTGTTCATGAATTTTCAGAACCAGGAAGATGCGACCGCAGTCTCGATGGCCGCCGGCAAGACGACGGAGTGGGTCGAGCAATCGTCTTACTCCCATCGTCACGGCCGAAGGCAGCGGTCGATCTCGAAGGTGCCGGTCTCGGTCGATCTCCTTCCTGTCAACACGCTGATGTTGATGAAGCCGGAAGAGGCGATCCTGCAGGTCACCGGAATGCCGCTGATGCGCATCATGAAGCTTGATTCCGGCGGTGAGCGGATGTTTTCGAAAGTGCGAAAGTTCAAGCCGGTGAAAAGACCTTGCATGGAGCCGGCTGAATGGACAATCGCCGATAGTAAGTCCGCTGCGGCGGCCCCGGCCTCGACAGGCACTGACATCGATGCCGTGCGCTTCGTCGTCAAGGATGCTGTCCGCCACGTCTACATTTCCTCGCTCGATGAGCTGCGTCATCGCCTGGATCTCGACGAGACACGCGAGGCCGGCGTGGCGGAGGAGGAGGTACAGGCGGAAAAGAAGAAGCAGTCGGGAGACAAGCGAAAGGGGGATCCGGCGAGCGGGCAACGAAAGCGCGGCATGCCCAAAACGCCTGGAGCCGCTCGCGAGAGTGACATCGGTCTCGATATCGACGAGGAGAAGCTCAGCCGCAATGTCTATTCGGGCTCACCGGCACATCGGAGCGTTCGAGCCAAACCGGCCAATGGTCCACCCAAGCAAATCGATCCTCGGTCGGTGGCGTCTGTTCTTCAGCGGCAGGAGGTCAGAGAAGTATTCGGGGCAGATCTTACCGCGTTGAACGACGTGATCTTCCAGCAGGCCGAAGGGAATGCACTTGAGCCGGTCTTGCTCAACGCGGATGTCGAGCTCTTGATAGAGAGCCTGTCGGATCGGCTCACCGAGGGCAGTTCGAACGCCTACCTGCGCCAGTTCGCTAGCTTGGCGCGGGATCCGCTGGGCGAGGATCGGGAGCAATCTGGGACCGAGGCGCATTCTGAGTAGATGCGACGTCGCCCGCAACGACGCAACACTGCGTCCCCATCTTGCAGGGAGAACGATACATGGGTGAGATCCGACATATCTTATACCGCGATATTTCAGAAAGTGGTCATCTCGAACGAATTGTTGCTGCCGCCAAGGCTGACGCCGGCTTTTGGCTGATGGTGAAGGAGCGCGAGATGGAAAGGCAAGCGAACCGAGCCGAGGTTGGCCCAGAGGGCGATGGTGAGGATGCGATCGACAAGTCGGCCGGTGAGGCTGACGCCCACGATCACAGAACTGGCCGACGACCTCGTCTCGCGCATGTTCGGAACTTGCCCACCCGAGGTACTGGTGATCATCCAATAGGCGCTCCTCGATGCCGCGAGAGTCGAGCTGAGCGCTGTCCGGTGAAGGCCAATCAAACGCTGCGGAAAATTGGCGACCACAATTGATCTTCAGGTCAGGATGTCGTCATCGGATGTTGGCGGGGTATTTCTGGCCTGACGAACTTGATCGATCACCCAGTCTTGTAGCCGCTTGGCGGTGTCTGCGGCCTTCGCCTCCGCGAGGTCCTTGGGAAAAATGCCAAAGATCGGCCCGAGATGCTTCATGCGAGGCAGAGTCCTTTCCTTCGCCTCTCGGTATTCGTCGGTCTCCATCCCAAATGCTTCGACGATGAGGTTCACGGGCGGGGATCGTCGATACGACGCCTCCAATATGAAGTCCGGCCTGCACACACCAATGGGAGTGTCCAATGCGAATAGCGGCTTGATGATCTTGATGCGAAGATCCGGCGCGGCGTCGAAGAGAGCTTGCTGTAGCCAGAACAGCAGATGCGAAACGTCTCTTTCGAATCCCGATTCGACCGGAAAGAGCGTGTCGCCATTATAAACAGGCTGCGCATAGGCCTGGATCGCCCGCACAGGGCCTTCGTCATCCTCCTGAAAATCGACGTTCAGCAAAGTCAGGAACGGACCCCTCAGCGCGGGATCGCCCCGCAATGGCTGGCGGACCTTGCCGAGCACATCGATGTTGCGTGAGGACGATGCCGGCATGATCGTCTGCGCCGAAACGCTTTTCGAAAACACCAACATAAAGCCGGTTCGTCGAAGGTTCTCCGGCCAGTCCGGACGAGAGGTCCAGAGCAACCGCTGCCAACGGCTGGCCGGGTCCCAGTAATCCGCACCCCATGTCGACAGCAGTGCGTTCAGTGTCCAGGTCCGCAGCACCCTGAGCTCCCTCGCGGCGGAACGCATCCTCGAGAGCTGACCTCCCAGCGCAAATTCGGGATGGTCCTGCAGTGGGGGTATGACGTTTGTACCCGCCCTGTCCAGCATCCGCCACAGGATGCCGCCAAGTCTGGAAGGACGGTCGTTTCGTTCCCTCGATCGGGTGGGATCATCGTCCGAGAGATCAGCAAGACGGTTGGGGATGGCCGGAAGGGCGTCGATATAGCTGCGCTTGGGTTTTGGCAGCGGGCGGATCTGATAGCGACGATCGAACAGCGCGGGAGCAGCGTCCTTGTCTACATGGAACGGGCACGTTTGCGCATGGTTTGGACGCTCTTCATGCCGGTGCGGGTCCGCCTCCTTCGGGGTCAGTCGTCGCAGCGTAAATGTACGCTCCTGTTGGATCGGTGCGAGCAAAGGCTGCAAGCCAGCGGCGAGGCAATCGCATTCAATCCAGCCGTCCATCACTTTGGAGCGTTTGATGACCGAAAGCGCAATAGCCTCATCTTCCTTGGATGCAGCGTTGCCATACCAGGCACGCAACGCGGTTGCCTCTCGGTCGGACAGGTCGGCAAGTGGATGCGCTGGACTGTTGCGAACGACGATCCGCATGCGAGACCTTCAATAACCGAGGAGCCAGAGCCGATAGCCGAGGTATCCCACACCGGCAGCGGCGCTTGCGGCGATGATCGTCTCTCCCCAAGCTCGGATGTTCCAAGCCCTGCCTTTGTCGATGCGCGAACCTTCGAGCACAGCCGAAAGGAAGGCATAGATCGGGATCATCATCGCGAAACCCAGCGTGAGGCTGTCTCGGATTACGATGCAGGCGAGGAGGAAAACAAATCCGAGAACCAGGGTCGCCACACAGAGCCGCCGCAAGTCAAATCGGTAGCCATGCTTTTTAAGCGACGTCATCGAGAGTCTCCTTCGAACTCAATTTCGAAAAATATAACTGCAGTATAAGTGATGAGCGAGCAGCGGCAAGGGACTCGAATCTATGGAGGGACTTGTCCATGAGGATTCGTGCCGATTGAAGACGGCGCCAACTAGCGGGCTCGGCGATCCCAGGAGGTTGCGACATCCTCTTGCGGGGCGTGATCGTCGCAGTGTAAGACGTGTAACGAAGTTGTGAACGCTTGGATGCAAGAGATAGGCAACAAAGGGTTTACGCTTGGTCATCGTGGTCTCTAGCCGGCGTCAGGCATTGGATGAGCAGTAGAATTTCGAACAAGTCCCGGACCAGCAGCTGCGGCAGCATCCTCTGTCGCCGGGATGAAACGTCTCATCGTGCCGTATCGAGCACATCTTCCGCCGGGGAAGGCGTTCTATGTCTCGTCTGAAAGACGATCCGTCCGGCAAAGCAGACGACGTTTCGACATTGAAGGCGCTGTCGTTTCAAGAAAGGCTCGCGATCGGCCTGCGCCGATTGAAGGCCGAGCGGGGCTTGTCGAACAAGGATCTGGCCGAGCAACTCGGTGTGTCGGAGGCCTATATGTCGCAAGTGACCCGCGCCATGCGTGACGTCAAGCTGTCGACCCTCGACAAGATGCAGCGCGAATGGGATGTCATGATCGAGGATTTGCTCAGGGTCACCGAAGACGATCTCTCTCGGATAGAAGCGTTGAAAGCGCACCGAGGGAAGAAAAAAGCTCCCGAGACCACGTCATGATTTTCCTGTCATAGCGCACGATCGGCCTGCGCGAATTTAGTTTTAGTGATCGAGGTTAAACCAGAACCTTTCCTTCACGCCTTGGTCGTTCGGGATATCGAAGAAATAGGGATCGGCTCGCCGCGGTCGCGGCGTGGCAACTTGCTGGATGCAGCCATCATGGCCGTTGCCGAAACTGCGCTCTATCGTCATACCTGACTGTCTCGTGTGGGCATTGCGCTCGATCGGTGATCGGCAGACATCGACTGTTTTGATGCACTGGTCGGGCTCGCCGCGCCAGCCACCGTCGCCTTGCGAGCTATAGCCGACCGTCGTTCCGGCCGGGCAATCTTCGTAGTTTTCTCGCCCCGGCTTGCCGGCCTTGGCCTCATGGCAAATCGGCCAGGAAAATCCCGGTTCCTTCATCGCGGCAATGAGCTTTGTCATAGGTGGAACGCAATAGGCAACGCCGCGCCAGGACGGATTCTGCGATGCCGCACACAACAGAACTTGGCATCCCCACGAGGCGTCCTCGGCTTTTGCGCGGCCGGCCAGGGCGCCAAGGGCTGTCCCAGTCAATGCTGCGACCAAAATCAGCGACGGTCTCATAATTCGCCTCCGTTATCGACTACTGGATTTGCGCCCAGGCACCGTCGATCCTCGCAAAGGAAAGCACGCCCGGTTGCGCCGAGCCGGTAAAGGAGCTTGACGTTGTCGTGATGATGCCGGTACAGGTGACGCCAGGTACTGCCTCGCGCGGCTTGCACTCCGAGATCCTGATTGAACGGCCTGACTTCGCGATCGCAGCACTTGCCTCTTCGTCACTCGGAGCGTCCACGGGCAACGGTTGCTGTGCCGACTCCTTCAGTCGGACGATCTCTTTTTCCAGGTCTGCGATATGACCGGTTCGCGCCAGCTCACTGATCGCATATCCTCCCGCTGTTCCAGCAAGGAGGGCGATGGCGGCAGCAATCACTGCGGTATCGGGACGCTTGGCCATCGGGAACCTCAATACCCCTCGATGCCCAGTCGCTTGAGGACAGCAACCGGATCGGTCTCGCACTCCTTCTTCCAGTCCGCATGCTTGGCGCAGGCGTAAGCGTATTGGCTAAGGTCTGCCGACGACAGGTCGGCAAGCCTGTTGCCAATTGCTTTCCATTGCTGCACGTCCGTCGGATCGCAGCCGGCGCCGCCCGCGCCGCAAAAGTCCGGATCAAGCTGCTCGGTCAGATTAGGAGTGGCGCTATCTTGCGCGCCGCTCGCGACCGGAGCGAGGACGAGCAGAATTGCCGTGACACCGAGGGAGCAAAAGATGCGATTCATTCAATCTCCTTGCACGTCTTTAAGTTCACCGAGCCGCTTGGGTAACAGGCAACGGCAGAGGCAGGCCCGTCTCGGCTTCTGGTGATTGGCCGTCCGACTTCTCCGCGGCCACCGCCGATGCGGTGTAAAGCCAAGGGGGAAGCAGATCCGGTGACGACCAAACGCCATAGCCCAGCCCCCTGGCTTTTCGCTCGATATCGAAATAGGCAGCGACCTGGGGTTCGTTGCGGTAATTGAAGGCATAGCCGATACCCTCCGCAATTGCCGTCGCTGCGAGATTTGTCTCGCCGACGAAGCAATGGGCAATCAGGACCTTATTGGTGTCGCGGTCAACCGGCGCGCAGTTGACGTTCTGCCCAAGTGTCCGGAGGATCATCCACGCGCGCGAGACCTGACCGGCGGGCCACTCCACGCCATCGCTTGTCGCCGTCTGCTCAAGGCGAGGAGCTTCATATCCCGCCAGGCGGACGATCTGTCGGCTCTTGAGGAATTCAAACGTGGTCGCATCAACGACCTGAACCTTGCCGTAGATCTGACGCGGCACATCGGTTGGGCGGCTTTGCGCAAACAATGCCGTCGGTGCCATTGCGAACCATACTATGGAGGCAGCCACAACTCTCATTGTTGTGCCCCCGCCTGTTGTTGGAGAACGGAAACCGGATGCGGCAGGTCCGAATATGCCCAAAGTCCTGCGCGCGCCGAACGCGCACTTTCCTCAGCAACTCTGTAACCTGGAACGATCAGTTGCCCCGCGCTGTCGACGGCTGCAAATCCCCAACCTTGGGCAATCATATAGGTTGCCAGGTCGTACCGATGCCGGCCTGTCGTCGTTTGGCATGCGACGACCGCGTTGTTCTGGTCGAGATTTTTGATGGTCGCGCAGACGGGCCTCGTGTCTCGGATCAACGCCTGCGCCATGATCAGATCGAGCTCTCCGCAATCCCGGACAACGCCGGCAAAGACGGTGACATTGGTTCCACGAAGACAGGCCTGCAGACCGTAGAGGCGATAGCGTCGCCCGCCGGAGATCCAGGTGTCGCCCGTCTCGAACTGCGCCTGCGTGGGGAACGGAACGAATTCGGGTTGGGCGCCACCAGCGTCAACGGCCGAGGGAATGTCGGTTTGCGATGCCTGAACAGGAACGACCGGTGGCCAGAAATACGATTCGCGCATGACATTGCCGTTGGCGAGCATCGGCATGATTGTCGTGGCAGCATAGACACCGGAAGCTGTGATCGTGGAAATGAACATAAGGAACCCAATCCGCATCAATTGGTCGACGAATTGACCGGGTAGCGTTCCCCATTGGGGTGCGCGAACTGATCGCTCGCCCAGATGCCGGCTCGTTCACTGTGTGCGGCTTCCTCGGCTTGCAGATATTCCGGAAACACAGGCCGCCCGGCGCGGTCACGGGCAGCGAACGCCAAGCCCTTGCGGATGAGCGCCTCGGAGAGCGATCGAACCGCGCCATTCTCGACGAAAAAACATTCGGCAAAACGCACCGCTGGTCCGCCGGGATTTTGCGCGAAAACGTGGCATGGGAATGCGTCGCCAGCGCCTTTCTTTGCCTCATCGAGCGTCGCAGTCATGCCGGCAAGCGAAATCATGGCACAGGTCGTCGGCATTCCGGCAAATTCCAGTGGCTCGGTCGACAGGCAACCCTGAACGCCGGCCAGTTTGATCACGGAACCATCGGCGCCGAGAAAAGCGTTGCCGCTTAGCGCGGCTTCTGGGCTAACGGTTTGCAGATCAAGTCGGGACGCGATCGATGAGGTGTCCAGCGGTATTTGCGGTCCGGGGATTAGGTCGCGGCCCTCTGCATAGGCGTTCTGATAGTAGCTGACAAACTCAATGGCCGTGTCGGCCCGCGCGGCAAAGGGCAGGGCAACCAGGGCGCCTAGAAGGGTGCAAAAGAGGAGGCGGTCGAACCTCCATGCGCCATTGTTCATGCTCGCATCCGTCACCTGTTGACTGTTTTGAGAATGCACGAAATTATACTGCAGTGCAAGTATGGAAAATGCGCAAAGATTGCAGTATGTGTTTCGGACACCGGAAACGTGCAGATGGAGAAGGGTGATGGCGGCGGCTAGAAAGGCGCTCAAGGTTGTCGTCTTCCCGTTTCGGGCGGCATGGTTGTTGATATTGATCGTGAACTTTTTGGCCGTCTCGGCCGTCTGCCTTCTCGTCGCGTCCTTCGTTGCATACGGCATAGTCCTGGCGATCTCGTATGCCTTTCTGCCGGCTGAATCGACGCAAGCGCTATGGCAATGGCCGGTGGATCTTTATGCGCAGTCTTCCTGGTTTAAGGCTGCCGCGGTCGCTTTCTTCACGCTGCTTTTCTTGCCCATCCTTCGATTTTGGCCGGCGAGGGATCCGGTGGCGGATGCGGCCCGTGAGCGCGAGATCAACCGGCTGAATGACGATTTGATCGCCGCGCGGCAGCAGGAACAGCGACGAGCCAGACTTCGGGCCTGAAAGGGGAGGCTGCTGGCATGGTTGCGGGGCGCTGGACCCCACAACGTGTCGGCCGCCACTGCGATCGAGCAAAGCCCGCAGCGCCGGCGACTTCTAATGCAAAGGATGAGGAGTTTCATGGCAGTCAAACCACTTTCGCTTGCTATCTCAACGTTCAAAGGTGGTGCAGGAAAATCGACCTTGAATGTCAACCTTGCAGCGGAGTTCGCGCAACAGGGGCACAGAACGCTGCTCATCGACTGCGATGAGCAAGAGTCGTCGACGCGCTGGTACAATGTTTCGATGAAGCGTGGTTTGCTGCCGACTGATGGCACGTTGCTGCATATGCGGGTGGCGCCCGGGGACCGGTTCCGGAACCGGCTGGCCGATGCGCCCGAGGCGGATATTCGCATCTATGACGTTGGCGGGTATGTGCATCAGCGCGCGATCGAGGTCTATCACGAGTGCGACGCGGTCCTCATTCCGATCATTCCGGAACCGACCGCCGCGACGTCAGCGATCAAGGTCGCGACTATATTGAAGGAGATATCCAAAAAGCGGCCGCAGGGACCGATCCCTTACGCGGCGATCTGGAATTATGTCGACATGATCGCTCTCAAACACAACAGGTCGCTTCCGGAAGTCCATGCGATCCTGACGAGCGGCAAGATTCCCATGGTGGAGACCGTCATTCGCAAGAGCAACCATTTCAGCGATGTCGGGGCCGGCTTTGGCTCGCTCTATTCCAAGCTGGCCAGCATCGAGAATAATCCGTCCTTGACGCCATCGGCCAAGCGTCGGGCTTGCGAGAGCGTGCTCGATGCGATCGATCTCGTCAAGAAGATCAATAACGAATTTATCGGCCTCCTGCAGGCGGAGGCGGCTTAGAGAGATGGCGGGAGAAAGGACACCGGCCGGCAACATTCTAGCCCTTGCCCGGTCGAGAGAGAACCAGGCGAAGGAGGTGGAGGAAACTGCCACCTCCTACATGCCGACCAATATCGATCTTGAAACGCTGATGCCGGATGAGGCGGCTGGAGAGCAGAGTGAGAGCGTCACGCCCAACGTCGGTACACCGGAAGTCAACACCCCGGATAAGAATCAACGCCGCGAGCGACCGTCATCCAAGGGGGCCACGGCGGCAGGCGAAGCCACGAAACGCAAGCGCATCTCGCTGTATCTCGATGACGACGTGCTGACGAAGATCTTTCGGGTTTCGTTGGAACGCCACGAGCAGCTTTCTTCGGCGACGCACCGGCTGATTATCGAAGCTCTGAAGGCGAGGGGGCTGTAGTCCATGCGCCAACCTGCCATTATGTTCCGCCTGCCCCCTCACGTCCTTAGCAACGTCGAAGCCCTTGCCCGGAGGCTCGACGTCTCGGTCAACATTGTCGCCAAGCTCATAGTCACCAGAGAGATCATGCACATTCCCGCGATGCTCGAGGAGCACGACCGGCAGTTGGCGAACATACACCAGTTTCTGCGCGAACTTGCTTTTCGGAACGAGGAATTTCTCGCCGAAGAGGGACAGAGAGGCGCGGCAGCAGAGGCGATCTCGGAAAAGCTGGACGAGGTGATGACCGCTCTCGACGCCATCCGCGACGGTGCTTTTGTTCGGCCGTCTACCTTTATCGCCAACCTGATCAGGAGCCACGATGAACGACCTGTCCAGAAGTCGCTCCGCATCTAGATCGGAAAGTCGTCGGCTGCCGAGCTATTTCGATCTCATCGAAGACGAGTTGCGCCGCCGCGGGGGTGGCGGCGGTGCATCGGCGAAGAGGCCGACGGTTGCGAACACTGGCTTGTCTTCCGCCAAACATCCGGGCGCAGCCACGGCATTCAGCCGTGCGGCCGGTAACAATGCGGTCGTCGTCAAGGTCTTGTCTTATGGTGCCGGCGCGAGTTCGGCCCGCAACGTCCTCGCCTACCAAAGCAAGGAAGAGAAAGCACGCGACCAGGACGGTCGCGAGGTCACCGATCTCACTGCCGCCGTCCGGTCCTGGGAGCGGGAGTTTGGCAACCGGAAAGGCAGCCAGGACATCCTCCGTCTGAGCTACGAGCTCGAAAAAGCCGACGGCGAAGACATAGCGCGCGCTCTCGGTTCGCTTGCGGAAGACGGGTTCCGTCAGGCGGGCGACACCGATCGAACCTATGCCTTCAGCGTCAGCGAGGGTGTGAAGGGTGGGACCCGCTTGCATTTTGCATTGGTGATTGCCCACGAGAAGAAGGACAGGTCGGATCGAAGCAGCGCCAATCGTATCCCTGCGGAAATCGATGACGTCCGCGTGATCGACGAGCGACTGGATCGGGCATTGCGCGGCGCCGGTATCACGCCGGCTTCGCGCTATCCGGCCGAATTCTCCTCCGGACCCAAAGGCCTGACAGCCACCTTACATGCCATGCAACGGGCAGGGGCGGAGGTAACGCTGTCCACGAAAACTCACGTCAAGGACAGGCCCGGTAAGAGCGGCCGTTACGAGCTCGGTGGGAAACGGCGCGAAGTCACGACCAAAGACCATAAGCAACTCACGGCCGAGGGCAAAGTCGTCAGTACTCTTATGCAGACCCGCCAGCCGCGGGATTTCATGCACCTGTTGCTCTCGGGACCCGCCAATGTCGATCGCGACCGGTTCATCCTCGCGGGTCGAGATTTCCTGAGGGAGCAGTTTGCAGGCCACCGCTACGCCTATGCCGTCCATAATCGCAATGATCTTGAAAAACATCCGCACCTGCATGTCATCGTTGCGCTGCGCAATGCCAGCGGAAAGATGCTCAACCCCAATATCCGCGACTTTACCGAATGGCGGGCCCGTTTTGCTGACAAGGCGCGTGAGCGCGGCATCCCGATCGATCGTCAGAAGCGCATCGAACGTGCTGGCCCGCCGCCCGTCAAACGATGGGAATGGGAAATGTTTCGCCGGATGGGCGCGACGGCGCCAGCAAACGTCATCGAAAAGGTAATGTCCAAGGTCCGCGATGCGCCGACAGCGCCGAAGCGTGAGGAGGCCAGGACGCGGCTCGAACAGAGCCGGCGTTCCGTCGGGTATGTCATACGGATGCTGGAAGGGATTGCGAAGGACCGATCAGCACCCAGTACGGCGCGAGAACTCAGCCACGATCTATCCATCGGGCTTCGACGCGAATACGGGCGGCTTGAAACAGCGGTCCGCGAAGGCCGTGATACCACACGAGAGAAAGGCGAGGACCACATGCTGCGATCCACACCCATCAGTGCCGCGCAAGCAAAAGCGGCGAAGGAAACGCTGGCGAACACCGCGCTGACGGTTGCCGCGAAGATTGCCAACCCATCTGATCGGCTGATCTTCGAACAGGCGACGAAGATCATCGGCAAGGTCGTCGGGCTGCAGCTCGATTCACGCGTTGGCAAGAATCGAGACCGAACGGAGTCTGGCAGGGATAAGCGGAGTTCGGACAGCCTCAAAACCAAGTCGGCTGCCGGTCGCGATCACATTGCGGAGCAGGGGATCGTCAACAAGAGCTCGAACAACCGCTCCGTCGACGCATCGCGCATTGCCCAGTCCAACGCTGAGCACGCAGGGCCGGAAACGGATCGATCGGTTCGCGAGCCTCAAAAAACCCAACAGCGCGATCGCGAGATACCAAAATCGATCAAGCTTCGCCCGCCTCAGGAAAAGGACAGGGACCGCACCCGCTAACCCTACGAACCGTGCTGTAGGCCACTCTTAAGCTCTCCGGCGATGGACCAGCCCAACGTCGCCTGGATCTTGGCACGGAGTCGCTGGAAATCCGCGGCTTCAGGCGAAGACAAATTACGGGCACGATTTCCGGCCGCATTCTGAGCGGTCTCGCTTCGGTCGTTGAAATATTCGATCACGGAGACACCCGCGTCGCTTGCAGCGAGGCTACCGGCAGTCGAGCTGCCGATGAATACGGTTTCCTTCTTGCCGATTCCGTACCGCTCCATCACTCGAAAGATCGCTCCGGCGCCAGGCTCCTGTTGCCGACCCGGCGGGCGCTGAAGGTCGGTTCCGCTCGCATGTGGGACATCACTCCATGCCACCCAGAAATCCGGCATGGCACCTCTGATGCTCAGTAATGCGTCAAGCAGTTCGGTCAGGATTGCGAATTCTGATCTTCCATAGGCACCCGCGTCCATCCCACGCTCGTCCGAAATAAAGCCGAAACGAGCATTGAGGTGTCGCAGATGCCTTAACATTTCAACGAATTCTTCATTGATATCTCCGAGCATGTAATCCCCGGAGGGACTAGTCTTTCTCAGGAGGGTGCCATCTCTCTCGAAAATGACGAGGCCGGTTGAACCGATCCTCCTAAAGATGCTGTCTGCATATTTTGCATGATTGTTCATTGGTTAAATTCCAAACCTTGAAGCCAGCTTCGCCATCACACGACTTCGAAATGACGCGCAGCTTCCTCTTGGGACCAGTCGGTCGCGATTGTCGTCGTTACCCGGTTATCGGATGGGAAATCAGCGCGTCTCGGTGAGGAATCTCCGGCGTTCGTACAAGCGAGCGGCAAAATGGCTTCCTCCTCTCACTCGCTGCTGTTCTGAAATTAACATCCCAAAACTTCAAAATTTTGCTCCTGACAGTAGAATCGCTATGCAGTTGCGTGTAGTTGCGATACCCGTTTATCGGGCACAAACGCACGAAATCTACCGAAACGAAACGAAACCAGAGCCGGTAAGCCCTTGCCAAAGAATGGAAAGTTATTTCTCCCGCCGCCGAAAGACGGAAGTGATTTCAAAGAACTCTTCAAACAATTGGCCGCGGCAGGAGCGGGCCGGCCGTTGGGAAGTGATGGCTTTCCCGCGGGCCCGTGGACGCCCGAACTTCTCGCTGAGGCGATTTCACAGATCGATTCCAACCGGACTGGGGTCGATCTGCGAACGGTCCAGCTTTGGTTTCAAGAAAATGAGAAGGGTATCAGCACGACCAATATTCGTTGGCTGGCAAGGGTCTTCGGGTGTGATGATCCCGTAGCAACAAGCGAATGGCAGATGGAGCTAAGTGCGGCGCAATCTCGCTTGACGGCGAAGAGGCGAGGTTTGAAGAAAGCGGGAAGCAGCCCTGCGGCAGAGGTTCCAAATCTGGCACTGAATGTCGTCGATGAGGAGATGGAGTCGCCGGCAAAGCTGGAAAGGGATACCGAGGCTAATCAGCCGAGCCGACGTTTTAATTTGGCGAGGAGGTCGGAGGCGCTATTTAGCCGCGGATCTCCCTTAGATCTACCTGCGTCGGTGTTTGCGGGTGCCACCGCCCTTGGGTTTCTCTCGTATATTGTGGGGATCCACAACGCGACTTACAATCGGGCGGATGGTCTCGTCAAACAGGTAGGTTTCCTCTGGGCGCCCAATTGGACGTTCCTCTTTATGGTGTTCTTGCCACTGTTTTTTGCGTTCGTCATAGAGTTGCTGTTGTTTTGGAAGAATGAAGGGCGCTTACGGATTGTAGCGGCGGGCAATCGTGTGGAAAGCGACGACGCTTGGGCCCGCAACGTAGATGCTTCTTCGTATACATATTGGGCGGTCTTTTTGATCTGTGTGTTGTTCGCCGGTCTTTTTCAATGGATCGGCGTGTGCTTGATTCCGCTGCTAAAAGGCGGTGGCAACTATGCGATGGATTGGGGCAAGTTAGCGCTCGTGCAGCCTGAAATCATATCGGTGCCGATGGAGATTATATTCACAGGGCTCGCTTACCTCTATATGTGCCTGTGCTTCTATCTCTTCTTCGCAGGCCTCATTTTGCTTCATACGGTGGTTCATGACCTTTGGAAAATTGGAGAGGCATCGAAGAATCGGGCGGGAGGAGATTATGAATACGAGCTAAATGGGATCGCCTTGCTGGTGATGCGCGGAATTTTTCGGTGTACTATTTTGGGGATCCTGATCGCCATATGCATGAAGGCCCAAAGCTCTTATCTGGCATCGAACGGAAAGAATATTGTCGACTGGTTGCTCGGCGATGTGACTTCAGCTTTTTATGGGGGCAAAGATATGGGCAACGGATCCAGCTATAGGATGCCGACCCATTACAGCAGCCTTCTTGTCGCTATTTCGACCTGTATTGTTTTTCTATACGGTTCCATCCGTTTAGGTGCCGGATCCCGGTTTCATTTCCCCTTGTGGAAGATGTCAGCGGTCGTGGGGTTACTCTTTACTAGCTACCTGCTGATCGACGCGTTTACAGGCTTTTCGATCCTTCTCGGCATTGGAGTGCTGTTCGCGATGTACGGCCTTATTGACCCGGGGTTTGGGCGATGGAGAGCGCGCGACTTAGGAAGCAATCAAAATGTATCATAGTTGGCTTGATCGTTGGGATGAGCGACGGGCACGGCGCGGTGAGGAATCGAAGACTGCAACCGATTTCGTCCTTGACGCCGACCGCGCCTTTCCAGGCGCTGAGAACATAGGAAGTATCGACGAATTTTGCGTCCTTGCGGACCAGGCCGTTGCTGATCCGTCCTTTTTCGATGAGCCAGGCGGGGACGATCAGCGCTTTCAAAGGCAAGATGAGTGGCTTAAATTTCCATCGGGCATGTCTACTGACGTTGAAGAGAACAACGTCGTATGGGCGAAAATCACAGAAAGCGGCTCCTTCAACAGGGTAATGGTGATTTTTCACCATTGGAATGCAAGCACCCGAAGTCACCAGATTGCGAAATTTTTCTCGAGACGCGGCATCACGGTTGTTGAGATTGCCATGCCCTATCACTTCGAGCGCAGCCGTCCAGGCGCGGTGCACGCCGACTATATGCTGAGCGCTAATCTCGGTCGAACCATCCAGTCTGTGCGGCAGGCAGTATGGGACGGGCGAAAACTCATTCGTTGGTTGAAAAGCGAAGGCTATCGAGAGATTTCCGTTCTCGGTATGAGCTTAGGTTCCTGGGTCGCAGGCTTAATCGCTGCGCATGACTCGGCTGTGTCAAAAGCCTCGTTGTTTCTCACCGCGGGAAGTCTCGCAGACATGGTTTGGACGGGGCGCGCGACACGATCGATACGTGAAAGCCTTGAGCCGGTTATTGAGCTGACCGATCTCAGACGGGCGTGGGGTCCGCTCAACCTAGAGAATTACGCGCGCAATTTGGCACGGACCGATCTCGAACTTCACGTTGTGTTGGCTAAGAGGGACAAGGTTGTTGTGCCAGAGATATCGCAGCGGTTCATGCAGAGGCTGAAGGCCGCCGGAGCTGGGCCAAATATTTTGGAATTAAGCTGTGGTCACTATTCGCTCGGCATGCCGCCTTACATTTTGTTGGCCGGTTTGAGCCTGAAACGGTTTCTGTCGTTCCGCTAGACTGAAGGCCCTTGATCTCACAAGGTGACGGTTGCTGCGATGCAGATGGCCGAGGAGAGATGTGCGCGCAAGGGTCGTAGCGGGTGAGGGGTGGCGATGCGTCGCCATGTTGATTTCCCTGCGGAACGGACCGGGCCCAGTTCGTAGGGGATCAACGATGCAGGTTCGGCGCTCCTGCCGTTAATAAGGGATGATGGTGTAGGGCGCTGAAGTGTCGTCCCGACAGTCCGATCGTGGGAGAGGCATGACCATACATAGTGATGTTATAACATATCGAATAAGCAGATTTATGGAACAGAACTGTCTCGATGCTCGTAGCACGCTTGAGGCCAAGAATTTGTGACGTGATCGCGCCACTGTGTTTTCTTGACACTTAAATTTTGTTTGATTGCATGACCGAGGCTTATGTCGAAGTCGGCATCGTTCATCGCTACGCGTAATTCATGTGTAAGGGCGCGTGAAAAGCTGGTGTTGAGTTTCAGCAGGATTTGCCCCATTTTTTCATCTAACGTTAGCCTACCAATTCTGATGTAGTGAATTGTCCGCAAATAACTTTATTCGCCCTGAGTGGATCACGGCGAATGGAAAAATCGGTCAAACTGATCCGAAAATTAACGTCTAGAGGGATGTAATCACCGGTGCTTTGCGCAGCCACGTATCTGCGGTGAGCTGGTGCACGACGAACTCTGCGACATAGGGCCGGGCGATGGTTCCGCCAGGGACGCCCGACAGGTCAATCACTGCCTTGATGTGACTGCGCGCCGGCTTGTCGTTGAGCACCGTTGGGCGGACGATGGTCCAGTCGAGTGTGCTCACCCGGATCGCATCTTCCTGGCGGTCCTTGTCTTCATAGACCTTGCGCAGCATCAGGGCAGGAACAGCCGGTCGAAGAAGAAGCCGCCATGGCCGCCGCTGTCGCCGGCACCCAGCCCGGTAATGCACACCAGCCGGCGGGTATTCTGCTGCTCCATAACGCCGAACAGTGCGCGCGTCGCCGTGGAGAGCAGGGTCACCTCCCGGAACGGGCTCATTGCCGTGCCCAGCGAAGTGACGACAGCATCACAGCCGGCGATGGCGCGGGTCAGCGCGGCGGGATCGCGAGCGTCGCCTTCAACGAGCTCGGCGCCGGCAAGGTCAACACCTTTTCCCCGGATCGGCGGCAGCCCGTCGAGTTGGGCGTAAAGCGGTGATGCCTTGGGCTGAGTGGCATCCTGACCTTGAAGATACATCGTGCGCGCGCCGGGTCGTGCATCCACTGGCCGAAGCCAGAAGCCCGCAATGCCACCGACGGTCGCGGCCTCGACTCCGACATCCAAATAGCCAGATCGACGACCTGCTGCCTTGGGTCTACGCTGCAAAGCATGAAGTCAAAGTGACCTGCCACTGAACTTTCATCCAGCGGCGACTAGAGCTTTTCAGGTTTTTGAACCGCCCCAGGATTCTGGACCACCGGAGGCTGGAGTTTTCCGGCTTCATTCAGGGAGGTGGGCTGGTTACGCCTCCCGGATTCATCAGTAAGATTGGCACCTTATTGCCGATGGCGCCATGTGGCCGAACCTCATTGTACAACACGACGACAGAACACCCACAGGACGGAGGTTCGTGAGCTTTTATATCCGTGGCATCCTTGGTGCGGTCAGCTCGTGCATGTCCATGATGCGCTGGCCAAAGGTACGGACATTTTCCGCTGCAGCCTATCTGGTGCTTCTTCTGATCGGCTTTTTGAAGTCCCATCATGGATGTTCGACCGTTCCGTGAGCGGATATTGGCGCAGCCTGCCAGTTCCGCATGTCGATCTCGCGAGCCTGCATGCTTTGGCAAAGTTACTGGAAGACGCCGACGCCTCATCGCAATCTGCGGTAATGGGCGCAGCATTGGTCTCTCACGAAACGAGTCGGAGAGATGTCCATGCCTCGCCAGTCCATGACATGCCAGTTCGATCTGTTTTCGGCTCCGCAGAGGGGGATGACCGCAGGCATGCCACAATGGCCGGAGTTGCCGGAGGAAACCCGCCAGGCGCTGACGGTTCTCATCGTGCGGCTGTTCGTCGATCACGCAAACTGCGAGCGCACCTCCCAGCAGAAGGAGGCCGGTCATGATGCATGAGAAGATCGGGCCGCACCATCTGGAGCGGAAGGCTATTCTCTATGTTCGGCAGTCCTCGGCTCACCAGGTTCTGCACAATCGCGAAAGCAGTACCCTTCAATACGCCATGCGCGATCGCCTGACAGCACTTGGTTGGTCGCGCATTGAGACGGTGGATGACGATCTTGGTCGTTCGGCCGCCGGTGGTGTAACCCGCGCCGGTTTTGACCGGATGGTCGCCGAGGTCTGCCTTGGCAAGGTGGGGGCGGTAGCGGCACGCGAGGTATCGCGTTTTGCCCGCAACAGCCGCGATTGGCAGCAGCTCATCGAGATGTGCCGCGTCGTTGATACCGTTCTGATCGATCAGGAAGCGGTCTACGCACCACGCCAGGGCAATGACCGGCTGCTCTTGGGCCTGAAGGGCAGCCTCAACGAGTATGAGCTCGATCTCTTACGTCAGCGTTCCCTTTCCGCCCGCTACGAGAAGGCACGCCGCGGAGAGCTTGTCGTCACGGTCCCGGTCGGCTTTTTGAAGGTCGGTGACAGGATCGAGAAAGATCCCGACCGGCGCATCCAGGACGCCATTGCGTTGGTCTTCAACAAAGTCGCCGAACTTGGCAGTGCACGGCAGGCGCTTCTATGGTTCCTCGAACACGGGTTGGATTTGCCCGTCAGGCGCGCGGACGGTGATGTCATCTGGCGCAGACCCAACTATGCGACCATCCACCGGATGATTGCGAACCCGATCTACGGCGGCGCTTATGCTTATGGTAAGAGTCGTTCCGTCCCGGGATACGGTGGCCGATCTGGAATTCGCCGCAAGGCGCGTGATGAATGGTTGGCGCTGATCCCGGACGCACACGAAGGTTACATCAGTTGGGAAAGGGCGGAGGAGATCCGCAAGATGGTCAGCGACAATGTACCGGCCAGTCGCCATCATGGAGCGCCGAAGCATGGCGACGCTCTGCTTGCCGGCCTTTTCCGCTGCAAAAGGTGCGGCCGGAAGCTGACGGTTCGTTACACAGGAGCCAACCATAACATCCCGCGCTATTCCTGTTGGCGAGGGTTGCTCGACAACGGCGAACCACGTTGCATCGCCTTCGGCGGTTTGCGGGTCGATGATGCGATCGAGGAGGCGGTGCTCGGGGTGGTCGAACCAGGAGCTATTGCCGCCGCCATCGAGGCGGAACGCCGTATGGCCAGCCAACGCGACCAGGTTCAGGATGCCCTGCTGCGCGATCTCGAGGCAGCGCGCTATGCCGCCGACCGGGCATTCCGGCAATACGACGCGGCTGATCCGGAGAACAGGCTGGTGACGTCGGAGCTCGAAGCACGCTGGAACACGGCGCTCGCTCGCGCCGGCGAGATCGAAGCCAAGATTGCCAAACATCGGACGGTTGCGCCGCAGCCGATCCCCATGTCCGCATCCCAGGTAGCCGCACTTGCGGGGAACCTCCGCGCCGTCTGGACGGCGCCGACAACCGATGCAAGGCTGAAGAAGCGTATCGTGCGAACGCTCATCAATGAAGTGGTTGCCGATCTCGATGATGGAACCTCCGAGATCGTCCTCGTCATCCATTGGGTTGGGGGTGTCCACACCGACCTGCGCCTGCCGAAGCGGCGCCGCGGGCAAAGAAACGCGACGCCTGACGATATTGTCGACGCCGTACGACAGCTCGTCCTTATCGCCAATGACGATGTGATTGCCGGTGTCCTCAATCGAAACGGACTGACGACCGGCAATGGCAATCGGTGGACACGGGAGCGGGTCACCGCGCTGAGGTCATACCGCAAGATTCCGGTCTTCCGTCCCCGGGCCGACGGGGTCGAGCCGTGGCTTAATCTGGGCGGTGCGGCGAAGTTGCTCGGGATAACGCCAAAAACGCTGCGTCTGGCGGCCGAGGCTGGCCAGATCGAGGGGGCTCATCCGCTACCCGACGGCCCATGGATCTTCAGCCGTTCAAAACTCGCCACCCCGCAAGCACATCAGATCCTCGATCGCGCCCGGCAGAACCCTCGACACCCCACAGGATCGCATCCAGATCAGGAAAACTTATTCCCTTCAACAACATAGAAAGATGGGCGTTATGAAACAGGATTGTAGTCTCTGCGCCAATCCTCCATCTTTTCGCGGGCATCCGCAAGGGTCAGGAACCAATGCTGGGTCAGACATTCGGCTCGGAAGCGGCCGTTGAATGCTTCGATTAAGGCATTGTCCGTCGGCTTTCCCGGATGTGAGAAGTCCAAGGTCACACCCTTGGCATAGGCCCAAAGATCGAGATCGCGTGACACGAATTCCGTGCCCTGATCGACACGGATCGTCTTCACCGTCAGAACCCGCAACTTCTTTCCGGTCGCCAGCTGGTCGTGAACGAAGTCCATGGCCCAGACATCATTCGGTCCAACCGCCATTTGCCGATCCTCCCGCAGTTTGGCTTTGACCCGGCGCTTTGGCGTTTTGTTCCGTAGTTGAAGGCCCAAGTCCCTGTAAATCTTATAGGTTCGCTTGATGTTGGTGTCCCAACCCTCACGCTCTAAGTGCACATGCACCCGACGATAGCCGTAGCGCACTCGGGTTTCGCAGATCTCGCGAATACGACATTCCAGGCCGGCCTGATCGGCACGGCGAGAGGTGTAGTGGTAGCTTGAACGAACGAAGTTCAGCGCCCCACAGGCACGCCGGATCGAGATCGCCCAATCGCGGCACATGCCCTTCACCACCTCCCGCTTGCGAGCAGGCCTTAGAGCGAGGCCAACTTCATCTTATTCTTTGGCTTGGATGGGGTCTTTCCACGACCCGCAGGGCTGGGAGAAGCCTCTGCGATACTACAACCGTAACACCATATCGGTTTGGCCGATCACGCATTCCTGCTAACCTCATAGGCTAGAGAAACGACTTAGGAGCCGAGCAATGGATCGCGATAACAAACGGACACGCGCAAATGCAAGTTCAACCGGCCGCCTAGGGGGGGCCGAGGAACGCCGCGACCTCCTTGATCTTCCACAGGGACCAATGTCCAATGTTGCAGAACAGTTAGTAACCTCGAATCCGCGCGATACAGCACTCAATCTTCGAAACTTCAAATTGCTCGCGAAGGAAACGCTAAGTGCTGTTCGGGAAGCCGAACGGGGGAAAGAATCTCCCCTCACGACATTTGAAAGGCGGAACAAACAGCTCGGACGATCGGCTATCGAGTTGGCCGACAAATTGACGGACGGACTGGGGTTCGACTCGGATGCTGTAGCTTTGTTAAAAGTCCAAGCGGCCGGCAATGTAGCCCATTATATAGACCCAGCCAAGCAAACTGCTCTTGTTAATCGCATTAGCAACATGGAGCCAACGGATCAAGCTACTGGAGTTTTGTTGGTATCGCATAACTTCAGTAAGTTTAATGACAACAATAAATCTCGTATCTTTGAGCTGGCCCGCGAATTGGCTGCTGATCCTCATCTGCATTACGAGAGCAAAGCGAATGCACACAATGCTATTTTTGTCGCTTATCACGACTTAGACGCAAATCAAAGGGCCCAGGCCCACTCACTTCCCGCCATCAGTGCCTCATTGCAGCACATTCAATCGCCGAGGCATGTAGCAGAGGAACGGAGTGCGAATTTGGATGAACACATAAGAAGTATTGAGAAGTCAGTCCGTGATACGGTGGGCCCGCAAACGTCAACTGAACAGCTGCAGCGAGCTGGTAAAATTGCGCAGTCCATAAGCCACGCTTACAATCACGCCCGAGACGACCTGAGGCCTTCCTCCAGAAGCAGAGATGCAGCGGGAAGCAGAGATCGCACGGGCCGTTGAGGTCTCTAAAATGGAATATTGACGCTTTTTACCGCCGGACCGTCGTGCTCGATGATACAATGCAGCGACATAGGTCGCAGCGTGAAGCGGAGGGCATCACGTCGAAAGTATGCTTGATAAAGCTAAGGAATAAAAGCAAAAAGGGTGCAGATAGCGGCTTGAACTTGTGATTTTGTGGTGGAATTCCGCTATTGGTTCGTCGTTTGGAAGAGTCATTCGTTTCGATAGAACCTTGTTTCACTTCGAATGATGTGTGATCGAGACGCCTTCATCGCCCTGCCTCAAACTGAACGCCACTGCGCGTGCGAAACTGCGATGCCTTCATCGTCTTCCGTTCCTTTCCAGCCAGGAAAATCCACCGGAAAACTCTAACAACTGGTCCAGTTTGAAGGCTTCAGTTCATTTTTTGTTAGTCCGTTCTTCAATGGCCGGACCTCTAATCCATCCTCGATGAAGCGGCGCACCCGACGATTTCCTTCTTTTTAGGTGCCGCCGCGATCCGCTGGCAAATCGCCTGATGTGCGTTCGATTCATCTTGTTGCGTGCCATTTTAGCATCGAAGAAATCTATTGGTGGACCGATGATACCAAACAAAACAAAGCTCTTGAATATAGCACTGAGTACGGTGTGTTCACTGGCCGTAGGTTTTTGTGCTGCAAGTGTGTACTCAACATTTGGTTACGGGTTTAGCGGTCATGCTTTGATGACTTTCGATGTGTTCGCTTTTTGGTACAAGTCGCCGTTCTTTCTTGGATACACAACCCTATTGTTTTATCAGGGTTTGGCCGTCATCATTTCAACGTCGGGAATCGTCTTGCTAGCGCAGCAGGTCTTGTGCCAACGCAAGCACGACCACCACGGGACGGCGCGTTGGGCTCAGGTGGGTGAGATGCGACGGGCCGGTTATTTCCAGCGGTACAACTGCCTCAGTGGCCCAGTGTTCGGAAAGACTGGCGGCCCATTCTGGTCTGACTATTATCTGACCAACGGCGCGCAGCCTCACAGCCTTATTGTTGCCCCTACTCGAGCGGGAAAAGGCGTGGGCGTTGTCATTCCAACACTGCTAACGTTCAAAGGCTCAATTATAGCCCTAGATGTCAAGGGCGAGTTGTTCGAGCTCACGTCCAGGGCGCGCAAAACTTGTGGGGACGATGTGTTCAAATTTGCCCCGCTAGACCCAGAACGGCGGACGAGCTGTTACAATCCTTTATTAGATATCACGGCGTTACCTTCAGAGCGGCAGTTCACCGAAGCGCGTCGCTTGGCCGCAAATCTTATCACAGCCAAAGGAGAGGGCGCGGAAGGATTTATCAACGGCGCACGGGATCTATTTGTCGCTGGCATTCTTGCTTGTATCGAGCGTGGTACGCCAACCATTGGCGCTGTGTACGATCTCTTTGCTCAACCGGGGGAGAAATATCAGCTCCTCGGGCGCCTCGCGGAGGAGACTAGGAACAAAGAAGCTCAGCGGATTTTCAATGATATGGCAGGCAACGATACAAAAATCCTCACCTCCTACACCTCTGTTATGGGTGACGGCGGCCTCAACTTGTGGGCGGACCCCTTGGTTAAAGCGGCGACGAGCCGTTCTGACTTCTCAATTTATGATCTCCGCCGTCGGAGGACTTGTCTTTATCTTTGTGTTAGCCCGAACGATCTAGAGGTTGTCGCACCACTTATGCGCCTCCTCTTCCAGCAGATCGTTTCTGTTTTGCAACGATCATTGCCAGACAAGAACGAGAAGCACGAGGTGCTATTCCTTCTCGATGAATTCAAGCACCTCGGAAAACTCGACACAATTGAGACAGCAATCACGACAATAGCTGGCTACAAGGGCCATTTTATGTTCATAATCCAGAGCCTCTCAGCGTTGTCGGGAACGTACGACGAGGCCGGCAAGCAAAACTTCCTTAGCAATACGGGCGTGCAAGTCTTCATGGCAACTGCTGATGACGAGACACCTGTTTATATTTCGAAAGCGATTGGTGAATATACGTTTGTAGCGCGCTCCACCTCCTATAGCCAAGGGAGGATGTTCGATCGTAATATTCAAAATTCGAGCCAAGGTGCTCCTCTATTACGGCCTGAGCAGGTGCGGCTGCTAGATGACGACGACCAGATCGTTCTCATAAAGGGTCACCCGCCATTGAGGCTGAGAAAAGTCCGGTATTACTCCGATCGCGCACTGAAGCGCATCTTCGAGAGCCAGACGGGTCCACTTCCGGAGCCTGCGCCTTGGGCGGACGTAGAAGAAGACACAGTCGCGCGGGCTTAATTCTAATCGCCACTTTTAAACGAATGGGTTCTGCGAGACACGACGCCTGTCCTCGTAAAGACCACGGTTAAGAGAGCCATTGTCACCGTAATGAATGTCCACATCAGCGTCGAACACATAGCCTGCCCCCCGGGCTGTTTTGATTAGACGAGGGTTCGCGGGATCTGCTTCAAGCTTTCGACGCAGGCGCAAAATGAGGACATCGACGCTTCGGTCATACACCTCTTCTCCACGGACTCGGCTCGCACGCAGAATCTGTTCTCTCGTTAACACGTCACGCGGCTGTTCCAGAAAAGCGACCAAAAGATTGAATTCCCCCGGGGTAAGTTTGACCTCGCCGCTTTTTTTTGACATTAGCCGACGCTGTCTGAGGTTCAATGTCCATCCCAAAAAATTAAAGGAACGTCGATCTTTTGCCCCTGGACTGAAAGTCCGGCGACGCATTGCCGCGCGAATGCGGGCTAGGAATTCACGCATTCCAAACGGCTTTGAAACAAAGTCAGTTGCCCCGAGCTCCAGTGCAACAACCTTTTCTGCTTCCTCAAGGCGATCACCGCTAATCACGATGATGGGAATTCCCCATTTTGTTGTCAGGTTGCGTATGATCTCCAATCCGTCTTCACGACCCAGATTAAGCTCAAGAACCACAAGATCAACCGGCTCACACGCGAGCACGCGATTCAGCTGCCTACTATCGCTGACTGCGGTTGGCCTGAAGGCGTGTGAAGTCAGATATTCAACAATAAGATGCCGCATAGCGGCGTCGTCATCAAAGACAAGAACGTGCTTCAACAGCGTACCTTTCAATTATATCAAACTTAAGGTGGGTACCGGACCACCGTCTGGTATTCAGTCCCTCAGTGCAGTTAGGTAACTCCCGGCACGCTGATGAGGTGACCCGAAAGTTCGCAATCGAGAGAAAGACCCTTACTGGCGATCCATCGCAGACACGTGCCCAGGGCCCGTCTACTTAATTCGGGATGAACGCCTTGGCGACTTGGTTATGAGTTGGTCTTCCAGTGCTTTTCCAATCAAAACCATCTTGCTTTGTTCATTCATAAAAGCTCGAGCACTGGTTGAACGAGCGAATGATAACATCCGTGTGGAGATAATGGGGTTACAGGCGATATCAACCAGCTCTGAAGCATCCTACCTCCTTGATTCCTAGCGGCATCAGTTTGCCGACTTCGGCCCTTCTAATGGATAACATATATTTGTAAAATTGATAATTTGGATGGCGTTCATCGAGAACATGGATACTTGAGTGAGGAGCCTTAAAATGGTCTAGGTGTTTAGTCCCGGCATTTGTTTCCTTAGTGGAGGGAGGCACTATGGGCCAGGTTCTACACGGGAGCGCCACAACGACAGAGACAATCCGTCGAGCAATACAAAATAGTGAAGAGAGCCTGAGAGCGCTTTCAAAGCGGTATGGGGTCAATCAGAAGACGATAGCCAAATGGAAGAGACGGACGTCATTGGCCGATCTTCCGACAGGCCCGAAGGACCCGCATTCGACAATCCTCTCCCTTGAAGAAGAAGCCGTCATCGTCGCCTTTCGAAGGCATACATTGCTGCCTCTTGATGACTGCCTCTATGCCCTTCAACCGACGATCGCGCGTCTGACACGTTCGTCCCTGCACAGGTGTCTGCAGCGCCACGGCATTTCACGCCTGCCGGAAGTGAAAGGCGACAAAGAACCGAAGAAGAAGTTCAAAAGCTACCCGATCGGCTACTTCCACGTCGATATTGCCGAGGTGCAGACGGCTGAGGGCAAGCTCTATCTCTTCGTGGCGATTGATCGCACTTCCAAGTTCGCCTTCGCTGAGCTCTATGCCAAAGCTGGCAAGATGAATGCCGCCCAGTT
Source organism: Rhizobium indicum (assembly GCF_005862305.2). NCBI lineage: Bacteria > Pseudomonadati > Pseudomonadota > Alphaproteobacteria > Hyphomicrobiales > Rhizobiaceae > Rhizobium > Rhizobium indicum. The sequence continues at coordinate 260,062 of NZ_CP054024.1, read as the reverse complement.
CCTGCGCAACCTGATCGCGGCGGTGCCCTACACCATCCATACTATCCTGACCGATAATGGCATCCAGTTCACCAACCGGGCCTGTGACCAAAATGCTTTCCAGCACATCTTCGACCGAGTCTGTGAGGAATACGAGATCGAGCATCGCCTGACAAAGGTTAAGCACCAATGGACCAATGGGCAGGTCGAGCGGATGAACCGGACGATCAAGGAAGCTACTGTCAAGCGCTTCCACTACGACGATCACGCACAACTGAAAAAGCATCTCGCCGACTTCATCGACGCCTACAATTTTGGACGCAGGCTCAAGACACTAAAGGGACTCACCCCTACGAGTTCATCTGCAAAAGGTGGACTTCCGAGCCGGATCGATTCATCATCAACCCTATCCATCAAATGCCGGGACTAAACACCTAGAGCGTGTCGGCCTCTTCAGCCCCGTGATGAGGTTTGGACCTATAGGGAAAACTAAAGTTCTCACATCTCGGATACGACACTCTGGTTGCGAGGTTAATGCTGGTTTAGAAGATCAGCCACTGTCTCACCGCGTCTGCGGGCATCGGCCCCTAGCCATATTTCGCCCACTTCATACACGTCACCGCTTGTCCGGAATGGCACTATGACGTCGATTGCTGAGGAGAGCATATCTATTAGCGTACGGTCTTCCATGGAAGATCCTTGCGGGCTGCTCTTGACGAGCGAAAAGAGCTTCTTGAAGGCTTGGACAGGATTTGCTCCGTGGATAGTGGAAATCGATCCCGGATGGCCAGAAACGACCTCGCTCAGATACGCCCAAGCCGCGTCGTCGCGCATCTCGCCCAGCAATATTCGGTCCGGCCTCATGCGTAAACTAGCCTGTAAGAGCTGCTCTGCAGTTACCGCACCTAAACCTGCTCCATCTTTCGAATAGAGTAGCCTGACATGATTCTCGTGCGGGATTACGAGTTCGAGTGTGTCTTCAATAGTGATTAGCCTTTCTTGCGGTGGAATAGCGTTTATCAAAGTCTTGCTCATCGTGGTTTTCCCACTTCCTGTGTGTCCGCAAAGCAGCATTGTCAGTCGCCCGGTCACGCAGGCTTGAAGGAATTTTTCCAAATCACCGCAAGCGTAGAGCTTTAGAATCTCCTCATCTTCATGAGCACGGCGCTCGTTGCGCAACTGCCATTTATTCCAGCGTGATGCTTGATAGCGGGATGACACTTCCTTGAGTTCGGCAACATGAGTCGAGGGGCGCCGAATTGTCAGACTAACAGTACCTGACGGCACTGCGGGCGGTAAACAGATCTGCAGCCGCTCTCCGCCTGGCAACTCGGTGGCGCAGAGAGGGCTTCGTGGTCCTACATCTTGCTTTCGCAACGCTCCGGCCAAGATCGCGATATCTTCAAGATCGTCGCATGTGAGAGATGAAGGATGTTTCTTGAACGCACCGGCCTGGCGAACGAATGCCTCCCCGGGCTTGTTAATCGCGACCTCTTCGGTCCTTGGGTCCTCAAGCCATTTCAAAACCGGTTTGAGGAGGAAATACAATTGGGGATGTGCCACCGCTTGCATCAAAGTCTCCAATCTTCATTGTCGTTGAGGTGCTTGGGCCATTGTTTATCGACTTCTCGCTCTCTTTGGCGCGTTGGTCGCCTTAAGCTCGTATATTTCTGAGAAATCAAGATCACGAGCGACAAAAATGGACACGGCATCACCCTGGTTTTTCTTTAGGGTTGGCGGAATGTTGACCGTTGCCTCAAGCGCAGTATCGACCGTTTGTCCACCATTGCCTTGAAAATTGTTGACGCTGAGCCCGCCTGAACTTTCACCGTATTGACTGGCGGCTTGTAACGTACCCTGGACGACGCTCAAGAGCATTCCGCCTCCAAATCGTTGCCAGAAGTGATTGTCCACGGTACCGGGCATGCCGGAGCGGCCGAGTTCATCAGCGCCCGGCGACGCGAGCGAAACCACGGCATGAGTCGGTGTTTCAGCGCGGTTCCAGATTACAAAGACTCGCGCATCCCCCTGCCGTAAACCCTGCTGAATTTCACCAATAACGGTTGTTCCGCGATCTAGAAGCACAATATTATTCGTCGCCCCACGAATGTCTCGGGGTAAGACGCACTTTACGAAGCCCGGCAAGTTCGTATCGATCGCTGTTTGTAAAACGCAGGGAATAATGGTTCCTTGGGTAATCATGAAGTCAGGGTGCGGCAGGAGTTTGGCTCTGGTTGGCTCCTGCACACCGGGTTTCATGCGAGTTGACAGATCGTTCTCGACTGGAGCTTCGCCCGCCTGCAACGAGGTCTCGTTCTGTTCCTCCTCGCGGGGGTGACTAATGTCAGCCGATTGATCACCGCTATCATAAGCGAATATTGCCGATTGCGCGACCTGCGCATCATCCAGCTCTGGAGAGTTCCGTTCTGGCGCGGAGGCTGACGGCTGAACAGCCTGTTTGGGTGTTGGAGGATCGGGAGCAACCTCAATCGGTGCCGGGCGAAAAGGCTCCGCGTTGGCGACCAACGGTGTTTGAGGCGGCGGAGGGGGGGCGCCTCTTTTCTTTGCGAATCCGACGGTCCAGATGAGAGATAGAGATGAAGCCAGAATTAGGCTTGCAATCAATAACTTCTTTGATCCCGAAAGACTTCGACGAGTTGGCTCGGTAACCAGGGAGCCCGACGCATCTACATCGTGCCCCGATTCTGAGTTCGCGTCATTCATCGGCTCGTCCCTTTCACAACGCGCCATACATCGGCTCTTACCGTACCGGTGCCCGGATTTCTTCCAATGGGATCGTATGCGCTATTGAAAATTCCTAATACTGTATGGCCATCCCTCAGCCGCCATTCACGCGCAACTGCGGAAACCTCGATATAGTCTCCTTTAATCGAAATATTGGCAGCAGCTTCCTTACCGTCCGGATTGATCATGTAGATGGAGGGAATGCGTACATTGCCTGGAAAGCGGAATACAGTGGTGACTCCGTTATCGAAGACTTCCAATGGTGTTAGCGAGTGATCGCCCTGTGCGACGTAGTGGAAATTGTTGGCATCAGGATTGGCGGCTGCGGCCGGCTGATCCAACAAGTCCTGAGCTCTCTGTTGAGACCGCGCTTTCGCCCGCATCCCATCGAATATCGATTGCTTTTCTATTTCCTTCCGCCGAGCAGCAGCGTCGTCGTTCGGATAGACGAATTGTACACTGTAGTATAGGTCAGGTTGCTCTTTATCAAGTCGAGACATGACCCTGGTGGAAATGTTGAAGACATATCGTCGCGTACCTGCCTCGCTCGCAGTCAACACAATAACTGGCTGTGGGGAGAGGGCTTGACTGGCCTTGAAAAAGAGATAGTTGCCTCGCGGATGGGCTGCCAGATCCTTGCTATTCGACACGGCGACTGCTGTTACCGTCTCGCCGGCTCCGAATGTGACAACTAGTGTTGCGCCGACAGCGGTTGACATTCGGACCACCTGGTCGGGGTTGTAGGCCAGATAGCGCATGCGCGGATCCAGTTTGCCGGCAGCAGGAGTATCTTCCGCATGAACGCCCATCGCAAAGGAAATCAAACAGATCAGTGTGAGAACGGCCCTTGTTGTCATGGCTGGGTCCCTCCCGCATTCGACACGGTATCTTCCGAAGCCCGGTAGGAGGTAACGATTAATCCTGCTGGATTTGTCAGCCTCGATTGGCCAGGCAGGCTTGTGACATTTTCATAGCGGACGGTTGCAGTCCAAGTACTCACCATTGGCATCTGACCATCCAAGATGAGCGTTCGTCTGTAACGAATCTGCTGCACTCCCGGCGCAATATCGTTTGAGGAGATGTGCTCGACATCCAGCCTACCTCGCTTGCCGATTGTGACCTGCGGCGAGCTCGGACTGGGGTAATTGAAGAATTGCTGATATTCTTGGCGAACAGACGATGCGCTGAAACTCGATACGAGGTCATAGGCGTATTGAGCTGTGTCCGCTGTATAACCCTCGCGTAGGCGAACATATTGCCACAGCGAAGCATTGATGATTGCCTGCTCTTGCGTGGCCGGAAGTCGAGACACGGATACCTCGCTGTCAACCGTCCCATCCGGTCGCACCCAAAGATATACGGGCACAAGCTTGATCAACGGAACCATGGCGGCGATAGTGAAGGCCTGCGCAATATTTCCAAGAATAGCAGCAGCCGCAATGACGACCAATACCTTGGAAAGACGCCGCGCCGACTTCGCGCGTGACGTTTGGAAGGCTTCCACTTCTTTATAATGCGCGGAAAGTGATTCTCGCCCCACCAGGAGACCATACTCAGGTCCCTTCATTTAGGCTCTCCCGCACATTCGACGTCGAGATCCGATGTGGTGGGTTGCCATCGCCCCGCATTCAGCTGGAAAGCCGCACCCTTGCAAGTCGCCAGTGTATCACTCGTCTTGCAAGCGGCCAAAGCGAGGAATAGAAACAGAGAACAATACTTCATGTCGTCAACCTCAATTTTAAGAACATTGCATTTAACCGCGTGTGATCTGGGCTAGTTGGCGACGGAGGCTGAGAGATTTATTTGTACCCGCCCAGGTGCCACCACCAATATTGCTGGCTATCATCGGAAGCGCGACGATCAGGGCGTCACCAGCTAGAAAGAACATGTCGAGTTCGTAAAGCCCGATAATCTTGGCTGCCGTCGTGCCCGCAGAGTTGATCACGAAGAGCACTCCCGCGAGAGCTGCTACTTCCGTTGCAATGACCAGAGTAGCCACGATGTTCAACAGGAGAAGCAGCAGCCCGTAGGAGAGGAGCTGTCCGACCCATTTGGAAGCCATGTCGCGGGTGTGATCAAAGAGATAGCCTACAAGGATCAGCGGCCCGATCGCTACCAGTAGCTTGGTTAGGATCCCACAGGCGTCATAGATCTCGAACGTTACCCAAAGTGCACCGTAGAAAATCCACTGTGCGCCTTCAAAGGCAAGAGTGTCTTGGCTATTCATCGGTCCGATTTCGGATGCGATCTTCTGAAAGCAGACTTGGCTTAGAGCGAACATTACATCAAGCTTGTGGGGAATATCAACCAGCGGAATCTTACTGCCGCTGATGTGGTCAACGAAGCTAGGGATCGTTTCCTCAAAGAATGACACGACGAAGTCATGATAGTTCGCCTGCCCTAGGATTAGGGAGATAACGATCGATACCGTGATGATCTTCGTGATTCCACCGCGGGTATCGATTTCACCACGCATCACCAAAATGCCTTGAACTATTATCCAAAGAGTGACGCACGCCACCAGAGGCGCATTGAGCGCGCTCTGGATCTTTCCGAGCACGGAGTTCAGTGCAATTGTGAAGGCCTGATCAAAGAACGTATGTATAGCCGTAAACGGCGTAGAAATTGCAAGCTTCATCGCTCCAACCTGATTTGGCTCTTTCCACCGCAGGTGGGCTGAGTTTGAATTATTATCTGAGCCCAATTACCACGGGCCAAAGATGCGCCCGGTTTTCTCGCGTTCTAGTCGCTGCGCTGCCGCCTCTTCTGCGGCGTGAAGGCTGGCCTGCGCAGTGGTCATCGTCAGCAAACTGGTCGCCTGGCTGTTCTGGATGATGGCATCGTGGATCTGTTTGAGAAGCAAACCGTTCGTTACGGTGGCCTGCATGATGTTCCTTGAACTAGACAGCTGAGCGAGCGTCTTGCTGTTTTCTGCCAGGCGCTGGCCCATCTTCTCCAGATTGTCGGCTGCAATGTCCGCGGCATTAGCAGCACCGGTAATTTGTCGAAGTAGCAGCTTCGCTTCCGCGTCGGTACCCGAGACTTCGCGATCTTGAATGATCGCGCGCGCCGTGGACCCGGTTGGTATCGTCACGCTTAGTATCTTATTGCTACCGAACATTTTCTCGCTTAGCTGATTGGTCAAGGGATATCGGTTCGCTTGGTTGAGCGAGCCTAACAGACCGGTGACGCCGAAGGACGATGAGAACACCGTCACCAAGTTCATTGTCTGCTCGAGAATCGCGGCTGTTTTTTCGATTTGCACGATGGTCTGAGCTATTGCTCCCATGTCAATGACGGCAAACTGCGCGCGAGCTGGACCCTGCAGCACTAGGAAGGTGGTCAGCGCCGTAACTGTGAGTTGGGCAAATTTCATCAAAGTTCCTCCGTCAATCCTGCACTTCGTGATAACGTGCCATGAATTTGTCGATCCACGCACCGGGGGCCTCTCCGTATTTATCGCGGAGTTGATCGGCAAAGCGCACCGTATTGGCCCGCCCGGACAGTACGGCGACATATTCGCGCATCTCAGCCAGGTCGAATTCGCAGACAACGCTCCCGCTCTCGCGCTTAAGCAAAAATTTGCGGCTGCCGATTGCCATGTGCTCGCGGATAGCCTGAAATTCTCCTTCGGTACACTTCAAGCCGTCGATATAGGCCGATCGGTCCGCCGTCGGTGATGGATAGAAGATTTTTGTCATGCATTGTGCAACAAGACTGGCTCCGACGGGCGATTCCAGAACGTGCTCGGGTTGCTGTGTTGCGAGTATCAACAAGCCGTTATTCTTGCGAACGGTCAGCAAGAACTTGTCGATGACGGCAGCGAATTGGGGGTTTAATAAATAAAACCGGAACTCGTCGCAGCTCATGACAAAGCGACGTCCGTCCACGACAGAGCCCACGCGATGCAGTAGATAGGCAGCTGCCGGCGCGCAGACCTCCTCGTACTCCAACAGCTGCGTCATGTCGAAGCCTGTAATGGAAGCGTCGAGCTTTACTTCATCTATCTCGCCATCAAAGGCCCAACCGAGCGCGCTTCCTCGGCACCACCGCTCCAACCGTGCACCTGCGCCCTCTGAGGGGCCGTGCAACAGGAATTCGCGTAGACCTGCGATTGAGCGCATAGCTGGCTCAAACGAAAGTTGTCGGGTGATGCCCCGGTCCAAGCGGCGAACCTCTTCCGACGAAATTGCTCCACGTCCGTCGTTCTCGATGAGTGCGACCATCCACTCGCGCAGAAAATCGCGCGAGGCCGACGTATTTTCGAGGCCCCGCAGAGGCGCCAAACCGCTGGGAGCGCCTCTGCGTAGTGCCAGATATGTCCCTCCGGTGGCACGTACCAGCAGTTCACCACCGCGGTCTTTGTCAAAGAAAACTATCGCACCATTACGTTCAACCATGCTCTGCTCGAGCATCGCAAGGATAAAGGTCATTAGCGTTGTTTTGCCTTTTCCGACGGGTCCGAATATCGCCGTCATGCCAACATCATTCTCATGAGGGACGTAATCGAAAGGGGTGCCGCCGTTGGTGCGGAAGCGTGCAACTGCATTGCCCCAATGGCCAGAATTCGTGCCGCTGGGGAAATTCTCAAATGAGACCAGGCCGGCGAAATTGCGGGAGGTAATTGCCCCGGGTCGCGTGCGCCACTTGGTATTCCCCGGAAGTTGCGCCCAGTAAGCCGCCTCCATACCAATACCTTCCTGGACAATGACGGCGCCCGATTCCGCCAACCGAGTGCGGGCGCTTGCTGCGCGGTCGGCAAGGCTATTGAGATCATCGGCATAGACGCAGAGGCTTAAATGGTGCGAGCCCATTACGAATTCGTTGCTTGCCAGTGCGTCCTCTGCTTCGGCGAGTTCTGTGATCTGGCTGACGGCCTTGTCACCAGAGCTCGTCATCTGACTGGACTTAAGGCTAAGTTTGGCATGAGCCTGTGCACGCGTGAGGAAGGAGAAACTCTGGCTTAAAACAAGCGGGAAATTCGTGGACAGTAGCGGATGGAGCATACCTGTAGTGGTTTTCGCTGGATATTCTCGAAATGAAAACATGGAGCCGACGTAGCTAGCTCCGGGGGCACGAATCTCCACTGCGCGTTTGCCGCAGATCACACGATCAGTATAAATCGAAGCGCCCAGTGAGCCGCTAACCATCGGAACTGGAGTCAAACGGCAGGTCATTATCAGCCGGAGTGCCTCCGCGATTTCTGAAAAAATCACGCCATCTTTCTCGCGAATCCCAAGTCGGCGGAGACCGTAAGCGTCGAGGGCGCCAGCAGTGATGTGCCAGAGATCTTCCAGGTTCCGCGCCTGGCTTGCCAGATCGACCTCCTTGCCTTCGTAGCGCTTGAAAAAACGGCCTCTGAATTTGCCGACGGTACTGCGAGGGTACACGATCAAGGTAAGGAAGTGATCGTTCCGGAAAAGATTTCCGAGCAGCACACGCTGCTCATAAGCTTCACTCAGACTACCAGAAAACGTGCTTCGGAACTGCCGCGCCGGGGGTGACGGCACATCATTATGTCGCACGAGATGGGCGCATATCGATACGTTATCATCGGCAATGTTGCGTAAGAGCGTATTAAACGCTCGGCAGCGTGCATTTCGGATTGCAACGTCTTCCAGTTCGAAGGGCAAGCCTCTCACATGTGCCATGGCCATGATTGCGCCGTCTTCGAGAAGGACAGCCTTGTCGCTGAGGTGGCCAACATATGGCAGATATATCTCACCAGACCTCTCGGTCCTGCCACTTGTGCCGAACATTAAGCCATTCCTCTTCCTCGCCTCGGCACTTTGATCGGGTTGGGACTGACGCTTGCCCCGCCCCAGATCGACCCATCGACGCTTCTGCCTGCGGTCTGCAAATAGAGTAGCGCCACGCTCGCGGCGTTATAGTCGCGCTCAACAACAACTTTTGATCCGAGCCACAGTGGCACGAGGATAATTTCGTAAAGAGGATTCTGAACGATGACGATGATCAGGCCCGCTAACATCATGAGCAATCCGGCCAAGTTGAGCGGCACGCCTAGGAACAATGCAGGGCGTGTCGCCGCCACGTAGAGAATACTCTCTTCCAGTCGGTCGCTCATCAGCCGGCCCCAATGAGTGTTTTGCCAAGGAAGCTGGCCCCGAACATGATGACGATGCCACCGATGACACCGGCAACGAGACCGAGTGAAGCACGACCAAACATCCACGATATGCCGATGGCGACGATGCCCAGGACAGCCAGTGACTGTCCGAACGGACCAAGGATGAACGTGCAGATATTATTTACCATCGTCGCGGGATCTGTCCCGCCCGTGACTTGCGCCATCGCAGGCGCGGAGCAGACAATACTCCAGGCCGCCGCTCCGCCGGCAGCTGGCGCATAGGGAACTGCAGCACGCAACGTTGCGCTCAGCAGAGAAAAGGAGCTAAAACGAACACGATTTGTATTAGGTAACGCCATTATTGTTATCTCCATTCGATTGGCCATTGGTCATTGGTCATTGGTCATTGGTCATTGTTGTTGTTTCAATTCAAGGTCGTGCGACCTTTTGATGTGTTTGGAGACGCGATGAATCGTCTTCCGAACGCTCTTGCTCGTACGAGCCCCAGATGTCCCATATGTCTTCCGATATCTGCTTTTCATCAGCCTGTTGCGGTAGTTCGATCAGCTGTGGCACGATCTCTCGAGCGGCGGCCTCAACCTTCCGAACATAACCGTTTGCGAACCCGCGCTGCAGATCGCCCGTGTTGTAGGCGGAGATGGCCTTTCTGAGCGCAAGTTGCCGTGCCGCGGCAGTGTCGCCGCCCGCATAGCGGCTTTCAAGCAAGTACGCCGCAGCGGCAAGTGACTTGCAGGGCTGCAGGGCGTTTTCAATCGTGAGATTGAGGACGGGAAAGTTTTTACTGTTGATCTGCATAAGCCCTATGTCGATGGAATGCTGCGCGTCGAGGCGGTCTTTGACACCATAGCGTGCTTGCGTTTGATCATCCCAGTGAAGGCTCTCACCCGTAGTATTGTCATGTGCCGCAAGTGGATCAAAGCCACTTTCGACCTTGGCAATTGCCGCTAAGGTCGTCGGATCAACCGATGGTGCGCAATCGCGAGCAAGGCTATCAAATTCACGGAAGGATAGTGGGGCGGCCTCGCTAGAAAGGCACGTCGAGGTCAAAACGGCCACCGCCAAGGGCCAAGCTGCAGGGAACATTTCGTATCGCCTCAGGGTCGTAGGTTGCCGAAAGAGTCGGAGTTAATTGCCACTCGCGCTTATTGGCCATAGCCTGTTACAAAACGATGTCCCAATTCTGCATTTTGATTTCATATGAAGGAAAGTCGCATGCTCAGAGCGGGCTCGGGAAATCTGGACAGCCAGGATAGGTGCAATTTCCTGACTTCGGCTAGATGCCGGGAACAGGAGACAACAAAACGAGACTAGCGCGCCGGAATTGCCCGGCATCTGAGGCGAGGAGCCGCTCGTGGAATCATCCCAGCTTCCATCTGGCTCAAGATTAACGCCTCGGAAGTCATGCTTTTGTGATCGCACTGAAAAGTCGCTCGGCCAGCAGTGCAAGCGCACTGGCAAGGTCGTCCGGAAGCTCATCAGTCGCGTCGCTCATGGCAGGATGGAATCATATTCGAGTCCGCCATTCCAGTTCTTTTGCTCATCCTGCCGATGTTGGCCGCCAGGTCTTTTGCGGCATCCGCCAGTCTATGCCTTCGAGGAGATAACCGAGCTGGGCCGGTGTGATCACCACCGTGCCGTCAGCGGCTGACGGTCAGATGAAGCGGCCGCGCTCCAGCTTCTTCGTGAACAGACAGGCTCCTTGTCCGTCATGCCAGATCACCTTGATCAGACCTCCACCGCGCCCCCGGAACACGAACAGATGTCCGCACATCGGATCGCGCTTCAGCGTCTCCTGCACCATCAGCGACAGACCTTGGAAGCCTTTGCGCATGTCCGTGTGACCGGTCGCCAGCCAGACCTTCACACCACTCGGAACCGGGATCATCTCCGCCCCAGCACGACATCGAGAATGCGGCCCAGCGCGTCCGTGTCGATGTCGCTGTCTACGCGGATACGACGGTCCCGACCGAGTTCAATCGTCACATCGCTGCGCTTCCGGCCTGCGATGGGGTGGGTGGCCCCGAGGGAATAGGCTAGGCTGGAAGCGCGGCCTCGGACACGACCACCGGCACAAACGTGCTCGTTGTTTCCGTCCTCGGCTCCTCGATTTGGCAAAGCTCCCTGCGCCAACGGAAGAGCTGACTGACATGGATACCGGCCGATCGCGCAATCTCGGAAAGCACCGCACCTGGCTCGAGACAGGCTGCAACGAGCCGCTCTTTATCTTCCTGAGACCAGCGCCGTCGGCGCTCGACAGACGTGATCACTTCAATCTGATGCTTTGTCATAGGACTACTCCTAGTTCCGCTCCACAGAGATTCTGACTGGTTGAGTTACCGGAGGATTGGCAGTGCCTCAGGCTCTACGAGCAATTGAATGCTTCGCGCTTGTCCAGGCTGGCGTTGAATGAGGCCGGCTTTTTCCAGCGTCAGCACCATCTGGTGTACAGAGGGCGCTGTCACTTGGAAGTGCCGACGCATATCGACTTCTGCCGGGGAGCGTTTGAAGATCCTGCCATAGGCATAAATGAAGGCCAGGTATTGGCCCTGCAGCTGCGTGAACTGTGGCGCTGCGGGAGGAGGATCCTTGCCAAGCGTTTGATTCATTTGAGTTTAACCTGTGTTTCATCGCACAAGGAGGCTCAAATGAATATACGATATCATGTGGAACTCAGCCAGTTTGAACGTGAGCAACTGAACGCTCTTTTGAGCGGTGGCCGTCACGCGGCCCGCAGGCTCAAGCGTGCGCAGATCCTGTTGGCGGCGAATGAGGGTGTGAGTGACGCGGTGATCGCTGCGACCTTGAATGTCAGCGGATCGACCATCTATCGCACCAAGCGACGGCTGGTAGAGGCCAATCTCGAAGGTGCGTTGAGTGAGGAGCCTCGGCCCGGCGTTGCCCGCAAACTATCGGCCAAGGAGGAAGCGCTTCTGGTGGCGACGGCCTGTTCCAATCCGCCACCGGGACGGGCACGCTGGACGCTTGAGCTTCTGGCTGACGAGATGATCAAGCTAACCGAACACGCGCAGGTCTCCTGCGAGACCGTACGCCGGCGGCTTTGTGAAAACCATCTCAAGCCATGGCGCAAAGACATGTGGTGCATTCCCAAGGTCGATGGGGACTATGTCGCCCGAATGGAAGGCGTCCTGGATCTGTATGCTGAAACCCCAGACCCGCAAAGGCCGGTTGTCTGCTTTGACGAAAGCCCGGTCCAACTGATTGGCGAGGTGCGCGAGCCCATTCCTGCAAAGCCGATGCAGCCTTTACGCTATGATTGTGAATATCGCCGCAATGGCACCGTCAATCTTTTCGTTTTCCTCGACGCGCATCAGCCATGGCGTCGGGTAAAGCTGACCGATCGGCGCACCAACCAGGACTTCGCTGAGTGCATGCGCGAGCTGGTCGATATCGACTATCCTGACGCCCCGACCATTCGTGTGGTCATGGACAATCTTTCCACCCATTCACCCGGCGCGCTATACGATGCGTTTCCCGCAGCCGAAGCCCGTCGTGTGCTCAAGCGGCTTGAATTCCACCACACGCCGAAACACGCAAGCTGGCTGAATATGGTTGAGATCGAAATCGGCGTGCTGAAAAGCCAATGCCTCGACCACAGGATCGACGACAAGGATAAAATGGTCGCTGAGATTGCTGCCTGGGAGCAACGGCGCAACGCTCAACGAGCACAAATCAATTGGAGGTTCACAACCGAAAAAGCCCGGGAAAAACTCCACAAGGCCTATCCAGTCAAAGAGTCATAATCTCTGGGGAATGATACTAGTGTTTGCACTAGGACTTCCGATGTTCGTCTCAACCTCGCAAGACGGCCCTCACCGGTCGCTTACGATCCTTTTTGCGAGATGCCATCTGAACCCGCTAAGCGACTTTAGCGTAGGTTCTCGTCCGGCCCTTATTCATCTTTGGCCCAGCCGTTGGTGTCGGCCGTCTTCGCGAGGAGGAACGCATTGTACCTGCTGATCTCGTCGAGCTTTCTCACTAACTCGCTGTCCGGTCCACCGAGCAAGGTTTGATAGTCCTTGCCTCCTGTTGACCTCTGCCAATCATTCCCAATAAAGCGTGCGATCGCTTTGCCGAAGGAAGAAACCTTTGGTTTTGGGTTGCCAAACGATACGGCTGCGCGGCTCAATCCGCCTTGAAAGCTTGCGTCATCGAGTCCGCTATAAGGCTTTCCTTCGAAATTCTTTGCATTAAGGAAGATCTGCTAGTCACCGAACACGGCATATCCGCCGCTCCAAACCTTTTTTCGTTGCGTCCGCTGCCTCGAAGAATCTTTGTGCGACGGTGGCGTTAAGGCTGCCCTGCGGAAACCGCACGACAACAAAGCCTGTCTTACCTGTCGTGTCGTTGAGGCGAGCGGTAAGGGCGCGATATTGGCGGAAGACGTAACCTAGGGAGCCGGCAAGTCGATTGGCCGCGGCCTCATCGAGATCACTCACGGTCTGAAGCGATGCATTGGTTTTGAGGAGATACCCGCCGGGCGTAACCTCTTTCCTCAAGGTCGCAGCGTCGATCCCGTTGGCTGTTATGATCTTTGGCACAATATCTTTTGAGACTTCGGCTGAAAACGTCGCTCGATCATCATAGCTGGACTGGGAAAGCCGCGGCAAATGGAAACCTGCGGAGGGCGTTGCCCGATAGGACACAAGCACCTTTCGCTTTGCCAGCGCTATATTCTGGAATGCTGAAGGGATGCGGCAGCCTCTTTGATTTGGCAACATAATTAAAATGCTGATAGGTGATACCGACACCGGCTTTTGAATTGCCCGCAGCAGCCGCAGATATGCGCGGCACTCGACAAAGTTCTTTAGGCTCGTTGATTGGGATCATTCGTCGAGATGACGGTTGCGATGTCACGAACTTTTCGCAGGCCCCGGAAAACCTGTTAATCCACGTTCGTTCACCTCTTGTACAATCCTTGAAACGGCACCCTGTTCTAGATCAAGGTGGTTCATCAACGCGGACTCCACCAGGGTCGCTGCCCTGCCTAGTTCAGACATTGCGGCAATTAGCTTCCCGAGGCTCTCAACAAACGCGGGCCGAAGTTCCGACGCAGTTACTTCCATTCGTAAAGGGTGAGTGCAAAAACAGAATCGGTGGACGATTTTGCAAGCCTCGCAATTCAATGCTTCTTGGGCGATTTTAGTGAATATCGCTTCTGCCCTTAAGGCAAGTTCGTCAGAGGACAATTTATCCGCCACGGTCCAGGTCTCTGGGACCTGCGGCCGCATTCGATTTAATGCCGAGATCAGGGTCTCACGTCCGACAACATAAAAATCTAACAGGGCTCTTTCCGACATCGGCCTCGTGAAAAAGCCTCTTTGAGGGATGTATTGGATATTCCCTTCAGCTGCAAGCCGCTGAAGTGCTTCGCGAACTGGCGTTCGACCAAAATCGAGCTTAGACGCTAGATCCTGTTCCCTGAGATGTTGCCCCGGCACACGACCGTTACTGTAGAGAATTCGTCGGATAGCATCGTAGGCAATATCGGCCTTTGCAGGTTCTGGTTCAGTAGAAAAATTTGGGTCATCCCCACGACCTTGGGGCGCGTTCTTGCAACACCGCATTTGATAGTTTTCCTCTGTCGATATCCTTCAAGGACCTACAGGAGTTTCTTGCATTGAGACTGGACGGTCGCTTCGAATTAAGATCGAATTAGTCGGCCCTTCCAATGCCGGCACCGCGTTTCGCGCCCGAACCAGATTCGGCATCAACCACCTGTAACAGCCGCGGCCGTAATTGGCAGCTATTGCATTATAGCGCTGATTTCAATGGCATAGGCACACGGCTGGGTCGGGTAGCGCGCTGGTCCAATGTCTACCGCCTGTCGTATTTCGCAAGCGGCCAGCTTTAAGCGAACCGTGCTCTTCGGTGGACGTGTGTCGGCCTCACCGTCAACGAATAATTTTGCCGATCGGTTATTCCTACCAATCAGCCGATTATAGGCATAGGCGGATTTGATGTATCTTCCGCTATCTGCGACCTCGCGAAGCGCATTCAGATGCTCGTTCCGCTCGGCCGGGCAGCGTATAGCACGCCGTGGAGCAACCACACGTTCGCCATCGAGCAATGCGAGCCCCATTTCCGGGCTATCACACCTGACTTTGTTTGGATGCATTTTGTCACGTCGGTTCATCTAAGCCTCCGGTCGCTGACCAGGGTAGTCCCCCTGCCGCGTGTTGAGCAGGTCTAGACGGGGCTCCATCATAGATCAATATTCAACAATAATATATTTTTTGATATATTCGGCCAATTGCCCGGTCGGACTTTAATACTCTAGTTACCGAATACAAATCCCCAGGCGATATAGTATAGCGCGCGCGCGTTGAAGGTTTGCTTGAGTCCGCGAATGTTCGAGCTGACAATCTCCCGTTGGTGATGGCCAAAGCGCGGAGTGGTCATGTACGGCTATGACTCCCTCAAAGCAGCACGAAAAGTTCCCCTCTATCTGACACGCCCGACATGTTGGTGGGATTGAGTAGTTCGGCAACACCGGGCAGATCACAAGTAATTGTATTTATTGGAAGAATCTAAGTCCGACGGAGACACTTCCTTCGCGCTTGTATCGAAAGTCAAACACAGATCGCTGACAAGAGAACGCCTGGGATGAACACCGGCTACGCCGAAGTCAGTTTACTCGGAACACCATTATATTCGGTCGGCGCAGAGAGCGTTCTCGGCAGGTCGGAAATCTGGCATCCTGGCTCCCCGTGTGGTAGATCCGACTAGTTTTGCTGGGCGAGCGACCCACCGCAAAAGAATGGCATTCTTATCGAGCCAGTCACACGGCGCTCGCTCCCGGAACATTGATACTTTATCCTCGCGACACGGGTGGTGTCATAGCCATCAGGTTAAAACATCCCGCAATGCAACGCTCGACTATTGCGAGTGGGACCGGACGTTTGCATTTGCTGCGACACCCGTGAAGCCTCCACCCAGGGCGACGCGACCATGGGAGCCGCAAAACGACCGCCGATTGCGACATTCAACTGCACGTGATCCTTGGCCAATTTTTGGATTGCCGTAGCGAGGCTTGATTGAGCGCTGGACACCTGCCTTTGCGCGTCGAGAACATCGAGCAGAGACGAGGCGCCATCCTTGTGCGAGTCCACCGAAAGCCTCAGTGTTTCTTCGGTCGTTTCCACTTGCCTGTGACGTGAGTTTACTGTGCGAACGTCGCGTCGGACGGCTGTCAAAGCGTCCTGAACTTCCTGCACAGCTGTCAGCACGGTTGATTTCCAGCTTATGTAGGCTGCTGCCGCGGCCGATTTAGAAGTCTCCACGTTTGCCCGTAAACGGCCGCCGTCCAGAATCGGGAGGTCAAGGCTCGGCCCGAAGGACCATTTCGAGATATCGCCGCGACGGCCACGCTGATTGATGTAGGAAGGTGTGATCGAGCCGGAGAGCGTTATCGCGGGATAAAGCCGTGCTTCCGCCACGCCGATCTTTGCAGTCGCCGCGGCGAGATTCCGCTCAGCTTGGCGAATATCGGGTCGATTGCGAATAAGATCGGCGGGAATGCCGGCATTGATCTTTCCGCGATAGACCGGCTGCCCTTCGTTTTTCTGCAGTTGCTTGACCACCATTTCCGACGGCAAGGCGATGAGGGTCGCAATGTGATGAGCCGACACGCGGAAATTCAGTTCCAGACTTGGTAATTCGGCAATCGTCGACTGGACAAGCGCTTCGGCCTGCGAGACATCCAGCCGGGAAGCTGCTCCCGCTTCGAGTTGAAAATTCGTGAGATCGTAGGTCTCCTGGCGCGACTTCAGGTTCGCTCGAGAAATGGAGACGCGCTGCTGGTAGTACCGGGCGTCGATGTAGGAGGAAACAAGATCTTTGATTAGAGCCAGCTTTGCGACGTCGACAGCCGCATGCGCAGAATCAAGAGAAGCAAGTGCGCTTTCGGTGCTGCGCCGGTACTGGCCGAATACGTCCAGCAGCCCGGTCAACGATAGTTGCCCCCCGGAGATATTCTGGGTGCTCGTGACATCTCGCGCTTTGCAGATCGTGTGTGATGCTCCAAAATCAAGGTTGGGAAGGCCCCCGGCGCCAGTGATGGTGACGTCCGCGGCGGCGGCATTAATCCTTTCGAGCGCCTGCTGAACACTAAGGTTCTTATCCAGGCCGGTGGCAACGTACTGGTTGAGCGTACGATCTGAAAAGGAATTCCACCATGCCGACACCGCAACATCGCCGACGCTCTGTTTTGCACCCTCGGAAAACTTCGCCGGTAAAGGTGTTTCCGGCGGTGCAAAGTCGGGCCCGAGCATGCAAGATGACAAAAGCAGCGGCAACACCGCAGCGGCTAGACGGAGCGAATGCATTTCAATCAACCTCGATTACAGCACAATTCAAGCCAAACCCGTTTCGCCTGCCCGAAGAATGATGCAAGCGCACAATTGCCGACGCAGTCGATCGAGGCGAAGAATTCGAGCGTGAGACTACGAAATCGCGTGCAGCCAAAGCAACAAGTCTACAACCGTTGTCCTCCCCCATTCGACTAAATTTGTAATAAGTCGCCAGAAAGCCGGCCAGACTCCGACAGGAAGCCTAGAATTTCGGCGCTTTGGGGGAGACGCTGGCTTATGACACCTTTGACGCGTCCAGCAGGCATATTTCGACGGACACGTTAGATGCCCAACCGGTAACATGACGTCGATTTGAGGCGCGCTGTCTTGCGATTGCAACCCACAGTGACGGAACACATCGTTGCGCCATATCCCGGATATGCTTGCAGCGGCTGTCCTCGACATATTTTGGAGTTCTTCGATTTCACCTGTTGTGACGTCATACCGTGATTGATTGATGAGACTTTTCCGGGGAATCCCCGGCACAACGATGCTGCTATCGGTCATCGCCAGACCACTCAGCGGTATCGCGATCGCAGCGCGGGCGGACATTGCAGGAAGGCGACGATTCGGCGTGTACCCCTTGACCTGCCACTGAACTTTCAGCCAGCGGCGACTAGAGCCCCGGCGTTTTTGAATACGCCAATTGGCGCGGTGTGAGCAACCGGCGGAAACGCGAAGTTTTCATCTTGCGCAGCGTTGGAGCCGGTTGCGGCGATGGTCCCGGCAAAGTCTGCTGGGGTTTTGTATCCGAGCGATGAGTGGCCGGAAGCGGTTGTAATCGTCCGCCCATTCAGCAATGGCGCTTCGGGCATGATCGAGGCCCGAAGAAAAGGCTATCGTTGAGCAGCTCGTCGCGCATGCGCCCGTTGAAACTCTCGACATAGCCGTTCTGCATTGGCTTCCGAATTGTAAGGGACCTAATTGCCGGCATCTCGAAATCCCGCCGCATTAGCGGGTGATCTCCTTCAAGTTCCATCAATTCGCCGGAGCATGTGTTCAACGTTAATTGCGTGGAAGATAAAGCCGAGTTCGCTAAGCGGAGAATCGTATCGGATGTCGTCTATTGTGGCGATCAGCCGGTCAGCATCGATCAGTCCCAGTTCATGCAGCAGGCAACGACGGGATAATTGATTAGTGATCTCGCTAGCACCGATAATCAGCGAGCCGGTCAGATAGTGTTCGAAATTTTCTCTTATAGAAACGCCGAAGAACCGTTTCGGATATCCAAGCCGTTCCAACATCCGGCGATGCAGCGCCTTTTCGTGCCTCCAGGCTAAAGGCAAACTCCGATAAAATCGTACGGCTTCTGGCTGGGCGAATGGGCTAATTGGCCATATGCCATGGCTCGCAAACAAAGGAGCCTGCGCGGCGTGTGCCTCCAGTACCGAGATCGGCAGAATAGGAAAGGGTGCCCGATCGCAGCATGCTGCATAGTCGGGCAATCGGCTTTTGAGCACCAGCGTCATGGCGGAGGGAAGGATCGCAGGAAGGAATGCATCGCTAATATTACGAGCGATTTGCTCGTGACTTTGTTCGAAAGCATGGGCCCTTAGCAACTCATCACCGCCTGTACCAGTTGCGACCGCCCGCGGGGCTGAGGCAGTTGCGAGCGACTTCAATAGTTGATGGAGGGGCCGCTGCAGATCGGCATTGTAGGGAGCGGCGACGTAGTCGCTACTCACTTCGAATCCACACGGAACCATTGGTATCGTGTCAACACGCAGCGTTTGGTCGTGAAAGCCAAAGTGCTCGATTGCTATTTCGCGCCGCGAAGTCTGTTGACTTCGAGCTTGCCCCTCGACCTCCAAGGCATAGGTTTGCAGGGCGTCAGGATGCTGCCCAGCCAAAATGGCGGCAACGACTGCCGAATCCAATCCTCCGCTGAATTCGCTAGCAGTGAGGGTGGGCGTGAGCGGCCAGCGACGCAGCAGGGTGTCGATCAAACGGCATGCTGCGGCTGCAACATCGGCCTCATCCACAAGCGGGGTCGGGATGAAATACGGTGCCGGAGGGGGATATTTCGTCTCGACGGCTCCTGTCCTGCTGATGCAAAGCGACGCGCGCTCCGTCAGCATGAAAACACCGCGAAACATCGTGGTTGTTGCATAGGGGAGCGTGCCGACAAGACGCAGGCCAGTTCGGTCCGTGTCGACGTCGGCGAGGGTCATGCCCGAATAAAAGTCCGCTATCGACCAGGAGAGATCAATGCGCTCGCCGCTGACCTTCAGATAAAGTGGCGCAACACCTCCATGTCCGGCGCTGAAGGTCACCGTGCCGGAATGGCGGTTGATCGAAATTGTCTGATAGTCCAATGGCCATTGCCCCAAGGCACAGAAATCCTGCGCTCGTTCTATCGGCCAATCCCTGAGTGCCACAAGCTGCCCATTCGCTTCGGCGGAACGCTCGCGGCAGATCAGGATGATTTGATCAGTAGTGTCCCACCGGAAGCTTTCGAGCAAAGGATGGTCTAGGATCTTGATCGAGATGTTGGGGTAGGGCGGCGGGTACATCGGGGGCTCAGCCACGCACTCGAGATGACCTCGGTCAATCGTTCCCTTGAACATGGGTGATCGCTTAGTTGATGAAAATCTAAAGGGGCAGTGACCGCCGCCTTGGCGACGGTCACACGGATGAAACTTAAACGTCCAGTTTGTCCATGTCGCCTGGCTTGCCCCCCTTGATCATGGCAGCAATTTCTGTGGTCGAAGGGGTCGGTCCGACGCGCGGCGCCTTGGCAAACACGCTCAACTCGCTACCGATGAGATTAACGGGCTTGCGGGTGGTTGTCGTTTCCATGTTATGACTCTCGGTTGGTTGCTTTCCTCGCCGTCCCCATAAAGGGATGCCAATGACGCGAGTGACTGAGGTACACTGACTGTCCCATGCCGTTCTAGGGGGCATAGGCTGCGGAATCATTAGGCTGCAATCGATCCGGGCGGCTACGTGACTGGCTCTCTGACCTAAGCATTGATTGCGAAGTAGCACCGCTTGTGCAAAAGAAATCCAGGCGGGACTTGTGTGCGCCGATGAGCCGGACTGGCGGCGAATTGGTGACCAAAACTCCCTGAGCCGTAAGGTTCAAACATCGAGCGGAATTTCCTATGCTAGCTAGTTGCCTTCAACGTCTGCGGGGCGGACGAGGGGATGACTTCGAGTGGCACGACTAATTCGTTTTCGAAAATGCTGGGCTCTGAGAGTATGTGTGTTTGCCACCCGTTGGCGCGCAAGGAGTTTATCAGCTTTGGATGCGTCTCGCCGATAAGCGAGGTGATGCCGGCAACGCGGCAAAACTCCATCAACCCGATCATTAAAACCCGCGATACTCGAACCCCGTCAATCCTTTCGTCACCGCTTGCAACCGCCCACCGCGTCCATTCGAAAACGTCGTGCGACCTTGGCCACTTTTGACCTCGCATGATTTGCGGGTAGACGCTTGAAAGAAGATGTGGCTGCACCGTAGGAAGGAGCCGAGAATACCCGATCACCGCATCGTTCTTGAGAACGCTAAAATGAATAGCGCAATCGTGATCAAACTGATCTATTTCCCGTCTATCACTCTTGCGTAATGCCTGCCATCCACGTCGTTCCACAAATTGCTGGTGTCGAAATCGCCAGATTTTCTCCATGAGCACGGAGTTAGCCCGAGAGTTCCCAATGCAAATCTTCATCATCGCTCCCTGCCCCCGAGGATTACCATGCGCGATTTTTCTGTCCTTCAAAATGAGTAGAAATACTCATTTCTGAGTTAGGTCGCGGATGTTTGACGTCCTTCGTCGCGCTACCATGGTTTGAAATCAAATAATCCGCGCGGCATAGGAAATGGCGGTAACGGAAATATCAGCCAAAACGGGCTTAAGAATGCCATCATCCCGTACCGCTAGAGTAAATTTGCAGAGCATACGGTGTGCGTCAAAGACGCCTAAGGCTCGATCGAGCCGGCTCTCAGGCCGCTTTTCGTTTGATGGGATTGCGTTAGAAAATCATCTCGGCCGTGCTTATCTGCTACCGACCAAATAGGCATCGACCGCTCTTACCGTCCCGGGTCTCGGGGGCATGACTATGGGTTAATGGTGGTCTGTCAGGGAGTATATCTACTCATTTACGTCACCCAGAAATACTTATAGCTGAATTGGTGTCTCCAATAACACTCGCCTCAGTTGGAGCTGGGCCAAGGAGCGGTCCAAACGATTGGATCAGTCCTGGCGTGAAGATAGAAAATCAGCGGAAAGGGAGAATCAAATGTCCTTGCATGTCAGCTACGTAGACAAGGAAATGACGGATCATGCCCGTGCATCACAGCCGGGAAGCGCGGCGCTTGCCCAAGGAACGCAATATTCGTTGCTGTTGAAGAATCAATCGGCGCAACCTTGGACCTTCTACGTCTATCAAAAGATGCCTCAGCCTGTTGCCAATGTCTTCTCCTTGGCATGGTTCTGCTCTCCGTATCAAATTCGGGTTGGCAATCAAATCAAATTCACTTGGGAGCTCGCCTATAACTTCGTCTGGAGCGACACGGGACACCTGATTGCTGGCGTGGACTTTCTTGCCTCTGGAGTGGAGGACTGCAGCCCCAGCGGGAGAAACACCACTACTTTTTCATTAAGTGATGGACCTGGCCTGACCGCGCCGATCAAGGGTGATCCTGCAGGATCACTGGTCATCAACGATGCTGCCAATGTGCCAAACAACCGGTTCTCCGTGGGCATCGGCATGTCCGGAACAGGAACTTATGTTGCACAAGCGGGCACCAATCTGCTCCACACGTTCACGCCGACTCCGAGTTATTGGATTGCGGCGGGAACGAATGTGACCATCGGCTCGGTGCTCAGTATCGACACGATCACCCAGACCAAGGAAGCCAAGTTTCCCTCTGCCGTCTTCAATCTCGTAGGCGTGCTCCAAGACGACAATACCTGGGATGTCAACCCGGCTTGATGGCAAGGTGAATTAGCATCAGCTCCGTCCGTCAGGACGGAGCTGATGCAGGGGAGTGCCTGTTGTTGCTGATAATTGGCATTCCTTCCCTCACACATCAATTTGACCGAGGAACCAAAGATGTTTGCAGGGCCTCCAATCGGTGCGGTGTGTCCCTTTGCGGGGCAAGTTGCCCCTATCTCGAGCTCGGTTAATACAATCTGGAGCAACACACCCTGCGCAAGCTCTGGCGTGGCTGCGGGTACAAATGCGGAAGCTCCGATCAGCTACGTCGAAGCCCAGGGATGGATGCTTTGCGATGGACGCTATCTCAGGGCAGCCGCCTATCCAGAACTCTACGCCGTTCTCGGCGGACTCTATGGAGAGCGGAATTCCACGGCCGATCTGGAATTTCGGATTCCAGACTACCGTGGGCTGTTCCTGCGCGGTTTCGATTCCGGTGCCGGTATGGACCCTGACGCGAAACGACGGCTAGATCCAACTGGCAATAATGTTGCAAACGTTGTTGGATCACTCCAATGCGATGCTCTGCAAGTTCATGCGCATCCCTATGAGATAACGACGCCGGCGGGAATTTCGCAACAGGGCAGTGCCGCCGGAACTTCCATTTCAAGCAAATCGACAGGTTCACCGGAAAATCCGGCACGCACAGCTCTTGAGACGCGTCCCAAGAACGTGGCCGTGAATTACCTGATCAAGTTTCGGTAACTTGAAAGGGGCGCAGATCCTTTCATTCGATTCAGAGACATCGGTCCGGAAGCGACATCTTGCCGGCCGGCAAAAGAGGAGAAGCCTAATGACTGCTACTTTGAGAGCTTTCGGATGCCTAGCTGCTTTCGCTCTGACCTTCACCTTAACGCAGGGAGCCGCGGCTGAGGAGCACCAAAAAGGCAAGGTCGCAGCGAAGCCCGTAGAAACTGGCGTTGTGATCCGCGGCATCACGCTTGCCGGCCCGGTTGGAAATCCGGGAACGTCAACCGGGAAAACATGCGATTTCAGCGGTGAGCCCGTGGATCCATCCGGACGTTTGGAGGGGGCAAGCGTCAACTGCAGGCCAAGTGGCAACCGGGCGAATACATTGCCAGGGCTTCCCGCACGCTTTAACGCGTATTGCGTGATAAATGCGCCGGTCAAAAGTGCGCGGCTAATCCAAGCTGCCCGACCAGACAATGCCAACCACTGCGATCTGTCGGGGATCACCCCGAAAGACGCGACTGGTCAATTCGGGGGGGCCGTCTGGCGGTAGGCGGCCATTGGACGACTTCTGAGGAAACAAATTCAAAGCACGTCCTCGCAGCCATCCAATGGATGCTCTCTGCTCGACCTACCGAAAACTGTGTTGCGCCTGTCTATCAATTCAGGCGCAGATTTAGCATTTCAACGGGCTACCATCAGATCATGATCGCTGTCGTGATCCAACAGGCCCGATCCTTGAAGTGGCCGAAAACTCCATATATTTCAGCGAATGATCCTGAGACGAAAGCTTTCGGCAATCATCTGGGGTGTATTAACCACATTGAGTTTTCGCTGGATGTTCAAAATGACATTTTGAATGGTTCGATGGGATCGTCCGAGAATCGTTGCGATCTCTATTGCTGTTTTGCCTGCGGCACACCAATGGATGATTTCGCGCTCTCGCGTTGTGATCATGGGTAAGGCCTGAATCTTTCGACTGACATCATTCCCAATTTGGGCGCGGAGCAAGCTGTGCGCGTAAGCCGCCATCAGATAGAGCGCGCTTCGGTCGCAGGTTGAGAGCTCTACCCTTTCCGCTCCAAAACTGACAATCGATTGAAACCCGGCGGCAGTGTGTAAAGGAACGCTAAAGCCGTCAATCAACTTGAATTCGCGTGCCTCATTCATGACCCGACGGCTCTGCCGAGCGAGTTTTTGATCTCGCAGAGCTTCCGACCAAACAAATGCGTGATCACATGTCTTGCTAAACTGCACTATGGGGTCGGCGTGGACATAGTTGTTTTCACGATAGCGATCAAACCACCCGGCTGACCAATTGCCCAAAACGAAATAGGGATCAATTCGCTCCGGAGGCGAGGGGATGCCGGATATCGCGAAATAACTAAACCCGAAATATTGTGAAACTTTTCCAATTAAGAGTAACACATCGTCTTTGCTCTTTGCACTGGCTGACTCTGACAGGAAATCGAACACCAGATTCGAGACCGCTGAGGATTCTTCCTTCACGACAACCTCCCGGTTCGGCGCAAGATTAACTTCGTCACATCTAAGCAGTAAGTGCCCAGTTCGGTGGGCGGCTAAGTCTGAAAACCATATTAGATACCCTTGATATATACAACCCAAAAGCGCATCTTCCAGGCGGGATCGTCGTCGGCAACCGTTTGGCGCCGCTCGTCTGAAAAACAATTCGAGCCGTCAATTTTAACCGAGTGCGTCAGCCCGATCGCTATAGCTTGGCATTCACTCGGAACCGTACGGCAGACGACTGACAACTTCGAAGCAGGGCCTGTCGCAAATTTTGGCGCGTAACGGTATGTGGACCATGGGACGAGAGATTGCCCCTCCGAAAGTTGTGGAGCGAGCCGATGATTCTGAATGCTATTACCGAAAAGCTGAAGCGGCAATCGATGGCTGATTTCAAGGGCCGGCATTTCGAGGCATGGCCGATCGTGCGGGCGGTTGCCTGGTATTTGCGTTTGCTCAAGGCTTCAGACGAGTTCGTCAGAAGCGAAAGTTAAGGCCCGCCTTAATTACATTATCGTTGAGGTTGGACTTCGAGTTGATGCCTCCGCTCGGGGTCGGGACGGCGTTGTTAATGACGTAGTTATACTCGATCTTTGCCGACACGCCGCCCGAAAACGCGTGCTCGACGCCGCCA
Organism: Rhizobium indicum; assembly: GCF_005862305.2. Classification (NCBI taxonomy): domain Bacteria; kingdom Pseudomonadati; phylum Pseudomonadota; class Alphaproteobacteria; order Hyphomicrobiales; family Rhizobiaceae; genus Rhizobium; species Rhizobium indicum. The sequence continues at coordinate 235,068 of NZ_CP054024.1, read as the reverse complement.
CCGAAGAGGTAGCCTTGTTTCCAGCTATCCGGTCCGGATATCCATTTGTCCGATCCGGATACGAGGCGGCGGCCCTCGAACTCGGTCGTTGTGACGCCCGCGGTGCCGTAGACGAAAGTGCGATCAAAGCCCAGGCCAGCCTTCGCTTTCGCGGCACCGCGGAAGCGGCTTTCCACGTTGCCGCCGGGCACACGCACTTCGTTATTCAAGTACGAGCCTTCCAGTTCTGCGCCGAAAACGCCCGATCCGGCCTGGAAATTGTAACCTACCTGAGCGCCCACCGCTGGGGCGCGACCATTGTTGAACGGGTTGAATTTGGAGGCCGCGACACCTCCGTGAAGACCGGCGTAAGCCCCGGCCCACGAGAAGGTTCCCGGTGCGTCATAAGAGGGGACGCTCGGAACGCTGTGGTCAGCTAGATCGGCCGCCGACGCGCCGCATGCCATTAGGGTCGAGACGCCTAGGGCGAAGATTTTTCTTTTAATTAGCGACATAATAACCCCATAACGAGCGAAACTAACATCCGGTGCTGGGCTGGACGCCCAAAGGTCTGCAAACTCCGCCTGACCCCCGGAGAGGGCATCATGAGCTTCCATGAGAAAAGCCAGATCGCTCGACCGGATCAAGTTTCGCATCGCGTCCGTTGGGTCTTGTGTGGACCCGACGCTCTCCGGCACATAGGAGGCGTTGTCCCTGCTGTGCCGGAGCCTACCTCCTGGACCATAGCCCCCGACGTTCCTCCCTGCGACAGACCTTCGCCTGTTGAATATTTCAGCATTGTCATACCTGCTTTCATACGCAGACTCTCTACAATTACCCGATTTAAGACAAGAGACGCAGAGGATATATTTAATAGTATATTCGTTAATGTTATGCCAAAGAACGGTAATGCATTGATAGTTCACCATTTAATGGAAAACTATACGGAAATATATTTCCACATATATTCTGGTTTATTTTCCAGCTCGTGGCACCAGCATTTGCCGCGCCAACAAACTTAGGCTCGCACAACGAAAGCGCGACTGTAGCTGAGCTTATGCCACGACAGAATTCACGACGCTCGTCCGGGCGGCCAGATCCGCAGAGCGTCCCTGCAACTCCTGGTCCAGGAGCCTGAAATCCGCAGTGATATGATCGTCGATCAGCCAATGGGTGGGGCCAAGCGGCTGCCGACCTGCGGTGCGATGCCCGATCCCGAGGCCGGTTCAGCCGTCTGGGCAACTCGCAAGTGAGGGGTGAGACGCCCGTCCGACTCCCACCCCGCCGTGTTGGGCTCACCGTTGGTGGAGAAGCGTGTCATAGGGACGCGTCGGGTCGGCTTGAGGATATTCACAACATTGACGGCGTCGTCGGGACCAGTATCTCGGCGCTGTTCCTGCTGGTGATCAGCATCGCCAATTTGTTCTTCCTGAACCGTTGCGGAAGCCCAGATCGTTACCGCCGAAGCGAAGATACTCTCCACCGAAATCGCGATTGCGGCCACCAACAAGTTGTTCGAGCTGGCAGGAACGCGCGCAACGCCCGCACCCATACTCTGCACGACCCGGTCCGCTGGAAGTATGCCATTTTGGGTAAGTATTTCCTGAATGGCGAGAAGCCACCGCTCCATGCCTGGAACTGAGGTTTTCGATCTGCAAAGCACCCTGAGATCAGGTGCTCTGCAGATTTGTCTGCAACGTATACGCGGGAGGAAGCTTTCACCTTCGTCAACGAGGTGTCGCGGACATTGTTGCCACTGCTTGGCCGCCGATTGTCATAGCTCCAAGTCTTTTTCATATTCTGCCGGCCATCTACGAAGGGCGCACAGTCGTCCGGAGATAAACACTTCGGCATCCATCATTCAAATCCTTCAGATCAAATCAATGGATTTCACTAATAGGCTCTTAGAAAACATAAGGGGTGCTGGCAGCTTCGGCTGCCTCATAAGGAGTATATGTGATGATGATCAAAGGCACTGATAAAAGCCCCTTTATTATTAATGGATCCGATGACGACGACACAATCTATGGACTCAATCGCAATGACTGGATCAAAGCCGGCGGCGGCGATGATCTGATTTGGGCTGAACGCGGACACGACAGGATCGAGGCCGGTCCCGGCCATGACATCATCTGGGCCGGGGATGGCTCAGACGCTATCCATGCTGGTGATGGTGACGACCTCCTGTATAGCGACGGCTCATTCGCCGCCTTCAACCCCTTCGAAGTGCACCGCGTAATACCACATAGCGGCGAGAGCGACGACTGGCTCCACGGCGATGACGGGAAGGATACTCTGGTGGCTGGTGACGGCGCAGATGTTTTGGCTGGCGGCGAAGACGCTGACGCCTTCGTGTTTCGGTTCCACGATCCTATGGTTGGAACAACGCACTGCTATACGACTGTGAAAGATTTCGACCCGAAGCAAGACCGTTTTGTCATGGACGCCGATCACTTCGGTAAAGGGGATCTGTTTGGCGCAAATTTCATCAACCACTCGAAGGGTTTCCCGGGCCAATTTGTGGACACTTTCTACAATGGCAAGGCCGCGAACGCGCACGGTGAGCACGTTGTGGTAATCACAGATCGTGGGTTCACGTCTAGCTCTGCCGCCGCGACCGCTATTCACGGGGAAGCCCGCGGTGACATCATTGTCTACTATGATGAAAAAACTCTCGGTCAGGATGGCAAAACTCACGGTGCGACACTAGCCTATGTCGATTCCGCGAACCACGCGCATGCCTTCGCTCATGTCGACAATCTGCACGACATGTCAGATCTTACCTCGTTTACGGGGGAAAATTTCGGCTTCATTTAATTCGAAGACCCGAGGAGCGTTCCACCCTTGGGGCGCTTCTCTTTTCCAACGTGGCGCAGTACGGAAATAGAAACGACGTAATTTTGTGATCGAATGCACCGGCACGTGAACAAGGTCCAATGGCCGGTCGCGTGCTGTCCAGTGCCGGCGTTATTCAACCGAAAAGACGCGACCCTGGTCGAGAGGATCGTGAGATGCTGGCGAAGTTGCCCTGCTGCTGAAGACCAGCGTGGTATCAGGAGCGACGCCTGCGTAGCGTCCTCTTCTGTACAGGCCCGCGAAGCAATTTCATCTTAGTGAAAGTCCGCATTGAGGGCCTTAGCAGGATTACGTCCCGTTTCATGGCTGCATGGCGAGGGGCCACGCGGTCACATCCTTTTGGTAGCGGTGCGTCTTCCGTCGAGGAAGGTTAACAGTGCCGTCGTCAACATACTGGCGTTGGCGACAGGCTTCGGTGATCTGCCCGGCCGGAAATGAGTAACCGCCATTACTTCAACAATCATTTACGTTGAACGAGCCTGGTGATCTCGCTGATAACGTTATGTCGCGCATGATGCCAGTCTGCCGCCTTGCTTGCGGCGCAAGTCTAGTCAACCGGCTGAAAGCAATAGGCGTTCGTAAGGGGCGATCGTAAGGGAAAACAGACGCTCAATGCGAAAAAGCGCCTAGGTCCATGGCGGTACTATCCGTAGACCAGGCAACTGGCGCGGGCTGGCGTCAAATCCCTTTAGGCCTGTCGTTTGGGTCAAACTGAATGATCGTGATCCAATTGGCGGTGAGTGCCGGTCGGCTCTCGTTCTCGATCTCGACCGTCACCTCGTAAGTGGTCACCAGCATGCTTGCGCCGCGAAATTGACATTCAGAGAGAACGAAGCGACCGCGCACACGGCTGCCGGTCTTAACCGGTGACATGAAACGCACCCGGTCTAAGCCGTAGTTAAGGCCCATGGTCTGCTCGCGGATCCTTGGCATACCGCTGAAGTTCATCGCCGACAGAAGCGAGAGCGTCAAGAAGCCATGAGCGATAGTGCCACCAAACGGGCTTTCGACTGCCGCGCGTTCCGGGTGCACGTGGATGAATTGATGATCGTGTGTCGCATCGGCAAAGAGATCGATTGTAGTTTGATCGACGGTGATCCATTCGGATTTGCCGAGTTCCTGGCCAATTCGCGACGGCACGTCGGCGAGCGAAAGTTCGTGCATACGACCTCACTTATTTGATGTTTGATCAAGTCGTGGATTTTCTCGGAGGCGAGTTGCGATTTAACCAATCGTCACAATCATTCGACTGTGACTGATTTAGCCAGATTCCGCGGCTGGTCCACATCCGCCCCCATGACAACCGCCGTGTGATACGCAAGAAGCTGCAGCGGCAGAGAAAAGATCATCGGCGCGATAATCTCCTCAACATTAGGCAGCACGATAGTGTGCATTGTGGGGAGTTTCGAGATCGAAGCTCCCGTCTCGTCGGTGATCAGAATGATACGGCCGCCGCGGGCGGCCACTTCCTGCATATTGGAGACAGTCTTATCGAAGAACCGATCATGTGGCGCGATGACGATGACTGGCATATTTTCATCGATCAGGGCGATCGGACCGTGTTTTAATTCTCCCGCCGCATAACCTTCAGCATGGATATAGGAAACCTCCTTGAGCTTCAGCGCACCTTCCATGGCCAATGGGAAATTCGTGCCGCGGCCGAGATAGAGCACGTCGCTATAGTGCGACAATTCCCGTGACAAGAGCTCGATCTTCGGCTTGATGTCGTTCAGCACCCGTCGCATAACGCCAGGCAACGTCGCCAGACTTTGGACGAGCGCCTGTTCCTCGTCGTCCGTGATTGTGCCCCGCGCCTTGCCTGCGCCGATGGCTAGTGCAGCGAGAACAGCAAGCTGGCAGGTAAATGCCTTGGTAGAAGCAACGCCGATCTCTGGCCCGGCGAGGATCGGAAAGATGGCATCTGCCTCGCGGGCAATAGTTGATTCTGGGGTATTGACGACAGCGCCTATTCTCAGACCTTGTGCTTTGCAATAGCGCAGCGATGCAAGCGTGTCAGCCGTTTCACCAGATTGAGAGATGAAGAGCGCTGCCGACCGCGGAGACAACGGGATTTCGCGATAGCGGAATTCAGAGGCGACATCAATTTCAACCATTAACCGTGCGTAGCGCTCGAACCAATATTTGCCAACCAGCCCCGCTAGATATGCAGTGCCGCAGGCAGAAATTGCGAGGCTCTCAACCCTGGCAAATCCGATGTCGGCTGCAATGGCTATGACATGATTTTCGTTGACATCGATGTAGTGACCAAGAGCACGGGCGACGACCTCGGGTTGCTCGTGGATTTCCTTGTCCATAAAGTGCCGGTGATTGCCCTTGCAGACCAGGTCGGCGGTAGCAATCGATATGTGCCGCGGGCGCGTAACGACTTTGCCTTCGATATCGAAAACTTGGACATTCACTTTGCCTACAACAGCCCAATCGCCATCGTGCAGATAAGTGATGTCATTGGTGAACGGAGCAAGAGCGATCGCGTCGGAGCCTAGAAACATCTCACCATCGCCATGGCCTATCACTAATGGTGGCCCATTGCGCGCTACCATAATGGTCGCGGGATCATCCTCAAACAGGATGGCAAGAGCGAAGGCGCCCTTGACGCACTTCAACATGGCATGCATTGCCTCAAGGCATCCCATGCCATCCCGACGGAATTTCGTCAGGAGATGCGCAATCACCTCGGTGTCCGTGTCGGTCTGGAACTTGGCCCCTACCTCCGCCAATCCGTCCTTCAGCTCGGAGAAATTTTCGATGATGCCGTTATGAACAACGGCTACGCCATCGGCAAAGTGCGGGTGAGCGTTGCATTCTGTCGGTGCGCCATGCGTCGCCCAGCGCGTGTGGGCGATGCCGACGGTGCCGCTCAGGGGCTCTTTCTTCAATCTCGTCTTGAGGTTCCCGAGCTTGCCTTCTGCACGGCGTCGGTGCAATTCTCCCTCGAAGATCGTAGCAACGCCGGATGAATCATAGCCGCGATATTCCAGCCGCTCCAAGGATTCGATCAGCCGCTCCGACACGGGCTTATGTCCCACTATGCCAACAATCCCACACATGCTCGTCACCCATGTCCCAAGAGCCCCCGACCGTAATCAGGAAGGCGGACGCCGCTCGGTGCGTGTCCTCCAGCGCGTGCTAATAACTCTACACAGATTAGTAAAATTGATTGTTGCGATAGCTATCATCCACGTCATGGATGCTTTGTACTCAGTAGGGTCGATTGACGCTGTACGCAGCGAATGATGCCTTCTCCAAAGTGCAGACTGATAAGCTCCCGGGTGTTGGGCGCCTGCCTCTGAAAATGTTCGAGCCAACAGGAATTGGTATTTGCCGACGACATGCCGCGCGCATGTCCATTCGACACGACCAATTGTCTTTCATCGTGCGCACGGACTGAAAGGCAATTCGTTTTTCTGCAGGTGAAGCGGTATGTGTCTGCGGGTTGACCCTAAGTCGTAATTGCTCCTTTGCATGCAAACGCGATCACGAATCGGTCAGCAGGACTGCCCAGCCGCATTTGCAAGGAGGTTTGCGTCAGAGTGAAAGTGCCGACGGTTGGAACCGCAAGGGCCATGGCGGCCCAGAAGTTCCGTTCGCACAAGTAAAGAAACGACCCCTTACCACCGGATTGCCCCAACGCCTGCTTTTATGATTTCGGCAAGCGTCCCCCAGCCTTGACCCGAGCTGGATTTCCCATGGCCGTGCTTCCTGCAGGAACATCTCGCGTGACCACACTACCAGCGCCAACGACAGCGTGATCGCCAATTGTCACGCCCGGGAGAATGATTGCTCCACCGCCAATCCAGGCGTGCCTACCAATGCTGACAGGCCGTCCCAACTGCAGTCCAGCCTGGCGCTGCTCTGGATCATGTGGATGGTCCGCAGTATAAATCTGCACAGCAGGGCCTATTGCGGTTCCGTCACCGATAGTTACCGCTGCCACGTCAAGAATGACGCAGTTGTAATTGATGTAGACCCAAGCTCCGATCCGGATGTTAAACCCGTAATCGCAGTGGAACGGAGGACGAATAACCGCTCCAAGCCCGACTGCTCCCAATCGTTCTAAAAGGAGCGCATTCCACCGCTCGGCGGAGTCGCCCAGCGTGTCATTATACCGCTTCAACCAAGCCCCGGTGAGGAGCAGCTCGGCTTGGATCTCGGGGTCCGCTGCGTTGTACATTTCGCCTGCCAGCATCTTCTCTTTTTGGCTGCGTGTCATCGTCACTTCTCAGATCTTGTTAGCGGGAGGACGGTACTTGAGTGCGACTACTTCGCGATCAAGCTAGCTGGCACCTGGCACGATATCGGACGCAGGCGGAGGTGGAATTGATAGTAACACTCCTTGTTCGTGGCAGAAAAGGATGAGGCGTCAACTTTAGTCGACCGGCGAGCCGAGTGAGAATTCCGGCGACGAAAATAGTCAGGCTCCAGCTCCCCGCGACACGTGGTGAAAGCGGAATAGCGTGGCTGCGCAACATTTTTCAGATGCGCGAGTATCTGGGGAATTGCAGCGAAACCTCGCTGACGGGAATCGGCGGCGCCTGCTTCAGGCATTTGAAGCTGGCCTTACAAGGGGTCAATCGTGACGATCTTCACTTCATTGCACCTGCTTGAACGCAAGCACAGCATTCATGCCGCCCATGGCGAAGGCGTTGCTCATGGCCACGCGCACCCTGCGCTCCCGGGGCACATTTGGCGTGACGTCCAGATCACAATCGGGGTCTGGCTCGCGATAGTTGGCGGTGGGCGGCACGACATCTTCTTGGATCGCCATCACGCAGGCTATCATTTCGAGCGCACTTGCTGCCCCGAGGCAGTGCGCGTGAGTGGATTTGGTAGAAGAGATGGAGATCGATCGAGCATGGTCATCAAAGACGCGCTTAATCGCCGTCGTTTCGATCTGATCGTTGGCCTTGGTGCCGGTGCCATGGGCGTTGAGGTAGTCTACGTCTTCGGGATTTAAACCCGCATCAACAAGGCAGGCGCGCATCGCCGCCTCTGGCCCATGCACAGCTGGTGCAGCGATGTGGTAGGCATCGGCGGAAAGGCCGATGCCGGCGACCTCGGCAAGCATCGTTGCACCGCGGGCGGCGGCATGCTCATAGCTTTCCAGCACGGCCATGCCCGCACCCTCGCCCAAAACTAGTCCTTTCCTGTCTGCGGAGAATGGCCGACAAGTATCTGGAGCGAGTACGCGCATTGCTTCCCATGCCTTAAGCACGATCCACACGAGTGGCGCGTCACTTCCTCCAGCTAGCATAACGTCGGCCCTACCGAGCTTGATCTGGTCTACCGCTGAAGCGATCGCGTGGTTGGCCGAGGCGCAGGCGGAGGTGGCACCGAAGACTGGCCCCCGCAGCCCGAGGTTCATGCTTACCTGACAGGCAGCCGCGCTAGGCATTGCCTTTACCCCAGTGAATAGCTCAGTGCGGGTCGCGCCGCCCAATAGGAGGGTGCGGTAGGCCTTCTCGGTAGCGTCCCATCCGCCAAAGCCAACGCCCACTGTCGCGCCGAAACGGTGGGCATTTCCTTCATCGCACGAAAGGCCGGCCTGTAGCATGGCTTCTTTAGCTGCAAGCACGGCAAGCAGGCTGAAGCGGTCCATGGAGATGAGCTGCTTGCGATCAATGTCGTGTTGAGGCAGCACCTTGATCTCGGTCCCGATCATCCCCTTCAGCTCATGAATCTCTGAATTTGAAATCGGGCCGATGGCGGAGCGGCCTTCGCGCATCTCCGTCCAAATAGAGGAAGCATTGGTGCCCAGTCCGCACAGTCCGCCCAATCCGGTGATAACGACGCGCCTGTCCATTCAGACCTCCCTAGTGAGCAAGCCACGGACGGCTTCCACCACGTCGCCGATATTGCTGAGGTTCGACCAGGCATCTGCCGTATTCATCTCGATCTTAATGCCGTAGATTTGCTCCAGATCCCAAAGGACATCAGCCAAACCCAGCGAGTCGATGCCAAGCGAAGTCAATTCAGTGTCAGTCGTTATTTCGCCGAGCGCTACGGTCGTTCTCGCGCCGTTTTCAGCTTTGACGAGCTTATTGATCGCACTGATAATTTCCAGTGTGAGTTGATCAGCCATTTGTATTCCTTTCCATCATGCCTAATTTCGACAAGCCGACGGCCTTGCGAGAAGGCTCGATCTAAATGCTGCTAACATCGGAAGATGTTCCGGCTCGTCTGCGAAGTGACGACAGAAACCGATAAACTTACCGGAACGTCATCGCGCGGTTGCCCTGCTATGGATCATAGGGAACGATTGGTAAAATTGATTGTGTGGATCAAAAGCATCCACGCTATGGATTGCGGCTCGGCCATTGCCGCAGCTGAATTCATGCGCCGGCGAAGTTGCAGACCCTCCAGAAAAAGCGTGATTACGCGGATCGAAAGTATTGAGCTTTGGCCGCTCTCCCGGGCCAGCGCGTTGTCAGTGCGGCGCAGGGAGCATGTGCGGGAGGTCGATGAGCTCGCCGCGGCGTGATGCTGGTTTTCAGCAATGAGCCGAACATAAGTGACAGGAATAAAGTTTTGAATCACTTTTGCATGAGGCCAAGGAAAGCATACAAATGGCACCTTCTCAGGTTCAAACGATCTCTCGGCACAATCGCTTCGATTGGTAGATGAACTGAGGCAGTGGGGGCCGCCTGTAGCGTGATGCCTCGTTTGGGGACCGAATGCATCGGTTCCAATGATCAGCGCCCATCTAACTACTGGGCCTGTGAAATGAACCCGGCGGTGCCGCTTACGACGCACAACTTTCCATCTCAGATTCCATGCGCGAAGCCTCTTTGATCATAATCTTGCGCAACCATATGTTTCCAGGATCAGTGTTGTGAAGAGCCGGCCATTGGACAGCCTCAGTGAACGAAAGAAGTGGCAAAGGATGCTCGATGATCCGTAAGGGGATAATTTGTTCGTAATGTTTGACCAGCCGGAGCGGGATGGTTGCTATTCGGTTAGTGCCTGACAGCAACGGCGGGATCAAGTTAAACCCCGGCACGACGAGTTCAATACGCCTCTTGAAGCCGTGCTCCAGCAATAACCATTGCTCAACAGAAGGCTTAAGACCACGTCCGAACTTAGCCGCAACATGCCCCATGGACATATATTGCTCCAGAGAGAGCTTCCCTGGCAGCTGCTCGTTCGTAGGGCAGCCGACACACACCAGTTCCTCTTCGAAAAGCCTTGCTTTCGGATGGGCGCCAGACATGAATAAATCCGGAAGGATCAGAAAATCAACATCCCCACGGCGGAGAAGCTCCTCCGGATCGTCGTCAAGCGGCAGCAACTCGAAGCTGACCCCCGGCGCCTCTCGAGCTAAGCGCAAGATGATCTTGTCGAAGAAGACCAGTGTCATGAAGTCTGAAAGGATAATTCTGAATCGGCGGTCGGACTCCGCGGGGTTTATTGGATCCCATGCGATGACGGAGAGCTGAATATGCAAGAGAGCATCGCGAACAGCGGGGGCGAGTGCCTCCGCACGCGGGGTCGGAATTAGCTCCCGTCTCTGCATGATAAAAAGCTCGTCGTTGAAATAGGCGCGCAACCTGGAGATGGCAGCGCTCATGGCGGGTTGGCTGAGGTTGATGCTGCGTGCCGCTGCTGTGAGCTTGCGCTCGGTCATTAGAGCGTCGAGCGCTACAAGAAGGTTGAGATCAAGGCCTTTAAAACGCATGAGTGTATATCCATTCCATAGATGATTGCCATCCAAACAATCAATTTTACCAATCTTTCGGATCACTTATAGAAAAGCCGGAACTTGATCAATATCAAGGCCGGGAACGAAAAATCGAAATGCCGGGCAAGGGCCCGATTTCAATTCTTTACTTCTCCTAACCGCTCGATTGTCTAACCGGCAATCCAATAGTCATGCGCAACAATCTCGCGCGGCTTTGATCGTGGCTGGGTGAAGGACCAACGTGGAGCTTTTGCATGTCTTCTGAAGTGCGATGGAAAATATGCTGGGAAAATGAGCTGGAAGCTTCAGACCACGCGGAGCTCGCTGATTTTTTTTGCAAGACCTATGGGCCGACGGGAGCTTTCAATGCCAAGCCGTTCGAGACTGGCCGAAGCTGGGGTGGTGCGAGGCCCGAACGCCGCGCAATCGCATATGACTCGCGCGGTGTCGCTAGCCACATGGGCTTGTTACGCCGCTTCGTAAGGGTCGGTACGACTGATTTGCTTGTGGCCGAGCTAGGCCTGTACGGAGTGCGACCGGATCTAGAAGGATTAGGCATCGCTCACTCGGTCCGCGCTATGTTTCCGGTTCTGCGCGAGTTGAGCGTTCCATTTGCTTTTGGAACAGTTCGCCACGCCATGCGGAATCACATGGAAAGATACTGCCGAGACGGAACCGCCAATATGATGACGGGGCTGCGTGTGCGCTCCACGCTTCCAGACGCGCATTCCGACCTGCCAGCCACGCGCACTGAAGATGTCCTCGTATTGGTAGTTCCCGTCGACCGTCCGATGACTGAGTGGCCTGCGGGCTCGTTGATTGAACGAAACGGGTCGGAACTATGAAGCGGCCTGCCTATATGAGCGAAGTACCGGTCAATCACACAAACGGACCGGAAGATCGCTGCGTTTACTTGACGTTCGATGATGGTCCCAATCCATTCTGCACGCCGCAAATCCTTGATGTTCTAGCTGAGCACCGCGTCCCGGCAACATTTTTTGCTATCGGTTCCTACGTGAAGGATCACCCGGAACTCATTCAACGCCTTGTGGCGGAAGGTCATGATGTCGCCAATCATACCATGACGCATCCCGACCTCGCCACCTGCGATCCCAAGGATGTGAAACGTGAAATAGACGAGGCGCATCAAGCTATTGTCTCGGCCTGCCCCCAAGCCCAGGTCCGGCACTTACGAGCGCCTTACGGGGCGTGGACTGAAGACGTGCTCTCAGCATCGGTGAGGGCTGGACTTGGAGCCGTTCACTGGTCGGCCGACCCTAGAGATTGGTCTTGCCCGGGCACCGATGTGATCGTTGATGAGGTGCTTGCTGCTGCTCGGCCTGGGGCAATCGTACTTTTGCACGACGGGTGTCCTCCCGATGAGGTTGAGCAATGCTCGCTCGCCGGACTGCGTGACCAGACGCTTTTAGCACTCTCTCGAATTATTCCGGCACTGCATAGCCGCGGATTCCAAATTCGTTCACTTCCCTGAAACACTGGACAAACGAGAAACCATGACCCTGCTCGCAACAACCAGCATCGCCGCCGTCTCGCTTTATGCAATGCTCTCCACCGTTTACAAGAGTGCGCAGGTTTTTCATGCTAGGCGGACAACGATCTCAACAACACCTGCACAAGACATCGAAACCAGCCCCGTGCCAAGCGTCGATGTGATTGTGCCGTGCTTCAACGAGGACCCAATCGTTCTTTCGGAATGCCTCGCGTCGCTTGCGGAACAAGATTATGCCGGAAAATTGCGTATTTATGTAGTCGACGACGGTTCCAAAAATCGCGACGCGGTGGTGGCTCAGCGCGCTGTCTATGCAGACGATGAGAGATTCAACTTCACAATTCTCCCTAAAAATGTTGGAAAGCGCAAAGCGCAAATCGCCGCTATAACCCAGTCCTCTGGGGATCTTATCTTGAATGTGGACTCAGACACCACGATCGCCCCCGACGTAGTCTCGAAGCTTGCCCACAAAATGCGGGATCCAGCAGTCGGTGCGGCGATGGGCCAAATGAAAGCCAGTAACCAGGCGGACAGCTGGCTAACTCGTTTGATTGACATGGAGTACTGGATTGCCTGCAACGAGGAGCGCGCGGCACAAGCTCGCTTCGGTGCAGTTATGTGTTGCTGCGGCCCATGTGCGATGTACCGTCGGTCTGCTATGCTTTCGCTGCTCGATCAGTACGAGACGCAGCTTTATCGCGGCAAGCCGAGTGACTTCGGCGAAGATCGCCATTTGACGATTCTCATGCTGAGCGCAGGCTTTCGAACTGAATATGTTCCGAGCGCCATCGCGGCGACAGTCGTTCCTGACACAATGGGTGTTTATCTGCGTCAGCAATTACGGTGGGCACGCAGCACTTTTCGGGATACTTTACTTGCGCTCCCCGTACTGCCTGGCCTCGATCGGTATCTCACGCTGGATGCAATCGGGCAAAATGTCGGCCTTCTTCTTCTTGCGCTGTCGGTAGTGACCGGTATTGGCCAGCTTGCACTGACCGCCACAGTGCCATGGTGGACGATCCTGGTCATTGGATCCATGACTCTTGTACGGTGTAGCGTGGCTGCCTTTCGCGCCCGCGAACTTAGGTTTCTGAGTTTTGCTCTCCACACGCTCGTGAACATCTTTCTCTTAATTCCCTTGAAAGCCTATGCCCTTTGTACCCTATCCAATAGCGACTGGCTGTCGCGCGGATCAGTAGCTGTTGCGCCGAATGTTGGTCAGCAGGGCCCTGCCAAAATGCCAGGACGGGCGACATCTGAAATTGCCTATAGTGGCGAGTGATGATCGCGCCACCGCAGCTCAAAATTTGGGACAAGAAATGAACGGGCAATTAGCGAATTTGAAGACGACGATCGCTGATCCGCACCTGGATCATATCATCTCGTCGGAGCGGCAGGGCGGTTCGAAATGCAAGGCAGTGGATTCGCCTTCTGGCGCATTGTCCCCAGTTGCAATCGATCTGGCCGGCGTTTCGAAGTCATATGGTGGTAAAGTTGTCGTCAATGACTTGTCGTTTACTATCGCCGCCGGAGAATGTTTTGGTCTTTTAGGGCCGAACGGCGCAGGTAAAAGTACAATCACCCGTATGATCCTAGGGATGACGTCGCCAAGTGGAGGCACGATCACTATACTCGGAGCGCAGGAACCGGGTCAAGTTCGCTTGGCACGAGCGAAAATCGGGATCGTGTCTCAGTTCGATAATCTTGACCTGGAATTCACGGTCCGCGAAAACCTTTTGGTATACGGCCGCTACTTCCGCATGAGCACCAGAGAAATCGAAACCGTCATCTCGTCGCTGCTTGAATTTGCGAGACTTGAGAGCAAGGCGAATACGCGTGTGGCAGACCTATCTGGAGGGATGAAGCGGCGCCTCACATTGGCGCGTGCGCTCATTAATGACCCGCAGCTACTCATTTTGGACGAGCCGACCACTGGTCTCGACCCACACGCGCGCCACTTGATCTGGGAACGACTTCGATCGCTGCTGGCACGCGGCAAGACAATTCTTCTGACCACCCATATCATGGAAGAGGCTGAGCGGTTGTGCGACCGGCTGTGCGTGCTTGAAGCTGGGCGAAAGATCGCCGAAGGCCGCCCGCATGCCCTGATCGAGGAGCAGATTGGCTGTCCCGTGATCGAAATTTTCGGTGGCGACCCGCAGGAGCTTAGTCTTTTGATCAGGCCAAATGCTAGCCGACTGGAAATCAGCGGAGAGACCCTGTTCTGCTACACGCCTGATCCAGAGCAGGTGCGCGCGCAACTGCGTGGATATTCTGGCCTGCGTTTGCTGGAGCGTCCACCAAATTTAGAGGATGTCTTCTTGCGGTTAACCGGACGCGAGATGGAGAAGTAGACGATGGGCGTAGCAACATTACCCGCCGGCGGTTTGAACTGGCTCGCAGTTTGGCGCAGAAACTATCTTGCTTGGAAAAAAGCGGCGCTGGCATCCATTCTCGGGAATCTAGCCGATCCTATAATTTACCTATTCGGGCTCGGCGCTGGATTGGGAGTGATGGTAGGGCGCGTTGACGGCGTATCGTACACTGCATTTTTGGCGGCTGGAATGATCGCGACAAGCGCGATGACTGCTGCAACCTTCGAGACTATCTATGCGGCCTTCGGCCGAATGCAGGGCCAACGCACCTGGGAAGCAATGTTGTACACACAGCTCACGCTAGGGGATATCGTCGTTGGGGAAATGGCATGGGCAGCAACTAAGGCGGCGCTAGCGGGCACCGGTATTGGTATCGTCGCCGCCATGCTGGGATACACCCATTGGCTGTGTCTTCTCTATGCGCTTCCGGTCATCGCCCTCACTGGCTTAGCGTTTGCGAGCCTTGGAATGGTCGTTACGGCCCTCGCGCCCAGTTACGATTACTTCATCTTTTACCAAACCCTCGTCATCACACCGATGTTGTTTTTGTCGGGCGCAGTGTTTCCCGTAGACCAATTGCCCGTAGCATTCCAACAGATAGCCGCCTTCTTGCCCTTGGCGCATTCGATAGATCTTATCCGCCCGACAATGCTGGGCCAACCAATCGCAAATGTCTGCCTGCATATCGGCGTTCTCTGCATCTACATAGTCGTACCATTCCTCGTGTCGACCGCATTGCTTCGGCGGCGGCTAATGAGATGATGAATGCCACTTTCACAGTAAGCGGTGCCTTGACCCCACCGTCCGGATCAGCGTGTAATTGTTGATGTTGTTGCCGAACGAGGGCAACCGATCTGACGGCAGAGCTGCAGACGACAACGCAGTCCACCGCTACACCGAGTTCTGTTCTCAATAAAACGCCAAAAGGTTGCGCGGCATCTGCCCGCGCTGATGGACATTCATGGGACCATCCAATGAACACTCATCCGGTCACCGGAACAACTTTGACCTGTTAAGGCTCTTTGCCGCCTGCCAGGTGATGTTTAGCCACGCCTGGAATTGGCTTCATCTGGGCGATCCTTTAAACGGCACATGGGTCTTCGATCTGTTGTTTTCGGCGCCGGGTGTTGCGATCTTCTTTTTAATCAGCGGCTTTCTAGTAACGGATTCTTACATCCGATCGTCGTCTGCGGCCTCTTTTTTCGTCAAGCGGTCGCTCCGGATCTTTCCTGCACTGTTCGTCAACATCGCCGTGATGGAACTTGCCCTGCTGGTGACTGGGGGATTAAATGTTACCGGCATCTTGCAGTATCTGTTTTACTTCACAGTCTACATCCTGACCGCTGCACGAATCTGGGCGGTCTACTTCACCTACGAGCCCTACACGATGAGCGGCTTTTACGGCGCCTCGGACCCAAGTGGGGTGCTGTGGACGCTGACGGTGGAGCTGACGTTCTACCTCACCCTGCCAATGCTGTTGGAAATTTGGCGGCGGTGGAAACGAGCAGGGGCCCTAGTCGTTGCCGTCGCCGCTCTCGGGTCTTGGGTCATGGCGCAGCACTTCAACATAACTGATAAGTACAATCCGTTCCTGTCGGTGACAGCAGGCCCGACTTTCTGGATCTTTTCGATGGGAGTTCTTGCTCGGCTTTACTGGCATCGCGTCAGCAAGATCTTCGAAGGCAAGCTCTTGTGGTGGCTGGCAACTCATCTCGCGATAACGTGGTGGGTAGCAGGAACGTCCGCTGCATTCATCTCGATCAACAATGCGGCGCCTGTCGATGCATTCCGAATCGCTGTTCTTGCCGGTTTAGTCCTGTCGGCAGCGCACTCACTTCCGCGCCCTAACCTGTTGCGCGGGCAGGATCTCTCTTACGGGATCTACCTCTACCATATGCTCGTCATGCACACGCTGATCGCCATCGGATGGGTCGGCCACTGGTGGCTCTGGATCGTCGAGCCTGTCGGAACCGTGGCACTAGCCGCTCTATCATGGGCGCTGATTGAACAGCCGGCCATGAAACTTCGCACATCGCTAGTCGCCAGAAGGCTTTCCGTCGCTTAAACGGAAAGCTCCTGTTAAGAGATCGGAACTCCAATGGAAGCTGCCACATTGGGCTGTGGTGTCTGGGATGAATCGGAGTGGGTGAAGGTGACCCCATCCGAGGCCCGGTTGGGCCAGAAGAACCACAGGGGCCGCAAGTCGTTCCGGGTGAAACTGGACCAATGCCCGGCAGCCGGGCGCTTTTGGCGGAGGAGACGCGCTAGTCCATGGTCGCGGATCAAAATAGTCAGGACTACGTGCGGCCAGAGCATCGGGTACGGATATCCTCCATTGAGCTTGACTTGGTGGGCATCTGAATCAATTCAGCGCGGAGGTAGAAGGGCTGGTCGCTCGTCGCCTGGAAGGAGCCGAAGGCCTCGGTGATAGCGGCCTGCGTTTGCTGGTTCGAGAGCTTCAGCTTCGCCGAAACTTGAGTCGAAGCGATGATAAATTTCTCCGGATTTCGGTCCTCCGTTACATCCAGGCACGTCAGACTGAGGTGGATCTCAGCCGTGTCGGATTGATCCAGGATGAGGCAGTTGAACGCTGTCGGCTTTCCAAATTGTTTCAGGTAGGAGCCAATGGATTTCGCCAGTGTGGGCCTTTGGCCTTTACTGGTGCACATCGACGCAAGTTTGTCCGGCAACCCCCCAAGCGGCATTGTGCAGCTCAGCGTTTGCGTCAATTTCATTCTTCCTACCTGATAAGGGACCGTCTGCACGGCGTTCTGCCAGGCTCGAGCCTCCAGATTGCGGGAGGCATCTTCCAATAGTGTCTGAATCAAAGCTGAACAAATCTTCTCTGCGTCGAGGGGGCTATTGCTCTTGGGGCCGTTCACGAGGAAAAGAGCCGCAGCTGTTCTGGCGAAGGGGTTCATGCCAATTCCTTTCCGGAGCGCCGCGGATATCACCGAACCGATGGGATGAATGCTGTTACAAAGCTTAGGGCTTCCGCCTGGATTGCCGATTAGGCTAGCGTTGTTTCGTTGAATGGCAGCCATCTCGGATTCCTCCTGATTTACGGGCGGCCTCTTGCCGTTAGCCGCCTTCAAGGGATCGGGAACTCGATGCCCTCTATTTGGGGTGTATGCCCGCTTGCGCTTCACATCGACGCTCATCTATCAACCTGCGCACACGCTAACTGGATAGCCTCCTCGCGTCGACAGTAACGGGCAGGCGCCTGTTCTGCGATAGGTCGGGGAGGGCTATCCGCCATCCATTTTTCAGCAAAATAAAGCCGCCCCATAGGTTTTTGTGCTCAACCGAAATGATCGGTTCCTCAAGGTCTTTCTTGTGAATATAGACCGATAAGCCGACGTCAGTTCTGCTGATTGTCACTCTCATGCATGTCCCTTCTCGCTGCGCCGGATTTGGAGCTCCGGAAGCTCAGGTTGCGCGCATCGCTCACTGGATTGGATATCGGTGGTACGTGAATTTTTGACCTCATGTTCGCTTAGGAGACCACTAGCGGCTCGTCGCATTCTTTACGATTTAGTCCGGTGGCGATCAGGCAGGGACGCAGGTCTTCGGCATCGGACACACCGAAGCGCATTGTTGCGTGTCAAACTCACCCTTGCACTCAGTACATTTTTTTGAATCCACGACGTATCCCTCACCTTTGAAACTGATCGCATCTGAGGGACATTCAAATTCGCAAGCCCCGCACTGGGTGCATTGGGATACAATGATCTTGAAGGCCATGTTTTAGCTCCTGATTCAATTAGAGGGGCCTAAAGCCGTCGGCATCGCCGGTTTGCCGCCAAACTCGGCGGCGTATAGCGCGCCAATCGCAGTCTCGATGTAACTATAGGAAAATGCGTCACTGGCTCGCACGCCAGTTTCTGCCAGCCGCTTCTTTGGGCAATCGCCGATTTTGGAAGAAAGCAGAATGTCGATGCCGTCGAGTGCAACGATAGTGTGATCGAGAGTGGCCTTCTCGCCTAAACCACCGAGGCAATACTGCTCGACCTTGCGGTGTCCCACCAAGTTGATCCCCTTTCGTGAGACTGCATACACTTGGAGTTCCCTTGCCTGACCGAAATGTTCGTTGATCCTGCCGCCACCTTTAGTCGCCACGGCAACAGCGAGGGTTCCCGAAGAACCCAGTGACCTGACTGCTTTGTTCGCGTCCAATTTTGCTGCTAGTTGATCCCCTCGCTCATGCTGGACCAGCTTGCGATAGGCCTCGCGCTTGCGGGTGTCGAATTTAACTCTGGTGGAGATCTGGTCGAGGGCAAACTCTCGCTCGCGATCATCGCCCAGCAAACCGATGGCGTCGGCCCGGCATTGTTGGCAGTGGCGCATAAGCTTAACGTTGCCATCGAGACAGTCTTGAAGTGCCTTCAGTTCGAACGGCTCCGGGCAACGCTGACCCGTAAGACCGTAATAAGTGCCATGTGAAGGCTTGGAAATCAGGGGCACCACATTGTGCATGAATGCCCCGCGGTCTCTGATCCATCGGTTAACTTCCACGAGGTGCGTGTCATTGACGCCTGGAATCATCACCGAATTGATTTTGGTGAGAATGCCGCGTTTGGTCAGCATTTCCAAACCCAGCATTTGGCGCTCGTGAAGGATCCTGGCACCTTCTATCCCGGTGTATCGACGATGACCGTGAAGTATCCATGGATAGATCTTCGCCCCGACTTCCGGATCCACCATGTTGATAGTGATCGTCACGTGATCGACGTTCATGTCAGCTAGCTCATCGACATGGTCCGGAAGCGCCAATCCATTGGTAGAAATGCATAGTCTGATGTCAGGTATTTCTCTCGCAACTCCTTCAAACGTCGCTACTGTCTTCCTCCAGTCGTAACAAGCGTCGCCCGGTCCGGCAACGCCGACTACGGAAAGCTCCGGCACTTTACTGGCGACGGCAAGCACCTTGCGTACTGCCTGGTCGGGAGTCAACTTCACCGATGCGACGCCCGGGCGGCTTTCGTTGGTGCAATCATATTTGCGATTGCAGTAGTTGCACTGGATGTTGCAAGCAGGTGCGACCGCGACATGCATTCGAGCGAAATAGTGATGCGCTTGCTCTGAAAAGCAGGGATGGTCTTTGATTCTCTCCCAGATCCGCGCATCTATGTCATCCGTCACCGAAAGGCCATAGGACGAAGATGCGCGGCCACCGGGCATAGCGGGAGCCATCGGCGCTCGGTGGAAGGAGGCACTGCTGCTCGTCCCGACCTTTATTTCCGGTTCCGACATTGCACTGTTCCACTGATGAGGAAAGGTTACAGCTCCAAAAGCAAGCGAGATTCCCGTCGACGAGACATTATGGTTTCAGCGCTTATGTCGCCTTTAACACCCGATTCCCCCGCTTGCTGTCGGAGCTGTTTTGTAGAAATCAAGACAGGGTCGCGCCCGAAGTCGCTTCGCTGGCAACCAACCAAAGCTGACAACGCTCTTGATCTCGCTCACCTTCACTCTTTCACCACATCGATACCAAACCGGCGCAACGCATAGCCGACCTGTCGCGGCGTTTTCCCTAGGATACGAGCCGCTTTGGCCTGTACCCAACCAGCCTTCACCATTGCATTGATCAGTCGATCACGCTCAGTGAGACCCGGTGCCTCCATTGTGGCTGTGGCACCGCTGGGAGTGCCTGCGTAGGGGCCCAGTCCGCTCGACATTGTGTCTCGCGGGTTGAGAGTGTGCATCGTTTTGTTGCCAATACCGTCGACGTCGGTTTTCCAAAGGAGCGCCGAAAAACATTGGTTTTGCTGACAAGCAAAATCCGATGAACCGATGGTATTTGAACTGGCGAGAGTGGCGGTCTTTTGTACGCAGTTGTCCAGCTCGCGAACATTGCCGGGGAATGCGCATTTAGACAAAATGTCTAGTGCCGACGGCGCGAACTCAAAATTTCGATCATTTGCCTTGTTGAATTGCTCGAGGAACACTTGCGCTAGAAGCGAAATGTCTCCGTCGCGCAGCCGAAGTGGCGGCAAAATGATGGGCACCACATTGATCCGGTAATAGAGGTCGGCTCTGAACTCCCCTCGAAGGACGGCCACTTCAAGGTTTTTGTTGGTGGCGCATATAACTCGAACGTCTACTTTTAATGTCTTCGTTCCGCCGAGACGTTCGAATTCGCCTTCCTGTAACACGCGCAATAACTTCGCCTGGAATTGTGGTGATACATCGCCAATTTCATCAAGCAACAGCGTTCCGCCATTGGCCAGTTCGAAACGTCCAGCTCGTTGAAGAAGAGCGCCAGTGAAAGCGCCTTTCTCATGGCCAAACAATTCGGATTCCAGAACGGTTTCCGACAGCGCGGCGCAATTCAACTTAATAAATGGCTTGCTTTTCCGTATCGACAGCGCGTGTATTGCTCTGGCAAAGCACTCCTTGCCAGTACCGGTCTCACCTCTCAAAAGCACCGCGGAGTTTGTCGCGGCCGCGATTTTGGTGGTTTCGAGAACCTTCTTGATCGCAGGGCTGTCCCCGACGATCCAGTCGATCTTATCGTGCTGGGTGTGAGGCCTCGGCTTGATTTTCGGAATCTGTCCTGCTTGTTGTTCCTCGGTGACCGAGCCGCCATCGCTGCACAATTCGCGATATCGCTGGCAGGTTAAACCGATCAGCACGGCAATCTTTGTCAGAAGACTTTCGTCCTGAGCTTCGCTTTGCTGTGCGAAATCAATCCACAATGCGCCGATTGCTTTCCGGTTTGCCTTAACGGGGAGAAAGATGGAATTTTTCCCAAAGTGCTTCTCACCGCCAGCGAGGACACGATCTATTGCGTCCGCCTGTTCAATCGTAAGTGGACGTGAGCGAACGTCGTGCCCAATGAGAGCCCGCACGTTTATCCAGGGCTCTCCTCCGGCGCCGTGAATCACGATTCCGCCATCGCTCAATAGCAGATGCTCGGCGAGTGCATTCATGGCAGCCTTCAGCACGTTGTCTAGAGGAAAAGAAGAGATAAGTTCTTTGGATACGGCGTAGAGTACACTGAGCCGCGTCTCTGGTTTAATCGGGCCTACAAACAGGGGAGGGTGCACTGTTTTTTACCCTGGTGCGCGAAATATGTCGGCGCATATTCCTAAGTTAACGATACGTGTTATCGACGGCGTAAATTAGCCTTTCGAAAAGTTGAGTGGATGCACATTCAATCGCCGCCGCTAATGCAGTTGCACCGATCGCTGCTGTCCGCCGGAGGTAGGAACTCTTCATCCGAATTTGAAGAGGACCCCGAACCCGCCCCGGGGATAATTCCACTTTATGTCGCCACTAGCTTCGCATAACACTCTGCATGTGCCGCATTCCAAGCAGCCATCCGAAACAATCGCTACCTGACCAATTTCGTTCAGCTCGTAGCATTTGGCCGGACAGATTTTCGTCAAGGCGAGGAGGCTCGGGCTTGGCGACAGATGCGGTCGCACCGTAATGTGTGGTCGTCCAGTATCGACGAGATATCGGTTTTGGTACAGCTTATCCTCAATGCGCTCAATGATGGTCGTCTTCATCGAATTTTCCTTTAGCGCCATGATGCGGCGGAGCGGACCGCGTCGCTGATCAACCCCCAACGGGATCGTGCCTTGATAAAGGAGGCAGCTGTAGCCTTCTCCCTGTTGATTTTAGGTGCGCCGTCGACGCGCACAAAATTTTGCGCTGCCTGAGATATAAGCGTTGGATACGTCATGAAAAAATTGTGGCTGTCGGTGTGGAGGAGGCTTGGAAGATCTTTGTGTTTGATCAGGTCTTTCATGACGAACGACTTGTCCAGTATGCCCTTATAGAGAGAGAGATTGCGTTTCGTCATCAGACCGCCACGGCTCTTTACCTGGAAGATTGCTTCACCCGCCATGAGGCCGGATGTCATCGCAAGGTTCGATCCCTCCCTATGCACGGCATTGTTTAGTTGCGCCGCGTCGCCCACGACGACCCAACCGTTGCCAAAGAGCTGTGGAATTGCCTTGAAGCCACCCTCAGGAATAAGATGCGCGGCGTATTCTTTGATCTCTGATCCGGCCAGTAATGGTCGGATCGAGGGATGTTGCTTGAAGGCGTCAAGAAGGCGGTACGGATTTTCCATGCCTTCCGCTAAACCGGAGACGAGGCAGCCGATCCCCACCGAGATCGACTCCTTGTTGGTATAAAGGAAGCCCAGTCCGGCCATTCCGCGTGAGATCGTGCCGCCGGCTTCGATCACACAGCCTTCGCTACCGCTGAGGCCAAAGCGCTCTGCGATGACGTCTTCCGGCATGAAATGCATTTCCTTGACAGCGAGGGCCACATTTTCCGACTTCGGCATATCGCGTAAGCCGGCTCGTGTTCCAAGCAGTCCGTTCACGCCCTCAGCAAGGACGACTACGTCCGCGAGGATCACCCCGCCCTCTCGGTCCGTGTGAACGCCTATTACTTTACCGCTCAGGTCCCAAGCGAGTCTGGTCGCTGTCGTTTCACAAAGGACTGTGCCGCCCGCTTCGCGCACCTTGTGTGAGAACCATTTGTCAAATTGGGCGCGGATGATCGTATACCGGTTTGGCTTCAGTTCATTGAAGTCACCAGAGCGATAGTGCACGCCCGTGTGCGACGAGTCATCCATGAGCCAGAATCGTTGCTCGACCAGATGCCGTTCAAGAGGAGCGTCATCGCGGAAGTTTGGGATAATCGCCTCCAACATGTCGGCGTACAATATAGCCCCTTGAACATTCTTAGAGCCCGAATGTTCTCCGCGCTCCAGCTGCAGCACTTTTAGACCGCGCCTTGCCATCGAATACGCTGCGGCGTTGCCGGACATACCGGCACCAACGACTATCGCGTCGAACTTACTCTGGGTCATCTAGCTTCCTCGGTCCATAACCTTGATAGAGTTGTGCGGTGCCATTCGCTTGGCGAAAGCGTCTGTCAACGCCGGCAAGAACTCCAGCGCGCAAGCGACAACGCCGATGTGGGCGAAGTCAAAGATCGGAGCGTTCTGGTCGAGGTTGATAGCGACAATCAGATCGGCTCCTTCGACGCCAACGCGGTGCTGGACCGCGCCAGATATTCCCGCCGCGATGTAGAGCTTGGGTCTAATGGTATGGCCGGACTGACCAATTTGTCGATCCGCAGGCATCCAGCCTTTTTGGACCAGTGGGCGCGAGCACCCGACTCCCCCGCCGATCGTCGTTGCCAGGTTTCTCAAGTATTGCAGGTTTCCTACAGCGCCGAGGCCGAGTCCGCCCCCGACCACGATGTCGGAGTTGGCCAGATCGGATTGCTCAGACCCGCTGTTACAAAGGAACGCGAAGACTTTGGTGACGATCTCCTCCTCAACCATCAGGAGTTGATGTTGGATAACGCGCCCAATTGGCTTATCCGCACGTTGCGGCGTCGCCATGACCCTGGACCGCACCGTTGCCATTTGCGGCCGGCTAATCAGCGTGTAGATCGTGCACAACAAGGACCCGCCGAAAGTTGGCCGCGTCGCTGCGAGTGAACCATCTCCATCAACATCCAGCTCGGTGCAATCAGCCGTAAGCCCTGTTTGTAACGTCGTTGCTACAGCACCGGCGAGGTCGCGGCCGAGCGTGGTCGCGCCGAGAAGGAGAATTTCTGGTTTGTGAGTAGTGACCAGATCCGTCAAAGCCTTGGTGAAGGGTTCGTTTCGATAATTGGCGAGGAGTGGCGACTCTACTAGATAGGCGACATCAGCTCCGTAGGCGAAGGCCTCTTCGATCGCAGGCTTGGTGCCCACGCCTTCAGACGAACCGAGGATTACCCCGGCCAGTTGGACACCCAGTTTGTCAGCTAGTCTGCGGCCTTCGCCGAGGAGTTCAATCGATACGGGATGAACATTGCCGCGCTCAAGTTCCATGAAGACCCAGACGTGCCGGTGATCTTCGAAACACTTAAGCAGCTTTTTCCCTGAGCTGGCGCGGCCGACCGCGTTTGCCGGCGTTTCATTTTTTCTAGCAACCAAAATCTACTCCTCGCTGCTCACCGATTGCCATGGGACGTGAGCTTGCGTTCCAAAACAGGCTGGCGGGCAAAAATTGCAGTGACCGTGTCCGCGGCGACCTCGGCCAACGTTTTGTCGTTAATGTCCATTTGCATAGCTTTTTCGGCGCGCGGACCAGGGGCGAATACTCGCTTCACGACCGTCGGCGATCCCCTTAGGCCGCATTTGGTCAACTCCCCAATGCCGGCGTCAGCGGCCCCCCATTTAAGAACCGGGCTTCGCGCGGCTCGGAAGGCGTCATCGAGAGAGCCCCGGCGGATAGCATTGACACCTTCCAGCACGGTGATGAGACATGGCAACGTGCTCTTCAGCATCTGCGTGCCGCTCTCCGCGTGCCGTTCAACCATGAGCTCGCGCGACGTGGGGTCAATGGAGACAATCTTCGTTACGTAAGTCAGTTGCTGGAGGTTCAGCCTCTTTGCAATTCCGGGTCCGACCTGGGCCGTGTCGCCGTCAATTGTCTGCTTTCCGGTAAAGACGATATCAGGCGCCCCATAGCTCTCGCCAATCTTCGCTACTGCGTGAGAAAGTGCATACGAGGTCGCCAGCGTGTCAGATCCAGCAAAGTGGCGGTCGGTCAGAAGCACTGCGCGATCTGCGCCGTGGGTGAGGGCTTTGCGTAGCGCTTGCTCAGCCATGGGCGGTCCCATCGTGAGAACGGTCACCTCGCCCCCATAGCGGTCACGAACTTGTAGTGCCTCTTCGAGGGCAAACAGGTCGTAAGGGTTAATGATGGTCGGTACGCCTTGGCGCATGATCGTATTTGTCACCGGGTGGACGCGTATCTGCGCAGAGTCCGGCACCTGTTTGATACAGACCACGATGTGCATAGTCGTTTAAGCTCCCAATCGGATTTGGGCTTTAGGACCCGGCTTACTCTGAGCACTACTCGTGCCAATCAGGTTGCGCCGGTAAACCTTCGAGATTGCACATGTTTCGTTGTCGCTATGCGAAGGGGTTTTGTAGGGTTGCCGACATGTTTTGTCGTAATCCGCCCCAGCCTTTCGCTCGGACAGTACCCGCCGACACGTCGGTCTAAATAGCCTCCTGGAAACGCGGTCAGAGCGGGCATTGACGTACAGGGGTCCCAAACCGGAAGCCCGACCAGGCGGGCGTCCAGCCGGACAATTAGCTTGCGAGCAATAAGGTCTGCAGTCGCCTCCTCAATCTCCGCCAGGCTCGCCCCCTTCAGCTGTCCACTCAGGCGGGCCTCTGGCATGCCTTGATCAGCAGCCAGTAGGATTTCACGCGCCAAGCCTTTGACTCGCTGTTCACGCTCCACTGCTATATTGCGCGTGTCCTCAATCATAATCTCGTCACCGCTATCGCACATCGATAGCATAGGGGTCGTCGGGCCGCGCCATGCGTCTCTCCAGGCATCCATACCTTGAATCATCGCCTGAACGCCGGGGCGGCGGTTTGCGTCAAGTACACCGAAATTGCGGCCGGTATCATTGGCTTGACTGTCTTCGAAGTAGTAAACCTGATCCGCAAGATCGCGCTCAGAGAGCGGATAGACGTAGCGATAGGAAGCGGCCGGGCTGAGCGTCAGACCATATTGGTCGGCTGTGCGATGATAGAGACTGAAGCGCTGGTAGCGCAATCTAACAGCGTGTCCCGGCTGCAGATGACGCAGCAGCGGCAACAAGCGAGCCATTTGAGCGTACCAAGCATCGCTTTCGCGGGGGAAACCCCACAGGATACTCCAGATAGCCCGCACGCCAAACTGGCGACACCATTTCAGGAGCTGAACATTTTGCACTGCCGTCGTTCCCTTGCCCATAAGCTTCAAAGCGCGGCTATCCAGGCTCTCGATACCTGGTTGGATCCAGCGGACACCGCCTGCGGCCAACTTCTCGACTTCAACGCGCTTCAAATTGGCTTTGACTTCAAAGAAGATGGAGAGCTTTTCGGGTAGGGCGACGAGGTGAGGCAATGCCTTTTCAACATAGTCATTCGCCAGAATGTTATCCACCGCCTCAATGCGCGACGTGCCGTAGCGCTTGGACATCTCGATCATCTCCTCTAACGCTTGTGCGGCCGGTTTCTGGCGATACGTCATCAATGCGCCGTTCAAGCCGCAGAACGTGCAGGGGCTGCTGCGCTGCCACCAGCAGCCGCGAGAGAACTCCATCGGCAGCCCCGGATAAACGCGGTCGGCATAGAGCGATCGCTCAAGTTCGACAAAATAATCCGAGAAATCGGGCAGCGGCAGGGCATGTATATCCTCGACCACTGCGCGGGGCACCAAGTCGCCTGCCAGCGTGGCGGGATAGCCGGCCTGGCGATGAACCGGGCCGAAAACGCCGAACGGCAGGTCGCCCGGTGGGATATCGCGACCATGAGTGAGGATGTCGCGACAGAGCCCTCCGATCAGCGTGTCGGCCTCCCCCGACACGACGTAGTCGACCCACGGGAACCGCGCATGAGTAGTACGTCCCATCACGGATTCACAATTTGCCCCCCCCATGAGGGTGACCAAGCCTGGCGCGAGCTCGCTCAGGCGCCGCAACAACGCAAACGAGGGAACGTGCTGATTGAATGTTGACGTGCAGCCGACCATAGCCGGCTGTTCCTTCAGTATCTTGCCGCATGTCCAATCGATGAAGCCGCCGATGAGCGAACGCAACTTGAGGAAATTAGCACGAAGCTCGGCCTCACTTCTATGTGGGCACGGATTGCGCCGGAAATACCGATCGAGGAACAGGGCGTGGTTGGTTTCGAAGTCAGGAAATGCGACGCCTGCGAACAGCCAGTCAACAAGCGCTTCCTCCGGAGGGGAAGTCTCAAGTAAATTATAGTCGGCGAGGCCAGCGTATTCCAGAAACCAGATATTGGCATAAACTGTCCTCGATTGCAGGCCGGCCCGCGTCAGCGCCGACTGCAGCAGACCAAGCGCCAGCGACGGTCGTTCAACTGCTGACATCGGCATGTTCACCAGCACGATCGGCATATCGGCGCTCATGTCGTGCCCTCGCCATTCCGCCAGGCAAAGCGCTCGTCGAGGTCCTCTTCGAGCAATCCTCTCATGTGCAGTTGGTCGAGTTCATCGGCAACTGCTATGGCGCTCGCTCCATCCGTTACGACCTGCGCAACCAATTCCGACGCAGTACAACGGTCACTTGCGATCAGATCGCCAACGGAGGAGGCGGCGTTGTCGGGCACCTGATACTCAATGTGGCAAGATCGGAGGAGGAAGTGATGGCGCTTGGCCTCGTACTGCAAGTCCCCGCGGAAGCGGATCGGCCGGTTGGGAGGTGGGCTCTCGTGCATGTGCTCATCAATCATGCTTTGGACTTCGTCCCGGAACTCATCTGGCGTTCCGAAGAAATGTTCATCCACGATGCGATAACCGAGAGGCCAACGTCCGCTCGCCGGTACCGGCGTCACCAATTGCACACGCCGCCGCGGCATGTTTACGAGAAAGCCGGAAACGCAGGCGATCGTCGTGTGACCGCTCTCAGATTCCACGGTTGCATCGCCGTCTTTGACTGCGCTGAGTTTCTCCTTTCGCGCGCGGCCGGCGAAAGCTTTTGAACTTCGCATCTCCTTGCCTTGCAGGACGAGTTCAACGCCCATCAGATCCTCGGGCGAAAATGCCGTGTGGATCTGATTGAGTTGGTCCGTGCTCAGCACGGAAAAGCGATTGGTCACGCAACGGTAGCGTTCGAACAGCTCGAGCACACGCTTGGTGAGTGCCAGATTCTTGAGAGGCATAGCCGTCGTTGTTTGCGGCAATGTGCCGGTGATTTGATAATAGTCAAAGAGAAAGCGGTCGTAGTCGGGATTATCCATCGGATCTGTGGCGCAGTAGCAGAAGCCAGTGCTCGCTGCCGAACCGAACATTTCGCTCGAGACGCCAACTACCCCGCGCCAAAGGTAGGCATGCTCCTTGCTATATTCATAATAACCCTTGAACCGACTCGCCGACAGGCCGCAAAACCAGCAGCCCCCGGTACAGCCTTCGCTCAGCTCGAAAGCAATGACGGGGTGCGTGATCGACTGTGCCGATATGCCCAACACGTCGTCGCAGCGGCGCATTTGCCGCTCGCGCCACGCATGGAAACGAGGGGAAGCAACCGACATGTTGCCTTGGTCGCGCAGGATGTCGCGATGGCGCACCATCTCGTCCATATACTCACGCCAAGTTACAGCCAATGGCCACGACGTACACTCCGGTTTGCCATATAATTTCCGGTAGCTAGAATGCCAGAGCGGCAGCATCTCCATCGGGTCGACTTCAATCCCGTAGCGCGCCGTTACGCTACGAGGGTTGTCGACGTTCTCCGAAAGCGCGCTCTTGAATGCCGCGTCGCCGGAGAGGCATTCCATGAAGCGCTTGATGTGGGCCAGCGTGCGGACCTCTGCAGGCGTCCGCCGGTCAAAGATCTGTCGATAGTGTTCCTTAGCAGAGTGGGTCACGAGGTTACCTCCCATTTCCACTTTCTCATTGGTCACGGGGGGTGAATGCGCACCGCCCGTGACCGTTTGGTTAAATGAGGACCGCAGCGACCACGACAATCGCTTCGGCAGCTTCAAAGACTGTCGTTGCCGCTTGCGCCGCCTCAACAGCGGTGGTGGCGGCCACGATGGTCTGGACTGCCTTGATAGAGGTCACAACGTCCGAATGGCGCTTGCCGACAGCTGGATCGGTCTGTTTGGCGGTCATGCCACCTGGATTTCTGGCCTTTATGTAACTTTTGGCCTCATCGATCGTGAAATCGTAGCCATGCGCTTTTCCGCTTGCCACCAATGATGCGAGACCGGTAGCATTCGTTTTCACGTATTCCAGCAGGCTGCCGCCTTTCTCCAGATCGGCAACGAAACGCTCTAGTTCAGTATCAGACATTTTTAATCTCCTTCGTGTATTCCATCAGGCGGACGTCATTCCCCACATCGCCAACGAAACGCTCAAGTTCAGTTTTGGACATCTTTAATCTCCAGATCGCCTCGAGCTCAGAAAGCCTCGGCCGTGAGTGAAGCGTGATACGTCTTCGGCGTCGCTCCGACATCGACATCCTTGTCGCGGATGCCGGCGAGCACGTCCGTCCCCTTGTGGAACTTGCCGACATTCTCGGCGATTTGCCAGTTCCGCACTTTCCCGTCATAGATAGCTCTCCTTCATATGTTCGTAGCAAATGCGGTTATTCCGCAACGGATGCCGCCGCCGTATCGCCCGAACGGATTGATCGAGACGGCTTCGGCGGCGGAGACAATCTTGGTAGTGGACTTGCCAATTCCGTCCTTTCCATAGAATGCGATCTGACGCAGAGCTGCCATGCTTGGGGTTCCTTCACGAGTTCGAAGCAATGCGGTTATCCCGCACCGCGGATGCGGCGGCCGTTCCGCTGCTCGCAATAACTCTCAAGATTCGTGCCGAGCCGGCCGATTGAGCTGACGAACAATAATTCGCTGCGATTCCAGTTATGTGGGCGTAAAAATACGGGATTGAGAACAAGGACGCCTGTCACTTAACCGACAAAGGTGACGACAATGTCGTAAATTGGATGTCGAGAATTTCGGTTGATCGGGCCATCTGGAACTGCGACTTGCGACCCATGCAGGAAGAAATTAAGCGGAGATCGCACTGTCCTCAATTTTGGTAGAGGGGGGTCCGATCGCCGATGTCTGACGCAAAGCAGAAGCTTCTAAACGCCACTTTCTAAATTAGAACAAAATATACCGGCCTGATGCTCTCGCAAGTGAAGCGTCTACGCCATTTTGGAAGGGCGAACGTCAAGCTGAGGCGAACTGTCGCCGAGCTATCGCTGAACAAGACCGTGCCGCAGGGTGTCTCCTTCGCCCATGCAAGCGTCATGATTGTCCAGATCGCAGGCGCACGGCGAGAGCCTCGCTGAGGTCACCCGCTACCAACGGGATTGCCCGCCTCCCTGCGCAAGGCCTCGGCATCATCAACCAGGGAATCGCTGTTCAGACTTTTCCTGCATGCCGCACAATCGTCCTTCGGAGATCCTGGTTTCGCCTGACGCTCTTCGCTCAATTACAACGCTCCGGCATAGTGATGGACGAAACAGTCAATCAATATGCCATAAGCCCTGTGAAGAAGCGGCTTCCTGCCCGAACTTTGGGAATGGTGTGTGCGATCTGTCATCATCACCTGCTGCAACAGCACTCCAGGCGCGGAGGGCCGGATACATTTACGAAACGGCAAGCGTCATTTGCGACGTCGCCGTCCCTAAGCATGGCAGCTCTGCGTCAGATCGCATTCTATGGAAAGGACGAAATTGGCAAGTCCACTACCAAGATTGTCTCCGCCGCCGAAGCCGTGAGCCTTGCTCCGATAGAACCGGTAATTTTGTTGGCGCGGCAGGTTAATGGCCGTTGACGTTCGTGCGGCATGATCATACATATACCATATGACGGTTTAATACCGTCACAGATTAGATACCCCGTCAGGATGTTTGGCATGACACAGTCTGTTAATTCCCCGTCCTCGTTATCAGCCAACCTGCTTGGGCGTCCTCTCCGACCAGATCGCCGGCCCTTGTCGGCGGCGTCGCGGGGATCTGCCCGGGACATCGCCGGAAGAATGTCGCCAATCCGACGGCAGTGCCTCGCCACCTGCCTCATGTCCACCAATGTCGGCGAAGGCGAGAAGGCGAACGCCACGGCAACGCGGTCGGCAAGGCGCTGAACCTCGACAATGTCGCGACCGCCGGTCTCAGCGGCAGCGCGACGACCAAGGAATTTACAGCAGCAATTTTGAAAGCGGCTGGCATGACAAAAAAGCAGGAAAGAACGCTCGGGCGAAACGACCGCGGTATCCGCGTTGCGGGATAACAGCATTGCCTCGAACACATGAAGGGAGCCCAAGCGTGGTGGCACAATCTCGGAAGCGTAAGGTTAAGGGGTCCGACCTCGTTGTGCGGGGGCTTGAGGAGCAGGAGGTTGGGTACATCTTCGGCATTCCCGGCGAGGAAACCCTCGACTTGCTCGAGTCGCTGCGCAAGTCGAAGAAGATCAAGTTCGTGCCGACCCGACACGAACAGGGAGCCATCTACATGGCCGCGACCTATGGCCGCCTGACTGGCAAGATCGGCGTCTGCCTCGCCACTTGCGGTCCGGGCATGCTCAACTTCCCCAACGGCGCTGGCTATGCCTTTCTCTGCGGGATGCCGCTGCTGATGATCGCCGGCCAGAAGGCGATCAAGAGCCGCCCCCAGGCAGGTTTCCAGAGGGTCGACTCCGTCGCAGTGATGAAGCCCTTGACCAAGCTCGCAATACAAATCGTATCGGCGCAGTTGATCTCGTCGACGATGAGGGAGGGCTTCCGCGTCTCCCACGAGGGAAAGCCGGGGCCAGTGTATCTTGAGCTTCCGGAAGATATTGCGGCCGAAAAATGCGAGGAGGGGGAGGTCTGATGATTGCGCCGAAGCCCCATCACCGCAGCCAAACGTCCGCTTCTGATGTCTGGGGCAGTCGCCTCGCGTCCGCTCTCCAAACGGATTCGCGCAGTTTCGATTCGCACAGGCAGCACTCGAAGGGAATTGACATGACGAAGCAACGAAAGAACACTCGCAGCCCTGAGGGCGAAAAGCGCATGGCCAAGGGGTCCGACCTCCTGCACCAGTTCGGACCGCCGATAGCAAGCGATGCGGACCTCGATCAAATGGCCGCCCTCATCACCGCAGCCAAACGTCCACTTCTGATATTCGGGGCCGCCGCCTCGCGGGCCGCCTCGCGTCCCGGCTTGGCAGCGGATATGGCGCAGTTTGTGATCCGCACGCGCATCCCGTTCCTTACCACTCAAATGGGCAAGGGCACCGTGCCCGAGAGCTCCCATCTCTATATGGGCACGCCGGCGCTATCCGAAGGCGACTATGTCCACGAGGTCATCGACAAGGCCGACCTGATCATCATGATCGGCCATGACACGACCGAAAAGCCACCGTTCATCATGCGCAAGGGCGGCCCGGAGGTCATTCACATCGGAGATCAGTCGCCGCCAGTCGAGCAGGTCTACTTCCCGCAATACCAGCTCATCGGCGAGATCGGCCATTCGCTGCAGGCGCTGGGCGATCGCCTCAAGGGCAAGCTGCCAAACGCGCAGGCGCTTCTTTACCTACGCGAGCCCATTCTCGCCGCGCGGGCGACGGACGACAGCTTCGCGCTGGTCAACGGTATAAGCGAGGTAATGACGCCGCATGACAACATCTTGGTGCTGGACAACGGCGAGTACAAGATCTCGGTCGCTCGCAACTACCAGACCAATGCCCCCAATACGCTGCTGCTCGACAATGCTCTTGCAACAATGGGAGCAGGACTGCCGTCAGGGATAGCGGCCGCGATGCTCTATCCCTGGCACCGCGTCATGGCGCTCTGCGGCGACGGCGGCTTCGAGATGACCGTCCAGGAACTGGAGACGGCCGTCCGACTGAAGCTCAACCTCGTCGTCCTCATCTTGGACAACGGCGGCTGGAGCATGATCAGCCGTAAGCAGGCCTCCAAGGGTTTCCCGAATTTCGGCACCACATTCAACAATCCGGATTTCGTGAAATTGGCCGAAGCCTATGGCGCCAAGGGCACGAACGTCGAAACGCTGGGCGAACTGGTGCCGGCGCTCGAAGCCGCTTTCGAAGGCCGCGGCGTCCATGTTGTCGAAGTGGCGATCGTTTATTCGGATAACAAGCGAGTGCTCACCGACAAGCCGCGCTCGCGCAAAGCGAAACCAACTAAACGTCTGAGCAACCTAGGATAAGCCGCCTCGGGCGGCAGGCCCTGCCGCCCGAGAGAGCCAAACAAAAGGACCAAACACATGGCCTTCACTTTCCATAGCCCGACCAACATCCGTTTCGGCGCAGGCGCGTCCAGCAAGATCGGCGGGCTCCTCAAGGGCTATAAGGCCGCCCATGTGCTGCTCGTCACTGACGAGAAGGTGCGGGCGGCCGGGCTGACGCGCAATGCGGAAGCGGCGATTGCCGAAGCCGGCATCGCGCTCACCATGTTCGACGGCGTGGTCGCCGACGCGCCGTCGCATGTCATCGAAGCGGCAGCAGAAATCTGCCGCGAGTGCGGCGTCGACGCTGTCGTGGCGATCGGCGGCGGCAGCGCGTTGGATACGGCAAAGCTCGTCGCCTATCTCGCCAAAACCCCGGTCAAGCTTGATGATATCTATGGTATCGACCGTGCCACCGGCGACCGGCTGCCGCTGCTGCTGGTGCCGACCACGGCGGGAACCGGATCGGAAGTGACGCCGATCTCCATCGTTAAGACGCCAAACAACGAGAAGAAGGCGGTGATCACGCCGCGCCTCATCCCGGACTGGGCGATCCTCGATCCCGAACTGACGCTCGGCCTGCCGCCGCACCTCACCGCTGAGACGGGCATCGACGCCATGGCCCATGCGATCGAGGCCTATACCGGCAAGATCAAGAAGAACCCGATCTCCGACCAGCTCGCACTGAAGGCGCTGGCGCTGCTGTCGGCCAATCTCAGGAAAGTCTACGCGGACGGCTCTGACCTTGAAGCGCGTTCGGAAATGCTGCTCGGCTCCATGCTGGCCGGCATGGCCTTTGCCAATTCGCCGGTTGCCGCGGTGCATGCGCTCGCCTATCCGATCGGCGAGATCTACCATGTGGGGCACGGCCTCTCCATTGCGCTGGTCCTGCCCTACGTGTTGGAATTCAACCGGTCGGCGGCCGAAGCGCTTTATGCCGAGCTCTCCGACGTTATCCAGCCCGGCTATCGCCGACAGTCCAATGCGGCGGACGCTGTGGCCTTCATCGCCGAGATCGAGGCGATCTGCCGCGACTGCGGGGTGCCCGGCTCGCTTTCGGCGGTTGGAATCAGCGAAGGCGATCTTTCCAAGCTGGCGAAGGATGCGATGAAGCACGAGGATCGCCTACTGGTCAACAATCCGCGCGAGCTCGACGACGATCAGGCCGGGGCGATTTATGCCAGCGCGCTTGCGGGAGTGAGCAGGCCATGACCCCGAGCTCGGACGACCAACCGGAATTCTCGCAGATGCTGCTGCGCATGTCGGAAATGTGGCGCAGCAACATCGAGCAGGCAGGGGAAATTGGAAAAATGTGGTTCAACTCGATGATGCCCTTCCTCACCACGCGCGCGGCCGACAGCAGCCTGTTTGCCGTTGCGCTGGGCGGCGAGATCTCAGAAGCCTTCAAACGCATGGCGGAAGCCCCGCGCCTTGCCGACATGTGGAACTTCGACCGGCAGGTCTATGCGCTGATGGCGGCCTGGATGGACGTCGGCCAGCGCATGGCGGCCTATCACGCCATAGCCTCCGTGCCGTGGAGCAAGGCCTATGAACGCAGCGCGACGCTCGCCGACACGAAGGAAGGAGACGCCGAGGATTTCGGCTGGCGCAAGGCCTTCGACAAATGGAGGGACATTGCGAACGAGGAACTGATCAGCAATCTGCGCTCTAAGGATTTCCTCGCCACGCAGCGCGAATGGCTGCTCGCCGGGCTGGAGCTGCGCACCCGCCAGCAGCAAATGACCGACAGCGTCGCGAAGCTGTTAGGCGTTCCGAGCCAGCACGACTTCGACGAGCTGACGCGGCAGTTCACGGAACTCAGGCGGGAGGTGCGCGCCAGCATCAGGGCACAGCGCGATGAAGTCGAAGGTGCGCGCGGTATCGCCACACAACCAGGAAAGGGATGAGCGATGACCGAACCCCGCAAAACCGCCTTCAACAGCTTCCTGAAGGATTTCGCCGAGAATGTCGGCAAGTTTCACAAGGGGGCGGACGTGCTCGCCGGCATCCGCGACGAGGATGTCGATGTCGGAACAACCCCGAAGACGCTCGTCATGCGCCGCGACAAGGTGAAGCTGTTTCGCTACGAGCCGACGGTCAAGCGCACCGTTGAGACGCCGGTCCTCATCGTCTATAGCCTGGTCGGCCGCTACACTATCGCGGACCTCCAGCCCGACCGCTCGCTGGTGCGTAGCCTGCTCGCCGAGGGCGTCGACGTCTGGCTGATCGAATGGGGCAAGCCTGGCCGCGCCGAGCGTTGCCTGACGATGGACGACTATGTCGACGACTATATCGACGAGGCGGTGCACCGGATCTGCCGCGAGACGGGCCATGACAAGGTAACGCTGCTCGGCATCTGCCAGGGCGGCGTCTTCGCCACCTGCTATGCGGCGCTCCATCCGGAGAAGGTCAAGAACCTGGTCCTGACCATCACGCCGATCGACTTCCACGCCGATATCGACGACCCGGCGCCCGATTACTGCCTCCTCAACATCTGGACCCGCTCGCTTACGCCCGAGGATATCGATCGCATGGTCGATGCGTTAGGTGTCATCCCCGGCGAATTCATGAGCTCGATCTTCTCGCTCATGACGCCGATGAAATCGCTGACCAAGTACAATGTCGAACTCTTCGACAACGCCGGTGACAAGGACCGGCTGATGAACTTCCTGCGCATGGAGAAATGGCTGGCCGACCGGCCGGATCACCCTGGCGCGGCCGGCCGGCAATGGCTGAAGGAGCTCTATCAGGAGAACCGCCTGGTCGAGGGTAGGTTCGAGCTGTCGGGCCGCATCGTCCACCTCCGCGCGATCGACATGCCCGTGCTTAACATCTTCGCGCTGAACGATCATATCATTCCGCCGGCCTGCTCCAAGGCGCTCGGCGGCAAGATCGGCAGCACCGACTATACGGAGATTCCGCTTCCGAGCGGGCATGTCGGCGTGCTCGTTTCGAGCAAGTCGCAGGGCAAGCTCCCCAAAAGCATAGTTGAATGGCTCCGGCCACGGGACGGGTAGGGGATAGCTATAAGCAAACAAGATTTTCTCCCCCGCCGAAGCCGTCACGATCACCCGTTCGGACGGCAGTCGCCTTTTCCGCTTCGAGGCGGGATGTCACCAATAGAATACAAAATCCCCTCCGAAAAAGCTCGGAGACTGATGAAACTGCTTGGAGAACAAGATGCACTGGATTTCCAGATTATTTGCAACGGGT
This sequence comes from Rhizobium indicum, assembly GCF_005862305.2. Classification (NCBI taxonomy): domain Bacteria; kingdom Pseudomonadati; phylum Pseudomonadota; class Alphaproteobacteria; order Hyphomicrobiales; family Rhizobiaceae; genus Rhizobium; species Rhizobium indicum. The sequence continues at coordinate 198,708 of NZ_CP054024.1, read as the reverse complement.
GCCGCTTTTACGTTGGCGTCCATACCCCTCGACGGCTTCGCCCAGTCGGTCGATGCCAATCTGGCAATCAACAGGCCGGACGAGGCGTCTTGGCGTTTCCTCGCTTATGTCGCTGCTCCCGTCGCGGCGACACCAGGCAAGGTTTTGTTCGAAACATGGGCTTCGAACGAAGATACATTCACTCCGCACCCGGTTTTTCCGGGCGCCAAAGGCGACCCGTCCTGTGGACAGTCGGACGCAGCGGCGGAAATCGCCACTCCCGTGGCTAGCCCAAAAATACTGAGTCTTTCAGCCCTCCAGCAGTTGGCTCCGATGGGCTCCGTCCCGCATGGGTCGCCCGACGGGAGCGAAGAAGTTCGCCGCAACCAGGCGACTTTCGATTACATCGTTTGCAACCAGCTCTTTACCAAGGCCGGTCTGCGAGCCTTCTATAATGCCGGCCGGCCGATCTCAGCTCCTGTCGGCGCCATGGAAGTCAAGGCAAATTGGGTGCCCGCCGATGAGGTCGATAGCGCCGATTATTATGTTAGCGAGGCACCTGACGGGAAGAAATACGCGCTAACCGCCATGCATATCATCAGTAAGGTGCTGCCCAACTGGACCTGGGCAACGTTCGAGCACCAGAACAATCCAGGCCGTTGCGATTATACCGGATGCCATGATGCCTATGGTGCGGTTGTCGCCGACGTGGACGCGAATGACGTTCCTGATCGGCCCTACAGCGCCTGTGCAAAGAACGACGCACTGAAAGCCATGATGGGCTCCGCAGGTCTTTCGCCTGTGTGGGAACATTACTGCCTGAAGGGCAGCCAGACCGACTTCGTCTCGGCGACCGGCTTGCCGACGCATCTCGGCAATTCGGTGACGGAGGCCGGATTCGCCGACACTTCGTCCTGCATCACCTGCCATGCGCGTGCCGCCGTCAACGCAAAGGGAATAAAGACGACGCCAGCAGGATTTGTCGATCCGCCGATCCCGGCGCTCTGTCCCAATCCATCCGGTTCCTGCAGTCCGAATGGCGCGCCGGATCCGAATTGGTTCTGGACCAATCCCGGCAAGCTCGACCACGCCGCCGTTGCCATGCAGACGGATTTCATCTGGTCAATTGCCCGCTTTGCAATCGGTGACTAACACCGGCCCCGCCACGACGCTGCCCGAGAAAGCGAACCGCCGAAAGTTGCCCGGCGATGAAGTTATGCGCATGACCGTCTATCTTCGTGTTCGGCGCCCGGTCCGGCATCGTCCCGGCAGCGGAAGGGACCTAGCGGCGCTGATTTCGCGGAGGAGGAGGAGATCTGATCTTGCGCGCGAGCGGCGCAATGTTTTGCGCCAGACCTCTTCTGAATTCAGGCGGCTGGCGCGGATATCGAGGCACGGGTTGTGCGCTTCGAGATCATCCGCCGCACCGCAACGATCGTCATGTTGTGACAAGAATCTGAGTCGATTCAATTCGCGAGTCCACGTCTTAGGCTCATTGGGACAAGCGGGGCCGCACGATCCGCGGCCAGCAGGGCCATACGGGGTAACGGCGAAGGTCGTGGCACGCTGGGTCGAGTGGTTCCTGTGCGTAGGCCCCGCCGGCATGGAGGATTGTTCGTCCCGCCGAACACGAGCCCAAGCCGGACCCCGGAGCAGATCGCCCAAAAAATCTTGTTCCGCCCTAAGAGGAATAGAAAACAAGAATTCCCTGACGAAAGTATGCAGCCGCAAGTTCTTGGCGCGGAAAAGTGCTTGTTGACGGGCACAGATAAGTGGTAAATCGTGACAGAATAAACACGTCATGTACAAGAAACGCCGTCACGAGGTCACTGATGCCACGTTCTGAGAATCCACCTCAAATGGAAACCGCTTCGGAGCGCGTTCAGCGCCATAGAAAAGAACTCTGGGATCGCCTAATCGAGCGGGGGGCAGGTCCTAATTTTCGAGACGACAGGACCCTTCGCTCGTTCTCCTTGGGCGAGGTTGCCGAAATTCTGGGCGTGTCGGGCAGTTATTTGCGCCAGTTGTCAATTGATGGGCTGGGACCAACACCGGAGCTAGGGACCGCAGGACGACGCTCCTATACGCTTCGACAGATCAACGAACTCCGTGCTTATCTCGCTTCGGCCCGTCCAAAAGAGGCTTTGAAGTTTTGCCCGCGCAGGCGCGAGGGTGAGAAACTACAGATCATCTCAGTAGACTCCGGCTCCGCCGGCTCCGCAAGCACCACCACATCGTTCTATCTGGCTCAGGGCCTTGCACTTCAAGGATACCGCGTTCTCGCTATAGATCTCGATCCGATGGGCTCATTGTCGAAAATGTTCGGTTATCATTTTCCGGCTATCCATTTTTCCGACCACCATGTGAGCATGTATGGCGCTTTAAGCTATGATGACGATCGGTCCAGTATGAGCTCTGTAATCGGACCCACCCTTTTTGATGGTCTTGATCTTGTGCCGGGTACTTCCGAGCTCGAAATGTTCGAACGGGAAAGTACGAAGCGCTTCCATAATGAGGGCTTGAGATACCCAGACGCTAGCATCAAAATGGTGTCTGCGCTCAAGGAAGTCGAGGCGAATTACGACGTCGTCGTTATCCACTGTGGACGTGGAAGCTTTCTGACCGCAGGTGCGTATGAAGCAGCGACCGGCGTGCTGGTGACGGTCCGCCCTGAATGGCCTGAGATCGCGTCAATGACCATGTCCCTCGACTTTTTCTCGCATTTCTTCACCTTGATCGAAAGGGGTGGAAGGTCGGTAAATCATGATTTCACCAAATTCTTGGTGACAAGGCACAACCCGCGTGACGTCTCGCAGCAGGAGGCAGTCGCACTACTGCGGGACTCCCTGGGGGATGATCTGTTGACTGCGACCGTCTGGGAATCGGACGCGATCCGGGAAGCGGGGCTCAAAAAGCGATCGTTGTATGAGTTGGTAGCCGGGGCGGTAGGCCGATCGGCGTACGAGCAAGCGATGGAAACACTGAATTCCATGAATGCGGAGGTAATGGACCTCATATCCGAGGTTTGGGGCCGTCCCCCGATGTATGTGTCGAGAGCTTCGCGGACTGCAGGTAAGGCGAGCTCCTAATCTAGGGACTTAGCAAGTGAGCCCACGCACGCAGCCCTACGCTTCATGTTGTACGAACCGGCTGGGCTCGTGAAGGCGGCCAGCGCCGGCGCGGATCGGGATGTGCCACTTCCGATTGGGCGGGCTACCCAAATCCGATCCGGTGTGCAAGCCGTTCCCCGATCGGTGACTCGGCGACGAGCGTACTTCGACGCCGAATTTTCTTCAAGGCGTGCGCCCCATGTTGCGGCATAATACCTCCGTGACGGAATAAATGGCTATGGCGCTACCAGACCGTCTCGTCACTGCGTCGGTTGCTCGCTTTAGTCAACACTCTGCGGATATCCCCGCGGCAACAACTCGACTCGCCACTCCATTGGAGCGGGCTTTCGTTAGCCTCATTGCGACTTCACTGCGCACCTAAGTGGCAGCGAGGATCCTCGGCGATTCCCGCCGGGTCCGACCGGCAGCTCGTCGAGCGGGACCAACGTTCCTCAATCCCGGCGAGCCTTCGAAAATGAAGCGACCGAGCGCGACGGACTTCGCCGTCACAAAGCCCAACCTGAAGGTGTCGCCGGCTAGTCACGCCGGACCGCGGAGCTGAGGAAATTTGCCTCGATGCGCCACAACTAAAATACACGAGAACGCAATGAAGCCGACGAAGGAACGCGGTGGTGGCTATAAAGCGTTTTTACCGTTGACTCTCGTGCCTGATAATGTTTTACGTCATGACGCTTTAATGGCGTCAGTAAAGGAGAAATCCGTCATGCAATGGACAAAGCAGGAAAAGAACCCACCCAATTCTAAGGGGGGCAACGCATGATCAAGGGTTCCGACCTCTGTGTCGCGGTCCTTGAGAAAATGGGCGTCAAGCGCATCTACGGCGTCCCCGGCGAGGAAATCCTCGACATCATGGAGTCGCTGCGCAAGTCGAAGATCGAGTTCGTGCCGACCCGTACCGAGTGGGGTGCGGCCCTCATGGCCGCCACCGAGGGCCGGCTCACCGGCCGCCCAGGCGTCTGCGTCGCCACCTGCGGCCCGGGCGCACTCAACTTCCCCAACGGCGCTGAGTATGCCCATCTCGGCGGATTTCCGATGGTGATGATCGCCGGCCAGAAGCCGGTCAACAGCAGCCTCCATGGGCACTTTCAGGTCACCCCCCTCGTCTCCGTGATGGAGGGGCTCACCAAGTTCGCAGTGCAGATCGGGTCGGTGCAAATGATCGGGCCAGTCCTCAGTGAGGCGTTCCGCATCGCTCAAGAGGAAAAGCAAGGCCCAGTGTCTGTTGTAATACCGGAAGACATTGCGGCCGAAGAATATAAGGAGGATGAATTTTGATTACTAAGACCCTCGATCGCGCGGTTGAAATGATCCTTGCGGCCAAGCGTCCCATGATCATGGTGGGCGGGGCGGCAAGCCGCCTCGACCAGCACTCGATCGCCCAAATCCGCGACTTCGTGCAACGCACCCGCATTCCCTTCTTCGCCACGCAAATGGGCAAGGGCGTCGTGGCGGAGGACTCGGACCTCTATATGGGCACGGCGGCGCTTTCCAAAAGCGACCATGTCCACGTCGCCGTCGACAAGTCCGACGTGATCATCCCGGTCGGCCACGATACGTGCGAAAAGCCTCCGTTCATCATGTCTGAGGGCGGCCCGAAGGTCATTCACATCGCACATCAGCATGCGACCTTCACGCAGGCCTATTCGCCGCAGCTCGAGGTCATCGGCGACATCGGCGCTTCAGTCGCGGCGCTGGCGGATCGCGTCGAGGGCAAGCTGCCCAATGCCGGCGCATTGTTGCCGCTGCGTGAGGGGATCCTCGCCCTGATTGGCGAGGGTGCCAATGATAAAAGTTGGCCGGTCACGCTGGATCGCATAGTGCACGTTGTTCGCAAGGTCATGCCGGAAGGCAGCATTGTTACGCTCGACAATGGCCTTTACAAGATCCCGTTCGCCCGGAAGTATCGGACCAATCACCCCAATACGCTGCTGCTCGACAACACGCTCGCGACCATGGGAGCCGGCGTGCCCTCAGCGATCGTGGCGGCGATGCTTAAACCCGGGCTCTGTGTGATGGCGGTCTGCGGCGATGGCGGCTTTCAGATGACCGGCCAGGAACTGATGACGGCCGTCGAACAAAAGCTCAACCTCGTCGTCCTCATCTTGGACAACAGCGGCTGGGGCATGATCGAAGCGAAGCAAACCGCCAGAGGTTTCCCGAAATTCGGCGTCGACTTCCGCAATCCGGATTTCGCGAAATTGGCCGAAGCCTATGGCGCCAAGGGCACGCGCGTCGAAACGCTGGACGATCTGATGCCTGCGCTTGAAGCCGCTCTCAAAGGCGGCGGGGTGCATGTGGTCGCAGTGCCGGTCGATGATTCAAAGTACAAGCGACTGCTCGGCGAACTTCGCTCGCCCAAGGCGAAACCGCCGAGCGCCTGAGCAGGCCCGGAATGAACCGCCTCGGGAGTCCTGGGGCGGTCGACAGCAAGGATCGGCATTTCAGAGGGGGCGGCAGGCCCTGCCGCCCGAGAGAGCCAAACAAAAGGACCAAACACATGGCCTTCACTTTCCATAGCCCGACCAACATCCGTTTCGGCGCAGGCGCGTCCAGCAAGATCGGCGGGCTCCTCAAGGGCTATAAGGCCGCCCATGTGCTGCTCGTCACTGACGAGAAGGTGCGGGCGGCCGGGCTGACGCGCAATGCGGAAGCGGCGATTGCCGAAGCCGGCATCGCGCTCACCGTGTTCGACGGCGTGGTCGCCGACGCGCCGTCGCATGTCATCGAAGCGGCAGCAGAAATCTGCCGCGAGTGCGGCGTCGACGCTGTCGTGGCGATCGGCGGCGGCAGCGCGTTGGATACGGCAAAGCTCGTCGCCTATCTCGCCAAAACCCCGGTCAAGCTTGATGATATCTATGGTATCGACCGTGCCACCGGCGACCGGCTGCCGCTGCTGCTGGTGCCGACCACGGCGGGAACCGGATCGGAAGTGACGCCGATCTCCATCGTTAAGACGCCAAACAACGAGAAGAAGGCGGTGATCACGCCGCGCCTCATCCCGGACTGGGCGATCCTCGATCCCGAACTGACGCTCGGCCTGCCGCCGCACCTCACCGCTGAGACGGGCATCGACGCCATGGCCCATGCGATCGAGGCCTATACCGGCAAGATCAAGAAGAACCCGATCTCCGACCAGCTCGCACTGAAGGCGCTGGCGCTGCTGTCGGCCAATCTCAGGAAAGTCTACGCGGACGGCTCTGACCTTGAAGCGCGTTCGGAAATGCTGCTCGGCTCCATGCTGGCCGGCATGGCCTTTGCCAATTCGCCGGTTGCCGCGGTGCATGCGCTCGCCTATCCGATCGGCGAGATCTACCATGTGGGGCACGGCCTCTCCATTGCGCTGGTCCTGCCCTACGTGTTGGAATTCAACCGGTCGGCGGCCGAAGCGCTTTATGCCGAGCTCTCCGACGTTATCCAGCCCGGCTATCGCCGACAGTCCAATGCGGCGGACGCTGTGGCCTTCATCGCCGAGATCGAGGCGATCTGCCGAGACTGCGGGGTGCCCGGCTCGCTTTCGGCGGTTGGAATCGGCGAAGGCGATCTTTCCAAGCTGGCGAAGGATGCGATGAAGCACGAGGATCGCCTACTGGTCAACAATCCGCGCGAGCTCGACTGTGATCAGGCCCGGGCGATCTATGCCAGCGCGCTTGCGGGAGTGAGCAGGCCATGACCCCGAGCTCGGACGGCCAGTCGGAATCTCCACATTCAACTTACGACATCGTCGTGACCTTTGTCGGCTCGCGACCCCATTCCACTCCGCCCAATCCAGTATTTTCCGCCCACGTAGCTGAAACAGCAGCAAATAATTGTTCGTCAGCTTAGTCGGCCGGCCTGGCACGAATCTTGAGAGCTATTTGCAAGGCAGCGGAACGGCAACCGCATCCGCGTTGCGGGTTAACCGCATTGCTTCGAACACATGAAGGAACGCCAAGCATGGCAGCACCGCATCAGAACGCATTCTATGGAAAGGGCGGAATTGACAAATCCACTACCAAGATTGTCTCCGCCGCCGAAGCCGCCTCGATCATCCGTTCGGGCGATACAGTGGCCTTTTCCGGCTTCGTCGGCATCGGCACGCCAGAGGCGGCGATCTGCGCCCTCGAGAACCGTTTCCGCGAAACGGGCGAGCCACGTGATCTCACCCTCGTCTTTGCTGCCGCGCCGGGCGACGGCGAAGACAAGGGCCTCAATCGCCTGGCGCATGACGGGCTGGTGAAACGCCTCATCGGCGGGCATTTCAAGCTGGTGAAGAAGCTGGCGCAACTGGCGGTCAGCGGCAAGTGCGAGGCTTACAATCTGCCGCTCGGGATCATTTCCCATCTCTTCCGCGAGATCGCTGGGGGCAAGCCCGGGCTGATCTCGAAAGTCGGGCTTCGGACCTTCGTCGACCCGCGCAACGGCGGTGGCAAGATCAATTCCAACACAACGGAAGATCTCGTCGAGCTGATGGAAATCCAAGGCAAGGATGGGCTCCTCTACAAAACCTTCTCCATCGATGTCGCCGTCCTGCGCGGCACGACGGCCGATCCATCCGGCAATGTCACAATGGAGAAGGAGGCGGTGACGCTCGACAACCTGTCGCTCGCCATGGCCACCAAGGCTAGCAAGGGTATCGTCATCGTGCAGGTTGAGGGCATCGCCGCCGCTGACTCGCTGAACCCTCGCGACGTGAAAATCCCCGGCCACCTGGTCGACTACGTCGTCGTCGCCGAGCCGGAACATCACATGCAGACCTATGCGACCCAATATAACGGCGCCTTCTCCGGCGAATTCCGTGCGCCGCCGGACCGCGCCGCCTCCATGGAACTGAACGAACGCAAGATCATCGCGCGGCGTTGCGCTTTCGAACTGCGGACGGGCGATGTCGTCAACCTCGGCATCGGGATGCCGGAAGGCATTGCGGCGGTAGCGGCGGAAGAGAAGATCATCGACCTCGTCAAGCTCACCACCGAATCCGGTACCATCGGCGGCACCCCACAGACCGGGATGGATTTCGGCGCGGCCAAAAACCCCGAGTCGATCATCGACCAGAACCAGATGTTCGATCTCATCGACGGCGGCGGGCTGAGCTTCGCCTGTCTCAGCTTCGCGCAGGTCGATGCTCAATGCAATGTCAATGCCAGCCGGTTCGGTGGCAGCCTCGCCGGCGCCGGCGGCTTCATCAACATCTCGCAGAACACCCGCCGGGTCGTCTTCTGTGGCACGTTCACCGACAAGGGCCGGGCGAAGTTCATCAAAGAGGTCGAGCAGATCACCTTCTCGGGCGAAATTGCCCGCGAGACGCACCAGTCTGTGCTCTACGTCACCGAGCGCTGCGTCTTCTCGCTGATCCCTGAGGGGCTGGAACTAATCGAAGTCGCGCCGGGGATCGATATCGAGCGCGACATCCTCGCCCATATGGAGTTCCTGCCGATCATCCGCGAGGCACGCGAGATGCCGGCCGTGATCTTCACTGACGGTCCGATGAATCTCGACAAGTTGCTGCTCGAATGGCCGCAAACTCCATCCGACGCCTCGTAACCCCATCGTTTAAGGAGAAACTACCCATGCCTACATCGCAGACCCCGGATATCCAGACGCTGACCAACCAGATCAACGAGATGCTTGCCAAGTTCAACATGCCGGGCGTCGATCCGGCAGCACTTGTCAGGGAACAGGCCAGGAATATCGAGGCCGTCGCGCAGGCCACGCAGGTTGCCAACAAGGGCGCCTACGGCGTCGCCGAAAAGCAGCTGGAATTGTTCCGCGCGGCTTCCTCACAGCTCCTGATGGTGTTTGAGGATGCGGCCCTTGCCCCCAAGGACCGCGTCGAACTGGCGAAACAGGCTTACGAGATGGCGCTGAACGGCTCGCGCGAGATCACCAGCATGGCGGTCAAGGCCAGCGAGAACGCTTTCGCCATCGCCCGCAACCGGATGACCGAAATTTTCGAGCAGTTCCGCAAGGCAGCGACACTCCGAACGGATACGTGAGGCCGGACCTGCCGAACGGAAAGCATAATTCGTGCATGACAATCCTCCACCCGTCGAGGTGATGGGGAGCTGCGAAGAACGTCCTAGGAAGGACAACGACAATGAACGGCAACAAGAAGGCAGGCGTCTATCCAGTTCCGAAGGCATGGGCCGAACGCGCGTCCACCGATGCGCAGCGCCGCGAGGCGATGTACGTGGCCTCGATCGCCAACCCGGACCAGTTCTGGGGCGAACACGGCAAGCGCATCCACTGGATCAAGCCTTACAGCACCGTCAAGGACACTTCGTTCGAACCGGGCAAGGTCTCGATCAGGTGGTTCGAGGACGGCACCACCAACGTCTCCTATAATTGCATCGATCGGCATCTGACCGAGCGGGGCGACCAGGTCGCCATCATCTGGGAGGGGGACGACCCGAAGGATGTCGCCCGCATTACCTATCGCGAACTGTACGCCCAAGTCATGAAATGGGCTAACGTTTTGCGGTCACAGGGCATCCGGAAGGGCGACAGCGTCACCCTATACCTGCCGATGATCCCCGAGGCGGCTTATGCGATGCTCGCCTGCGCGCGCATCGGCGCGATCCATTCGGCGCTCTCCAGCCAGTGCCCGCCCGAAGTCCTGGCAAGCCGCATCGCCGATGCGGCGAGCACCGTCGTGGTCACCGCCGACCAGGGCCTGCGCGGTGGGCGCAAGCTGGAGCTGAAGGTCAATGTGGACGCTGCGCTGGACAAGCTTCCCAAGGTGGTGAAAACCGTCATCGTGGTCAAGCGCACCGGCGCACCGGTAGGGATGCTGAAAGGCCGCGACCACTATTATGACGATCTCGCCGAGACCGTCCCCGATCAATGCCCGCCAGAGGAGATGAAAGCGGAGGACCCGCTGTTCGTCCTCTTTACGTCAGGTTCCACCAGCAAGCCGAAGGCGGTGGTGCACACCACAGGCGGCTATCTCGTCTATGCCGCCATGACGCATCAATATGTCTTCGACTACCACGACGGCGACATCCACTGGTGCACTGCCGAAATCAGCTGGATCACCGGCCACAGCTACATTGTCTACGGGCCACTCGCCAACGGTGCGACGACGCTGATCTTCGAAGGTATACCGACCTATCCGAGCGCGTCACGCTACTGGGACGTCATCGACAAGCACAAGGTCAGCCTGTTCTACACCGCCCCCACGGCGATCCGCTCCTTGATGGGCCGGGGTGAGGACGCAGTGAAATCGAATTCGCTCGCCTCGCTCCGCCTCCTCGGTTCAGTCGGCGAGCCGATCGACCCGAAAAGCTGGGAATGGTATCACCGCGTCGTCGGCGGCGGTCGCTGCCCGATCGTCGACACCTGGTTTCAGACCGAGACCGGCGGCATCCTGATTACGCCGCTTCCCGGCGCCACCGACCTGAAGCCAGGCTCCGCCGGCAGCCCCTTCTTCGGCGTCAAGCCTGAGCTGGTCGATGAGGCGGGCGACGTGCTTGATGGCGTTGCACACGGAAACCTGGTGATCGCCGACAGCTGGCCGGGCCAGATGCGAACGCTTTACCGCGATCACGAGCGCTTCGAGCAGGAATATTTCTCCCGCTATCCCGGCAAATATTTTACCGGCGATGGCGCCCGGCGCGATGCAGACGGCTATTACTCGATCACGGGCCGCGTCGACGACGTCATCAACGTCTCCGGCCACCGCATCGGCACGGCGGAACTCGAGTCCGCCCTAGTCGCCCACGCTAGCGTTTCGGAAGCCGCGGTGGTCGGCTATCCGCACGAGATCAAGGGGCAGGACATCTACGCTTACGTAGTCCTTATCGACGGCGAGACTGCCTCTGACGAGCTGCGCAATGAACTCGTTTCCTGGATTCGCAGGGCGATCGGCCCGATCTTCACGATCGACAAGGTTCAGTTCGCGGTGGGTCTGCCGAAAACAAACTCGGGGAAAATCATCCGCCACATCCTGCGCAAGATAGCTGAGGACAAATGCACCGAGTTCGGTGACACCTCGACGCTCTCTAACCCCGCCGTGGTCGACCACCTGATAGACAACCGGCTGAACCGGAAGGCTGGCTGACGGCAGCACAAGATGAAGACGTGGGTTCCGGCGTGTCGCCTCATCGGGGCCGACGGGGCGATCAAGGGAAAGACAATGGCCAGACGTACGAAGGAGGGAACGATGAGATTGATCATCCTTGGACCGCCGGGGGCGGGCAAGGGAACGCAGGCAACGCGCCTGGCAGAGCGGCTGGGCGTGCCGCAGCTGTCGACGGGAGATATGCTGCGCGCTGCGGTCACCAAGGGCTCGCCGGTCGGCCTTGCTGTGCGCGACTTCATAGCGCGGGGCGAATTGGTTAGCGACGACATCGTCGTCAATTGCGTCCTCGAACGCATCGCCGAGCCGGGCGCTGCATCCGGCTTCATCCTCGACGGCTTTCCCCGCACGCTGGGACAGGCGCGGGCCCTCGACGAAGCGCTCGAACAGGCGCGCATCGGGCTCGATGCGGTGCTCGAACTGAAGGTCGTCGAATCCGTGCTCCTCGACCGCATCATCTATCGGGCGCGCGAGGCCAAGGCCGCAGGCCTGCCGGTGCGCGCCGACGACAATCCGGAGGCGCTGAAAGTCAGGCTCGAAGCCTACCGGACTCAGACGCAGCCGCTCGCGGACTACTACCGCACCGCCGGCCTCCTACGCACCGTTGATGGGCTGAGGCCCATCGATCAGGTTACGTCGAGCCTTCTTGCGGAATTGCGGCTCCATCGCAAACCCGAAAGCGAACAAACCAGTCTGTCGCGGGCCGAATTCGAATGAGTCAGGAAAGGTGATCCGAATTCGCGATCCATGATGATCAAACAGGCAAAAACAGAGTGATCGCCCGCGAGGACATCTCCCACATGCCCGAATTCATCAACGTGCTGTCGAGTCGGGAGGAGACGATACGCGAGGTCCAGAGGCTGCTCTAGGAGCATGGAAAGGAGGCGATCCGAACTTCGCGCTCGCCATTCTCGCGCGCTCATAGCTCCCAACGTTCTCTTTCTCCATTGGGAGTGTCGACGTGGGTTCCCTTTTTCTTTGGCCACAGCCCATAAGTACAACGATTGACAGAGCGGCGCCCGGCAAGAGTCACTTTGCTCTCCTTGGTCCGTTACGTACGCTACCCTATTGTTTACAAATTAAAATTGAGTTGCGCACCTATGCGGGGCGTCTGTCGATTTGTTCTCAGCATATTGCGGAGTTAAGCGATGCAGATAGCCTACTACTATGGCAAGTACCGCCCGTCATCAGACGTAGAACACGCACGGGACGCCTTCGAATACGTAGGTGGCGCACTCATGCGGCACCCTGAACGGGAAGCGGAGCCGATACTCCGAACACTCGCTGCAGCATGCCTGATTATTTTAATTTGCGTCGCCGTGGCGTTTGCCGCCAAAAGCGGCGTCGGCGACCTCGACCGCGGGGACACCCGACTTCTAATCTCGGAATGCAAGGTGCACACATTACAGCGCAACCAATGCGCCTACGTGTTGGCTACGGCATTTCATGAAACTAGATGCCTTATGAAGCCGGTGCGCGAGACTCTCGCGATATCTGACTTTCAGGCGATTGCCCGTCTTGACAGCGCATGGGCAAAGGGCGGGCTGCCTTGGGTCTCCTCCCCATATTGGCGTAAAGGCTGGTTTGGGAGAGGATACGCCCAACTCACGCACAAGAAAAACTACCGCGTGGCCAGCATCAAGCTCGGCATTGATATCGTTTCCGTTCCAGCAAGAGCACTGGTACCGGAAATTGCGGCGAAGGTGCTTGTCATGGGCTTGAAGGAAGGCTGGTTTACCGGCAAGAAGCTCTCGGATTACATTAATCTTCGGGCAACCAACTTCATCGACGCTCGCCAAGTTATCAATGGAATGGATTGTGCGAATAAGATCGCGGCATATGCCGTCGCGTACGCCGCCGCCCTTGAGCAGGACGGCTATGGTGTGACTGGAGTTGAAGCAAAGGTCGGCGCTCCATAGCAGCAACTCACTGCGAAAAACCAAGTCGCTCGTCCCGTTCCAGCGTCCTCGGGGCCAGGGCGATGACCGGGCCTGTCGCAAATTTTCTTAGTTAACCGTCTGTTGACACTCGCCGGAGAAATTCTCGCTTCGAATTTGTGGAGCGAGCCTGTGTTTCTGAATACCATTGCCGAGAAGCTGAAGCGCTGGTCGAAAGATGATTTCAAAGGGCGGCATTTCGAGCATGGCTCATCGTGCAGGCGGCGGCCTGGTATCTGCGGTATCCGCTCAGCTACCGAGACCTTGAGGAGATGTTCCAAGAGCGCGGCTTCGAAGTGGACCACAGCACGATTAACCGCTGGGTACTTGCCTATGTTCCGATGATCGAGAAGCGGCTGCGCCAGTTTCGGCGCTCGCATTGTGGTTCGGTCAGGATCGACGAGACCTACGTCAAGATCCGCGGTAAGTGGCGTTACCTGTACGGCAAGCCCGGCAAAGGCGATTGCATCGCCATGTTTCTCGATCGTGAGGGCAAGGTGCAGTCTGCCCATTTTCGGATGCCGGAAGCCAGACAAGCGAAAGGCAAGGGCGATCCGACCGCGCCCGGCGGCGAGGACGGAAACGAGGCTGCCATCGACGTTTCAGCCAAGACCGGGCCGGACGTGACCCGAAACGGCATCGACATGATCGGCGATTTCCGCACCGACGCGCTGCACGAGGCGCTGGCACGGGCCCCGATCGAGGAAGATACGCTCATGGCAATGCTGGTGCGTGCGTTTGCTGGACAGAACGTCTCGGTCGACTCCGGCTCCGAAGCCTCCGGGCATCTCTATGGGTCCAGGCGGTTCGCCCGGCACGCTGCCCAGTTGATCGGCGAAAACGGCAAGCTGGAGGTCGACATCGACACGCTTCGTGTCGTGGCAAGGTTGACCCTGATCGACGCCCTGTCGGCGCGCACCAATCGTTCGGACAGCGGCGTCGTTGTCCGCATTGCCGGCGATGCCATCGGCGCCGACGCAGATCTTCCGAACATGGGCAAGGAGGAGTTCCTCGCGTGCCTCACCCGCCCGGCTTTGGAAGCGTCCTGCGGCGGCACGAGTGTCGTTCCCCGCCCGCGCGTCAGGGACACCCGCGCTGCCCTTGTCGAGCACTTCAAGAAAGAACGTTTCGTGCATCCGGCAGCCCTTTTCGCACCCGATGACGCGAAGCTGGCCGAGTGGCTTGCCAAAAGCATGGAGGATTGTGGCAAGGTCGACGAATTGCCCGCCGACGTGGGGGATCGTTCGTCCCGGCCGAAGACGAATCCGCGCCCGACTGCGGAGCGGATCGCCGAGGAAATTTCCTCGCTGCGCCCTCACTAAGAGAAAAATTCAATGGCTTGAGGAAAGGCCTGCTCCGATGGAGCCGGCACGTTCGTTGGTGCAAAATGATTCTTGACTGCGCGGTTTGAAGAGGTGTATCTAGATCGTCGTGACGATATGGAGCCGTCAATGAGATAAAAACCGTCAGAAGGTTATGTATGCCTCAGTCTGTAGATGCACGCCTCAAGGAGGCTGACTTTCTTGTCTCGGCACTCGAGACGAGGGAGTCGAGTACATGTTCGGCGTCTCCGCCGAGGAAAACTTTGACGCAGTCGAGTCGCTGCGCAACTCGAAGATCCAGCTGAGCCGGCGGCGGCCTTCATAGCTCGCCCCCTACGGCGGCTCACCTGCCAGCGGGGCGTCGGCACTCTCCCAAAAGAAGGATACTTTCAAATGGCACGTAACCGCAGAAGCCATTTCAGAAGACGAAATCACCGGGGTGTATTTGTCGAGCCGCTGCAGAACGTATTTCAGCTCAATGCGTTCGGCCGACCGCTTTGCGACACGCCCGTTCAACACCCAATTCCGGTAAAGGAGCAGCCCATGGCTATCGTGAAAGTCGATATCAATAATTTCCAGTCGGAAGTTCTGGAATCCGCAATACCCGTCGTCGTCGATTTCTGGGCCGAATGGTGCGGCCCGTGCAAGATGATCGCTCTGAGCCTCGAAGAAATCGCCGTCGAGATGGAAGGCAAGGTCAAGGTCGCCAAGCTGAATATCGACGAGAACCCGGAACTCGCTGCACAGTTCGGTGTGCGCTCCATTCCGACCCTTGCAATCTTCAAGGGCGGCGAAGTTGCCGATATCTCTGTCGGCGCAAAGCCGAAGACGGTTCTTTCGAACTGGATTTCGAGCGCTGTCTGATTGATATCGACGAATTATATCACATTGATGAAAAAGCCCGGCTAGACCGGGCTTTTTTCATTTTGCAGCCTTCACTTCGGCGGCGTGCCGTTGTCGGCAAGCACGTCGCCGACGAGATAGAGAGATCTGCCGACCAGGATGCGTGGCGGCAATTCCTCCGGATCGAGAAATGCCTTTATCGCCTCCAGCGCATCGCCGACCTTCAACATCGGTTCGGCAACCAAACCGGCATCATAAGCGGCATTCGACAATATCACCGGGTCGACCATCGCTTCGCTGCCGCGGATCGGCACGCAGAAAACCTTTTCGACCAGGCCGGTAAAGGCCTTGAAATAGCCGACCGGATCCCTGGTATTGATCATGCCGATGATCAGAAAAAGCGGCCGAGACTGGCGTTCCTCGAAATTGGCCATGGCTTCGGCGATCACTTCGCCGGCACCGGGATTATGCCCGCCATCGATCCAGATCTCGGCGCCGGGCGGCCTTGTAGCCCTTGAGGACGTCGGCGATCTTGCTGGATGCGCCTGCCTCGATAAGGATGTTTGGCGGGGTCTGGAAGATAAACTGTTTCATGTTGTGGTCCTCCTGTTGCTTTCTCGGACAGCAGGGCCCGCCGTCCGCTCTGAAAAGATGATCATTGCTGTCGACCTCCTGGGCTCCTGAGGGCGGTTTATCCCGGTTACGCTTTGCGCGAGTTGCAGCTCGTCGGTGAGCACTCACTTGTTCTCCGCATAATCGATCGGCACTACGACGACATGGACGCCGCCGCCTTCGAAAGCGGCTTCCAGCGCTGGCACCAGATCGTCCAGCGCTTCGACGCGCGTACCCTTGACCCCATAGGCTTCGGCCAATTTCACGAAATCCGGATTGTCGACGGTGTTGCCGAAATCCGGGAAACCGCGGGCGGCTTGCTTATGGCGGATCATGCCGTAGCCGCCGTCCTCCACGATGAGCACGACCAGGTTGAGCTTGAGGCGGCGGGTCGTCTCCAGTTCCTGGCTGGTCATGTGGAAGCCGTTGTCGCCGCAGACCGCCATGACGCGCCGCCCGGGATTGACATCGCGACAACAATCGCCGACGGCAGTCCCGCGCCCATGGTCGCCAGCTCGTTGTCGAGCAGCAGCGTATTGGGGAGATAGGTCGGGTAGTTGCGGGCGAACGAGAGCTTGTACAAGCCGTTGTCGAGCGCAACGATGCCGTTTTCCGTCATGACCTTGCGCACGTCGTGCGCCAGTCGCTGCGGCGTGACCGGCCAACGTTCTTCATCGGCGTCGTTGGACATCCGGGAGAGGATCTTCTCGCGCAGCGGCAGCAATGCGCGGGCATTGGGCAGCTTGCCCTCAAGGCGATCCGCCAGCGCCTTGAGCGAATGGCCGATGTCGCCGATGACCTCGGATTGCGGGAAGTAGACCTGCTCGACGGGCGGCGACTGATCTCCGATGTGAATGACCTCCCGTCCCTTCGGCCCCATGAGGAAGGGCGGTTTTTCGGTCGTGTCATGGCCGATCGTAATGATCAGGTAGGCCTTGTCGACGGCGTCATGCACATAGTCGCCTTCGGAAGGCGCCGCCGTGCCCATATAGAGATGGGAGTCTTCGGACACAGCACCCTTGCCCATTTGAGTGGTAAAGAACGGAATGCCCGTGCGGTTCACAAATTGCTCCATAACCGCTATCAAGCCGGGACACGAGGCGGCGCGACGCGGGGCGGCGGCCCCGAACACGAGAAGCGGACGTTTGGCTGCGGTGATGAGGGCGGCGGCGCGATCGAGGGCCGCATCGTTTGCTATCGGCAGTTCGCGCTTGTGCGGCGCAATCGGCGCTACCTCCTTCTCGCATTTTCGGCCGCGATATCTTCCGGAAGTTCAATATACACCGGCCCCTTCTTTCCCTCCTGGGTGATGCGGAATGCTTCACTGACCGTTGGCGGGATCATCTCCGCCGATGTGATTTGTATTGCGTGCTTGGTCACAGGCTTCATCACCTCGACGGTGGCGGACCTCTGAAAACCCGCCTGGCGGCGGTTCTTGATCGCCTTCTGGCCGGCGATCAGCAGCACCGGCATGCCATTGAGCCGGGCATATTCCGCGCCGTTCGGGACGTTGAGCGCGCCCGGACCGCAGGTGGTGATGCAGACGCCAGTGCGGCTGGTGAGCCGACCCCAGTTGGCGGCCATAAGGGC
This sequence comes from Rhizobium indicum, assembly GCF_005862305.2. NCBI lineage: Bacteria > Pseudomonadati > Pseudomonadota > Alphaproteobacteria > Hyphomicrobiales > Rhizobiaceae > Rhizobium > Rhizobium indicum. Next base: position 181,241 of record NZ_CP054024.1, on the reverse strand, counting down.
CGCGGCCCGCTCGGTGTGGGTCGGCACGACCTTGATCGTCGAGTTGCTCAGCGAATGGAAGAGGTCGATGGTTTCCTCGCCGGGGATGTAGAAGATGCACGTGACTCCCTGGTTTTCAAGCGCCCGGACAAAGAGGTCGGACCCCTTGACCTCGCGCTGTTCGCCCTCAGGGCTGGAGGTGATCTTTTTTGCATTTCTGCCATGTCAGTCTCCCTTCGTGCCAATCAGGTCGGGACCACGATCGGGCTTTAGCGACCCGGCTTACTCTGAGCACTACTCGTGCCAATCAGGTTGCGCCGGTAAGCCTTCGAGATTGCACATGTTTCGTTGTCGCCATGCGGAGGGGTTTTGTAGGGTTGCCGACATGTCGCGTCGAAATCCGTCCCGATCACCACCGCAAACGCAGGGGCGGTTCGATAGGCTTCAGGGCGAAAAATACGCGATTGGGGGAGGAAGAATTCGTCTCGCGAAGCCGAAAAAGGTGACGACGATGTCGTAAGTTGATTGTCATCAACAACTGACCCACCCGAAACACTGGTAGGCCAGTGCTATCCCGCTAAACCATACCTTGGGATAGGATCCCACTTGCCCACAGCTTCAGGCGGCAATGATGAAGAACAAAGAATGACCAGTATTTAGACCCGCGCTCCTAAGCCCGCGCGAATGCCTCCAACGCAGCCTTGAAAGAGCAACCGTCGAAACCACAGGTTACCGAAGTGGTTCACAATTTCGTATGCGGCGGTTGGGACGCAGCAGAGATGCACAGGCGCTGCCAATGACGGTCAAATAGAAGTGATCTGGCCACGGTCCATGCGATAAACCATATCGAGGCCCTTACCGGCGTGCCGAAGATCGGCGCCGGAAAGAAGGATGGAAAGACCAAGCGGCTGCAGGGATGCGACTACCTCGGAAATGCGCTTGGAAAGCGCGGGGGCGACGCCTTCGAATGGCTCGTCTAGCATTAACAGCTGGGTGCCAGTCATGCGTGCGCGACCGATGGCCACGAGTTTCTGCTGGCCGCCTGAAAGCTGCAGGGCGCGGCGATGGCGGAAGTCCGCTGCCTCCGGAATGAGCGCATAGACATCGTCGAGCCGCTTCTGCGCATCTGTGACGCCAGCTGCCCATGCCGGAATAAGCAGGTTTTCCTCAACAGTCAGTTCGGGAATAAGGCGCCGGTCTTCCGGCGCGAAGCCCATCTGGTGGTGCACGCGCAGATGCGGCGCCTCACGGGAAATGTCCTTCTTCTCATAATGGATCGAACCTGCCCGGAGTGGCAAGAGCCCCATTATCGCACGCATCAACGTGGTCTTGCCGGCACCATTGCGGCCGACGATTCCGACCATCGAGCGGGCTTCGACCTTCATGGAAACGTCACGCAGAATAGGTACCCCGCCGATGGAGACGTTGATTGACTTCACTTCAAGCATGGTTGTCCTCCCTGAGAACGCAATGTTCTTCACCAATGATGAGTTCGCGCACTTGTCGGTCGCTGAGGACGGTTTCCGGAGGTCCATCAATCAGCACCCGGCCTTCGAAGAAAGCGAGCACGCGGTCGGAGTAGCGGCCAACGATCTCCATGTCGTGCTCGACGAAGAGCACGCTGACGCCTGCGACACGGGTCGCATCAATAATGCGGTCCATGACCGAGAATTTTTCTTCGCTGGCGACGCCGCTCGTCGGCTCGTCCAGGAAAAGAACCTTCGGCTTGCCAACCATGGCAATTGCAATGTCGAGAAGCTTGCGGATGCCTTCGGGCATCGTGCCGGCAATCGAGTTGCGGAACGCTCCAAGTCCGAACACCTCGAGCCTCTCGTCAGCATGGGTCGCGAGCTCGTCGTCGGAAAGAATTGAAAAGCCCTTGATGCCAACGCTGTCCGTGGCGCTGTAGGCAAACATCAGGTTCTCAATCGCTGTCAGCGAGTTGAACAATTGCGGTATCTGAAAGGACCGGGCAACGCCGCGCCGAGTGATCTGACGAGGTGAAAGCCCGACGATTTCCTGTCCGTCGAGCAGGATCGAACCGGAGTCCGGGCCGAGGTAGCCCGTAATCATATTGATAAACGTCGTCTTGCCGGCGCCGTTTGTGCCGATCAGCCCCGAAATCGTTCCAGACATGATGTCGACATTTACGTCGTTTGCGGCAGTTACCGCGCCGAACCGCTTAATGAGGCTCTTTGCTTCAATAATCGGCTTCATGCTTTTTCTCCTGCCTCGACGGTTGCCTTGCGCTTACCAAAACGGATGCCGCCAAGGCCTGTCGGCAGAAACAAGATCATCGATAGGATGATGACTCCAAGTACCAGTTGCCAGGTGTTGGGGGCGTGCTGATAGGCGAACGTCCGGACAAATTCGAGTGCGAGCGCGGCAATGAAAGGCGTGAAGATGTTCCCGGTACCGGCTAGGACCGCAATCACTACGAATTCGCCCGAAGTTGCCCAGAAAGCCATTTCCGGATCCACATGCGCGACGAAAATGCCGCTCATGGCACCGCCCAGGGCGGCTAGAACTGCGGCAAGGATGTAGGAGAGATAGATCGTCTTGTTTGCGGACGCACCGAGATACTCGACGCGGATTTCGTTATCCTTGATGCCCGGCAGCAGGCGACCGAGAGACGTCTTGCCGAAGTACCAAACGGTTATCGCCGCTGTAAAACAGATCAGGATGAGGATAACGAGGCCATTGGATCGCGCAGCACCGCTAAGTGGCAGGCCGAACAAGGTCACACCTCGGATGTTGAACCCGTCCGTGCCGCCAAGTTCCACCGACTTCACCAGAAGACCGTATAAAAGCATCGAAAGAGCCAGCGTCAGCATCGCGAAGAAGATGTCGCGGTAACGCGACAGAAGGAGACCGGCGAAAGCTGCAGTCGCCGCGGCGATGGCGACCGGGGTAATGAGCAGGAGAACCGTTTCGTTGATTTTCCAGAGATTGACCATCAGGCCGACGGAATAGCCGCCGATTGCGTAGTAAAGTCCTTGGCCGAACGAGACCAGCCCGGCCCGCATCATCAGCACGAGGCCGAGTACCGCAAGCCCCTTGGCAAGGCCGATCGAGATGACGAAGTTCCAGGTGGGCAGCGCCCAGGCTGCGGCAATAAGGAAAAGTGCCGCGCCGACGGCGAGAGGCACAAAGGTTTGGGGTTTGTTCATCATATCTTGCGCAACTCCACACCGGGAAACAACCCCTGCGGACGCAGGGCGAGAACGATAGCCATCACTGCATAGATGCTGAACACTTCGACTTCGGGCCAATAGTGGACGGCAAGCGAGCGGACGAAGCCGACGATCAGTGCACCGACGACGGTGCCAGGAATCGATCCGAGCCCCCCAATCACCACCGCGGCGAACATCATGACGATCACTTCGACCCCCATGCCCGGCGCCACAGAGATGGTCGGAGCTGTGAAGGCGCCGCCGAGCGCGGCGAGAATCGAGCCGACCACAAAGGCCGACATTTTCCAGCGGCTGACATTGATGCCCATCGCCAGCGATGCTTCCGGATCATGGATGACGGCGCGCAGCATCTTGCCCTTGGCAGTGAATTGCAGAAACCACGTGAGGAGACCACCACTGATGATCGCCACGACTACGATAATGAGATTGTAGGTCGGGTAGACAAGGGGGCCGAGATGGACGTTGCCGAAAGCCCACACCGGGTCGGACGCTATCCATGGATCGACACCCCAGATGAGCTTCACCACGTCTTCCAGAATGAGGAAGAGCGCGTAGGTTACCAGTAGCAGCACGACCGGATCGCGGCCCGCCAAGAAGCGCAGGACGCCCCGTTCGACGACGAGGCCGACAATCGTACCGGCGATCAGCGCCGCGACAATCATGACCGGAATGCTTCCAGCGGGCGGCAGCCCCTGGGCGAACCAGTAACTTAACAGAGTAACCGACACGTAGGCGCCGATGGCATAGAACGTGCCATGGGCCATGTTGAGGATCTTCATCACACCGTAGATCAGCGTCAAGCCGACTGCGATGATAAAGAGCCATGCGGAATACAGAATGCCGTCAATCACGGCGCCTAGAAACGCGTTCATGCCACACACCGTTTCGGAAGGAGGGACGGGATCCATCTTCGGTGCCAGTCGGCGCGCGAAAGGTGAAAACCGCTTCAAAGGGATTGCGGCGCCAAACGCGCCGGGAACCCGCGCAAGCGATGCCGCGGTGAAATTTCCGGATCACTTCAGCTTATTCTTGATCCACTCATGGCTGGTCATGCCTTCCGGTGGGTTCACTTTTTCTGGAGCGTAGCGGATCACATCGACGAAGGTCAGCTTGCCATCGACGGTCTTGGTGCGGCCATAGACCATTTCTTGCACAGCCTGGTTGCCCTTGCCCAGCGACATCTTCACTTCGCCCGAGGGACTCTGGAAGGTGGCACCCTTGAGAGCAGCGGCGATCTCCTCCGTAGTCGGCGTCTTGGCGGTGTCGCCGCCCTGTGCCTTCTCATAAGCGAACTTCGCCGCAAAAAGCGTCTGCACCATGTGGTAGGACGGATAGCTGGGGGGCGTGGCGGACTTGGCGTTGTAAGCGGTCTTGAACCAGTCGTTATAGGCGTTGTCCGGTGCAAAGATGCCGTTTGGACCGCGGGCGCCGATGATGGTGCCATCTGGGATTTGTTTGCCCTGGCGATGAATCGCCGTTTCGCCTGCCGTCAGAACGACAGTGGCGTTCTTGAACAGGTCGCGCGGCGCTCCCTGAAGCACGAGACCCTCAAGGTCGCCACCCCAGAAGCTCGAATGAATGATATCGGGTTTGCTGCCGAGAATTGCGGAGATTTCAGTATTGTACTGACCGGCACCGAGCTTCGGCATCTGCGAGGTCGTCAGCGTAACTTCGGGGCGAAGGCTCTTCAGTGTGCCCTCGAAGTCGTTCCAGGCGTCCTGACCCCAGGCGTAGTTCTGGTTGATGCCGGCGTAGGTGTTGAATTTCTTGACTGTCTCGTTGACGTAGAGTGCGGCACCGGCGTTGTCCATCGTCGCGGTTGCAACGGGGCGGAATACATATTCGTAGTCAGCTTCCTCGAAGATGCGCGGCGTGCCGCAATCGAAGAGAAGTGTCATCGTTTTCAGTTCTTCGGCAACAGGCGCGACCGCAAGACAATCTCCCGAGGACGTGTAGCCGACGATCATGTCTACGCTCTGCTGTTCTACGAGATTGCGTAGTTCGGAAACCTGCTTGGTGGTGCCACCGGCCTCGTCGATAATGACGAGTTCGATCGGACGGCCGCCAAAGCCGACCTTGTCATACGGCGCCGGCAGCTTGCCACCGGCGTTGACCTGCTGGGCAAAGACTTCGGCGGCAATCTTTGCGGGGATGCCGAAGGGACCAGCCGGTGCACCGGACAGGAATGTCACAACGCCAATCGTGAAGGGCTTTGGCTCCTGAGCCAAGAGGCCATCGGGGGCGGTGGCAGACAGAAAGATGGCTGCAATGGTCAGAGACCACGACTTCTTCATAGATTCCTCCTCTACGGCAAATTGCCTGTTCCGGTGCAATGACACGCTTGCGTGGTAGGCCGAAGCGTCCTCTCACGCTGCGGCCACGCAACTGAGTTCATTCTATTGAACTTAGTTCATTACTGTGTATAGTGAGTATTGCAACCAACGTCAAGATGGAGGAGCGGCTGTTCAGCCAGAAGGTGAGTACAATCAGCGGCGCGAACTGTTCCTAAAGGGGAAACGGGCGACGTCAGCCTCACGAAGAATCCCCGAAGACGACTTCTCCTGAACTCCCCCAGGAGCTCGCTTTTGGCAAAACCTCCATCAAAAAATCGACGTGGAGAGGATTTTCGTCAGCTGCTTATGTAGCCATTCGCCTGGAGAGCGAACCGCGACATCGACACTTGCATCGGATTGACGGTGAGCCCAAATGTACATTTTCGCAGCCATTCGGTTCGACGCTGCGACGGCCTGCGTTAGGGTCAGAGAGCAGCCGCGTTGCTCAAGCTGAGCCAACCCCACCCTTTGCTCGGCAGCAAATTTCCGCTCTCCCCAAACGCTACGCTATCCTTCGACGCTGATGCGTGATGAGCTGCTATGCCCCAATTGCTCGGAAAGAATGGCGGCTGATTTGCGCATCGTCTCTCCGAGTGACTCGATAAGCGCCGGAGTCGTTTCGCTTTCCAGAAGGCTGATGGCAATGCCGGCAACCGCGCATCTCGTATGATCTCTCAGAGCGGTGCCGATGCAGATCATCCCTTCGCGAACCTGGCCGTTATCGATCGAAAAACCGCGCATACGTATGTCAGCCAGCTCCTGCCTTAGTGCGGCAAGATTTTTGACGCTTCTAGAGGTGAGGGGCAAAGGAAAGTTCGCTCTGAAGAGAGCCTCGAGCTTATCCTCCGGCATTTCGGAAAGCAGCATTTTGCCTGTTGCGGTAAAGGTGGCAGGAAGACGCATTCCAATCCGGAAAGTATGTCCCAGGGGCTGGTCGGAATTTCGGCAATCAATATAGACGACCTCGTGACGGTCAAGGGTCGTCAGTGTAACCGTGTAAGGAGACAATGTGGTATCCGAAGCAAAATAATTCCGGAAAACTGACACCATGTCCATCTCGGATAGAAAGCCGTGCGCCCAGCGCATAGGATGTGGACCGAGCCGGAATGTGCCGTCCTGTTTGCGAACAAGGAGGCCAAGCTCTACCATGACGCCAAGTAGCCCGTGCGCCGTACTTTTTGGCAACGACATAGCCCGTGTGATGTCGGCGGCCGACATTGCGTCGCTGGAATTGGTGACAAGATCGAGGATCGAGACGGCGCGCCTGAGCGCCGGAACAGAATCGACCGATTTTCCGATCGCAGTGTCTTCCACTGGGGTGAGTCTTGCACTTGACACCTCCGATACCTCCTGTCAGGCTAGTTCAATACGACGATATTGGTTCATCAGATTGAACTGTATGCTTGGGAGAGGTCATGGTCAATCTAAAAAAAACGGAACTGCTACGCGATCGATGCCTGATAAATGGCAAGTGGGTTGCGAGCTCTCAGAACAACGTAGCCGTCAAGAACCCCGCGACGGGGGAGATTGTCGGCACCGTCCCTGCGCTGGAGACGGCAGATATTGAGCAGGCGGTCGCAGCGGCCGAGATGGCGTTCCGATCGTGGCGCGCGCTTGCAGCCAAGGAAAGAGCGGCCGTCCTGCTTCGCTGGTTCGACCTGATAGTAGAAAATGCAGACGATCTCGCCGCGCTGTTGACGGCTGAACAGGGTAAGCCCCTCTCCGAAGCCAGGGGGGAAATACTCTATGCTGCCTCCTTCATTCAATGGTTTGCCGAGGAGGCAAAGAGAGTGTATGGGGACATCATACCCGCACCCACCACCGACAAGCGCATCCTGGTTTTCAAGCAGCCGATCGGTGTCTGCGCTGCGATCACGCCCTGGAACTTCCCGGCAGCAATGATTACACGCAAGGCGGCGCCTGCGCTGGCTGCCGGGTGCACAATGGTGGTTAAGCCGGCTGAGCAGACACCCCTCACGGCGCTTGCTCTCGGCGTTCTGGCCGATCAGGCAGGCATTCCCGCCGGCGTTTTCCAGATTGTGACAGGAAAAGCACGCGAGATCGGCAAGGTGCTGACGGAAAGCGACATTGTCAAAAAACTCTCTTTCACCGGATCGACCGAGGTGGGGCGAATTCTGATGGCGCAGTCGGCGCCGACGATAAAAAAACTATCAATGGAGCTCGGCGGCAACGCACCCTTTATTGTTTTTGACGACGCGGACCTCGATGCCGCCGTCGATGGTGCCGTCGCTTCGAAATTCCGTAATGCTGGTCAGACCTGCGTCTGCACAAACCGTATCTACGTGCAGTCCGGTGTTTACGCTGTCTTCGCTGAAAAGCTTGCCGCGAAGGTTTCTGCACTGAAAGTCGGTGAAGGTACGCAGATGGGCGTAACGATCGGGCCGCTGATTGATGCTGACGCCATTGCCAAGGTCGAGGACCATATTAGCGATGCGGTCGCGCAGGGAGCGAAAGTGGTCGCAGGTGGCAAGCGACACAGCCTTGGCAGGACATTCTTCGAACCAACCGTCCTGACGGGAGCGACACAGGCGATGAAGGTCGCACGCGAGGAAACCTTCGGGCCAGTCGCGCCTCTCTTCAGCTTTGAGACAGAGGAAGAGGCGGTCGCTATGGCCAACGATACGGAATTCGGATTGGCTGCCTATTTCTATACTGAAAACGTCCGTCGGACATGGCGAGTGGCCGAAGCGCTGGAGTACGGCATGGTGGGTCACAACACCGGTCAGATCTCGAACGAGGTAGCGCCATTTGGCGGCGTCAAGCAGTCCGGCCTCGGACGGGAAGGCTCCCGTTACGGGATCGATGACTACCTGGAAATCAAATATCTGTGCTCGGCGATCGCTTAAGCAGCTGACGACAAGGGAGGACTGAATGACGATCAATCCGTTCGAGTTTCGAACTGTCCTATCCATTGAAATGGCCTGGGGCGGAGCTAAGCGATTAGGTGAAATCATCGCTGCGCGTTTTGCCGCGCGCAAGGTGCTTTTGGTCACCGATGCGGGCCTTGTGAAGGCTGGGTTGATTGCGCCCATTGCCGCCAGTCTGGAGGCGGCTGGCTTCAGCGTGGCGATTTTCGATAGGGTTGTGCCAGATCCACCGGAAAGTGTTTTGTATGGTTGTGTCGAGGAGGCGCGGCAAGTCGCAGCCGATATCGTGATTGGTCTCGGTGGTGGCTCGTCCTTGGATATAGCAAAGCTCGCTGCGGTGCTGCTGCCATCGGCACAACCGCTCGCCGACATGTACGGCATCGGCAAAGTTCAGGGGGCGCGTGTCCCACTGGTTCTCGTTCCGACGACTGCGGGCACCGGTTCCGAAGTCACCAACATTTCCATCATCACCACCGGCGAGACGACCAAAATGGGGGTCGTGTCGCCGCAACTCTATGCGGATTTCGTGCTCCTGGATGCGGAATTGACCGTTGGTTTGCCGCAGGTTCACACCGCAGCAAGCGGCATCGATGCGATGGTGCATGCCATCGAAGGCTATACAAGTAAGTATAAGAAAAACCCACTTTCGGACGCGCTTGCGCGTGAGGCGTTGCGGCTTCTTGGCAGCAATCTAATCGCTGCCTGCAAGGAGCCGACAAACCGGGATGCACGCGAAGGCATGCTTCTCGGTGCAATGCTTGCGGGCCAGGCTTTCTCCAATTCCCCGGTGGCTGCGGTCCACGCGCTGGCCTATCCGCTGGGTGGACATTACCACATTCCGCATGGTCTTTCGAACGCCCTGATGCTCGGCCCAGTCCTTCGTTACAACGCACAGTCGGCTGCCCCGCTTTACGCCGAGCTCGCCGATGTGCTTGGAGTCAAGGGAAGCGGCGACACTGCGGCCCGTTCCGAGGACTTCGTTACCCATATGCAGGTGCTGATGGATAAAAGCGGCGCGCCGCGCCGGCTCCGCGATGTCGGGGTAACCGACAACAGCCTCGCCATGCTGGCCACGGATGCGATAAAAAACCAGGGGCGCCTGCTCGTCAACAATCCGGTCGAGGTTCGGGAAGAGGATGCGCTGGCGCTGTATCGGGAAGCTTTCTGAAGATTCCGCAGACATCCGCCATTATAACATTATGGGAGGATCCAACGTGACGGATATCCGACTTTACATGCTTCAGTCCGGCACCCTGAAATGCAAAGTGCACAACATCAAAATGAATCAGGGAAATGGTGCGGATTACGAAATCCCGGTTCCTTTTTTCCTGATCACCCATCCCGACGGTCACACCGTCATCGACGGTGGAAACGCCATTGAAGTCGCGACGGACCCGCGCGGCCACTGGGGCGGTATTTGCGATGTGTACTGGCCGGTCCTTGACAAGGACAAAGGATGCGTCGATCAGATCAAAGCTCTCGGCTTCGATCCGGCGGATGTTAAATACGTCGTGCAGTCCCACCTGCATCTCGACCATACCGGCGCGATCGGCCGCTTTCCGAATGCCACGCATATCGTGCAGAGGGCCGAATATGAATATGCCTTCACGCCCGACTGGTTTGCCGATGGCGGCTATATCCGCAAGGATTTCGATCGCCCTGGTCTGAAATGGCAGTTTTTGAACGGCACTCAAGACGATTTTTACGATGTTTATGGCGACGGAACGCTGACGACGATCTTCAGTCCTGGCCATGCGATGGGCCATCAATCCTTTCTCGTCCGCCTTCCCAATAGTGAGCCGCTGCTTCTGACGATCGATGCCGCCTACACACTCGACCATTGGGATGAAAAGGCGCTGCCGGGCTTCCTCGCATCGACGGTGGATACTGTTCGCTCTGTACAGAAGCTGCGCACAATCGCGGAAAGAACGGGGGCAAACGTCGTCACCGGCCACGACCCGGATGCGTGGTCGACCTTCAAGAAGGCACCAGAGTATTACTCTTGAGAAGTCGCTGCGGTCTGGCCGCGACATGATCCTACAGGGGCGAATAAGCCCCTTAGAAGCTGAGAAGTTTTGACCTGGATCAATGTGAAATCCGGTGACCAGGATACGGCTTTGAAAGGCTGAGGCCACCGCTTTGTTTCGTTGGTAATCCCGACCAAGGAGAAGTAAATGCGCCTGAAAATACTTATCACTGTCGCCATGATGGCCGGCCCGGCATTGGCGTATGAGCCTTTGGTTGAGAAGCGGGAATTTACCCTAAAGAACTTCGTGACACGTGGAGGCAGGACGGTTCCCGAAATGCGGCTGGGGTACGAAACTTATGGCACGCTGAACGACGCCAAAGATAATGCCATCCTGATTCCGCATTATTTCAGTGGAAGCAGTCACGCAGCGGGAAAATATAAGGAGGCAGATGTAAGCGCCGGCTATTGGGATGCGATCATCGGGTCCGGCAAGCCCATCGATACGGACAAATACTTTGTCGTGTCGGTCGACACACCGGTCAATCTCGGTGCCAACGATCCGAACGTCATCACCACCGGACCGGCGACGATCAATCCCAAAACAGGAAAGCCTTGGGGTATGGATTTTCCAATCATGACGATCGGCGATTTCGTTGATACGCAGAAAGGGCTGATGGAGCGACTGGGGATTGAGAAATGGCATGCTGTCATGGGCGCCTCCATGGGAGGGCTGCAAAGCTATGAATGGGCAGCACGCTATCCCGACAAACTGGAGCGAGTGATTCCAGTCATTTCCTCTGGTTGGGCAGATGCGAATCTGATCGCGTGGCTGGACGTCTGGGCGTCGGCTATCAAACTGGATCCAAACTGGAATGGTGGAGATTATTACACAGGCCGGGCGCCAAAAGCAGGGCTGGCTCAAGCCCTGAAGACTTTAACACTGCAGGCAAATTCGGCAGAATGGACCGATGGTACATTTGGGCGGGACTGGGCCATAGAAGGTGCAGATCCCGGGCAGAGTTGGGCGAATGACTATAAGGTCGTCACGAAGCTGAACGAGGCGGGCGCAGCACGCGTTGCCCAGTCAGATGCGAACCATTTCCTTTATCTGGCGCGCGCCAATCAGTTGTTCGTCGCTGGACAGCCCAAAGACAGCCTGTACAAAGGGCTCCTAGATATCAATGTACCCGTGATGCTGATCTATACCGATGAAGACTTGATTTTTCCTGGAAACGCAGTGCGAGAGACAGGAACGATTATCAAAACCGATGGTACGCCGGTCGAATTCGTCGAACTGGAAGGTACGCGAGGGCACATGGATGGCTTATTGAGCATTGCTCAGGCGGGAGAGCGAATTCGAGCCTTCCTTGAGGTCAAATAGGAGCGGGCGGGCCCTCCCTTTTCCTTAAGCCGAGCCAGCAGATGCTGCCGTCGTCGTGGCTGTAGTCGGCCACACCCGCCGTGCTCGGGGTCCATAAATCGGAAAATTAGTGGTCTCCGGCAAGTCCAAGACAGCCGAGGTGGTCCGCTACGCTCTCACTCGTTGCGAGGCGCCATCGAAAACAATGAACGGCGTTGCCGCCAAGCTCGGCGCCGCGTTTCATGATCTCGTTGGCGCCCTGGAGCATCAGGATCTTGCCGACATTGGTCGCGCCGGTGAAGGTGAGCTTGCGCACCTTCTCGTTCTCCGTGAATTTCGGCCAATAAATGGGAATCCTCGGAGAGCAGAACATGAAGACACCAGTCGACAGGCCTGCGCGCTCTGCAAGCAATGCGAGCGATGTGTCGAAAGCGTTTTCCTTGGTAGTGATCGGTGCGAGGAAGCGGATGATGTGGCCCAGCGCCACAGGTGAGCAGGATCAGCCCTTAAAAGGCGCCTTTCTCGCTGACCTGTTTGATAAATTCGCCAGCGTCGCTGTTGCGAGTGATCGAACACATGGCTATGAAATCCCACACTGATTTCGATCTGCCACGGGTATTTTTCTCCAAATGTGCCCGTGTCTTTCCCTGTGCGAACGCATTTTGCAAACAATGCAGCGTTCAAGACACTTCCTTGGATCGAGCGTGCTTATAAACGGCAAAAATTGCGGCTGAACGAAAGTGCCGAGATGAACCACAAAAAGAAAATCTATCGCGTTGCGGAAGCTGCACGTCTAGCGGGGGTTTCTGCATCGACACTTCGGCTTTGGGAGAAGGAGGGTCTCATCGTACCGGATCGCTCGGAAAACGGCCACCGGCAGTACGACGCTGACCACGTTACGCAGTTAAAGCGTATCGCATCGCTCAGAAAAGACAGACGACTCACCATCGCGGGGATCCGCGAAGATCTCAGGAAGTCTTCGCCAGAAGCGGGCACGGACGCGAGTGATGCCATTCCGGAAATGAAGAAGCAGAAGCAGCTCGAAGACGAAAACGCCCGGTTGAAACGGATTGTCGCAGAGCAGGCGCTGGAGCTCAATATGTTGCGGGAGGTCCATTCGCCGAAACGTCCAAGGCCTGCTCGGAAGCGGGAGGGGTGAAGGACATGTGCCGGGATTAGATGGTCTCGATCCGGCGTGCCTGTGGGCCGTTGAACTTCGATCGGACCACCTACCACTACACCTCTCTCCACGCCGATCAGGCCGGTCCGGAACGTCGTATTCGTGCGATCTGCGAGACGCGTGTGCGGTAAGGCTATCGTTGCTTGCACATGCGGTTTCGCGGGGTTCGGTCATCGCTCATCCCTTTCCTGGTTGTCCGGCGACGCCGCCGCACCTTCGACCGCATCGCGCTGTGTTGGGCTGGCGTGCACCTCCCGCCTGAGTTCCGTGAACTGCCGCGTCAGCTCGTCGAAGTCGTGCTGGCTCGGAACGCCTAAAAGCTTCGCGACGCCGTCGGTCATTTGCTGCTGGCAGGTGCGCAGGTCCAGCGCGGCGAGCAGCAATTCGCGCTGCGCCGCGAGGAAATCCTTAGAGCGCAGGTTGCTGATCAGTTCCTTGTTCGCAATGTCCCTCCACTTGTCGAAAGCCTTGCGCCAGCCGAAATCCTTGGCGTCTCCTTCCTTCATGCCAGCGAGCGTTGCGCTATAGCGTTCATAGGCCTTGTTCCACGGCACCGAGGCGATGACGTGATAGGCCGCCATGCGCTGGCCGACGTCCATCCAGGCCGCCATCAGCGCATAGACCTGCCGGTCGAAGTTCCACACGTCGGCAAGGCGCGGGGCTTCCGCCATGCGTTTGAAGGCTTCCGAGATCTCGCCGCCCAGCGCAACGGCAAACAGGCTGCTGTCGACCGCGCGCGTGGTGAGGAAGGGCATCATCGACTTGAACCACATTTTTCTAATTCCCCTGCCTGCTCGATGTTGCTGCGCCACATTTCCGACATGCGCAGCAGCATCTGCGAGAATTCCGGTTGGTCGTCCGAGCTCGGGGTCATAGTCGGCTCACTCGCCTGCGGCCGGGCCGCGGCCCGCAAGCGCGCTGGCATAGATCGCCCGGGCCTGGTCGTGGTCGAGCTTGCGCGGATTGTTGACCAGAATGCGCTTCTGCTGTTTCATCGCATCCTCCGCCCGCAGGCCGGAGCTTGCACGGCAGTTTTTCATTTGTTTGCTGAATTGGCAGCCACAAGGACTGAACGCTCAAGCAGCCTAACCTGCGGCCTTCACCGGATGCATACCTTCGACGCTTCGAAAAACATGGCCCGATTTTACGCTATGTCAATCGAGCCGACGTTTGTTTGGGGAGGCCTGCTTGACGCGGCGCTGGGGGCGCATCGGCTCTGGTGGCAAGAGGGAAGTCCACCATTTCCCTCGGGAGGAAGAGGCGGTCGCACGGATACAAACCGAAACCCCAGTGCGGCCAGAAAACGATGGCCTGATTGGCGACCGGATCAGGCGGCCGCCTTCACATCGAACTCGAAATGAAGCTGGTCATAGGGGAATTCGACGCCGGCGTCAGTCCGGTCCAGGACACCCGCGTTGACAAGCGTCGTCACATCCTTATGGACGGCCTGCACGTCCCGGCCGACACGTCGGGCGACTTCCCGTATCGCCAGCGGCCCCTGCCCTGCCATCGCCTTCACGATCGCAAGCCGCGGCGGCGCAAGAACCCTGTGCATGTCGTCGTAGCTTGGAAAATTCACCGACGGCGTAGCAGGAACGACGACGCCTTCCAATGCCTTCTGCCCCGCATTCACGAAGCGGGCCTTGGCATCGGCAATCGAGCTTAGTCTGATGACGAGCGTCCTCATGCGAGTATCCTTTCCATGTCCGCCTGAAACGCATCGAACAATGCTTCCAGCGTTGTGAATTCCATCGGTTCCTCGATATCCCCGAGATGGCGATGATCGCCCTTGCCGCGCTCATTGTCATAACGCATGACGCACTCGCCGTTGACGATCAGCGCCAGACGATATTTAAAATGGTGGTTGCTGCCGGGCACGGGTATCGGCACATGCCACAGAACCGTTTCGAAAAATGCCGTATCGCTGAGGGCGGTTCTGGATTTTTCGATCAGCACGGCTTCCATGTTGTTTTTAATAACATCACCCACCGTTGTTGTCAAGAACAACAACGGTGGGCTGTCTTGCGCAGCAAAGCCGGCGCCGGGGTTCGACGCCCCGATGCAGGCTCCAGGATCGCGTGTTTCGGCCAAAACCGTTCCTCTCGAGAAGGGCCGGTTGCCAAGGTCGCCGTTGGTTGATCGCGGCGGCGAGCTTGTCGATACCCTGCGCATCGAGGGCGGCGAATTCGCCAACCCGCATGACAGATATCAACTCGTCCGGGCGGGTTTCCGCATCGCGCCAGAAGATCAACGCGGCGGTAATGGTGGCCCGGTCCAAGGGGTCAAGATCGATGCGCACGTCGCAATGTCGGCATGGTCGATCCTCCTCTGAGCGCTTCGAAAAGAGCGGCATGATGCGCTTGCGCCTGAGGCGGTCGGTTCGTTGTCGGTTCCGTGCCGCCGATGGGAGTCCTCTACGCTCTTATCACCCATGATGAATGTCCTGCAGATCGAGGGATAGCTGCGCCGCGCCGGCCGCAAGGGCGGCGTGCTCGCGGTCGATATGAAGCTCGGCGGCGCGATGACCGGACGGCGCTTGCACTATGTTCCCGCCTTGACATGGCATGTGGGGCAAGGGACGCGGGTGTCGGGATGGTCGGGCCACCCCTCCCCGCAACGGGAGCAACGAAACCGCATGGTCAGAACGCGAAAGCAGCTTGGCCGCTCGCCTCCATGTAGTTGCGCCGGCAAATTCCGGAAAGATCGCGATTCCCGGTGGTGTCCGAGCATCACCAGAGCACCGGCAACTCCTCGAACCCGCCAGTGATGATCTCCTTGCGCAACTTCAGTTCTCCGGACGCCACGGCCAAGCGCAGCGTGGGGAAGCGCTGGAAGATCGAGCCGAACACCACCTTGAGTTCCAGCCTGGCAAGCGCCTCGCCGATGCAGTAGTGCGGCCCGCAGGAGAACGCCAGGTGCGGTTTTTCGGCGCGTCCGATGTCGAAGATTTCCGGGTCGTCGAAATGGCGTGGATCGAACGACGTCGCCGGCAGGCCGACCAGCACCTTGCTCTCCGCGGGAATATGCACGCCCGCGATGGTCACGTCGGTCCTCGGATAGCGCATGATGCCGTCCCAGCCCGCGCCCGGCGGGTACATGCGCAGGATTTCCTCCACCGCCTTGTCCACGAGGGATGGATCGCCGACCAGGCGTTCGCGCTGTTGCGGATGGCGGAACATGGCCAGCAGGCCGAATTCGATCTGTGCGACGGTGCTCTCGTGCCCCGCCACTAGTATGCCCGCGGCCAAGCCGATCGCCTCTTCCTCGGTCGCCTTGCCCTGGTCGACCGCCGCGAGCAGATCCGTCAGCAGGTTGTCGCCCGGATCCTGGCGCTTGCCTCGCATCTTACCGCGAATGTAGGTGCGCAATTCTTCCCAGGCCAGGAGCGCCGCGCTTCGTCGGACAGCTCGGCGAAAAAGGCGTGATCCCCGTAGGGCACGCCCATCAGCGCGCTGATGACCATGGCCGGAAGCGGAAAGGAGAGGTAGTGTCGCAGGTCGGCGGGCTGGGGCTGGGCCGCCAGCGTCTCGAACAACTGCGCGGCGATCGCCTCGATTTGCTGCGCGAGCAGCTTCACCCTGCGGTTTCTGAAGGCCGGCGCCACGATCGTGCGTAACCGGGCATGCTCGCTGCCCTCGTGCGAGCCCAGCCACCCCGGCGAACCAAGAATCACCGTAGCCGGGGTGAATGCCGCCGGCGGCATTCCCGAGGGCCGGAAAGCCGCGTCGGACAGTACCGCCTTAGCTTCCTCGTAGCCTGTTACCCACCAACCTTCGTGCCCGGACGGGAAGCGCACGCGGTGGATCGGACTGTTGGCGCGTAACGCCAACATCTCGGGCGAGGGGTCGATGTGATTGACGCGCCACATCGGCAGCGTCGGCAAGGATTGTCCGGACATGATGGCACTTCACTCTCTATGCGATGAAAGGGCGGAAGGTGACCGGCAAGCGCTGCCGGCAGCCAATGACTTAAGGCGGCATGTGGAAGACGTCCTACGCGGCGATTGTCGGCGCCAGATATTCCACCGCACGAACAGCGGGGGAGTACCGGCATGACGCGCTGGACGTCTTGCAAGCGTCAGCAGGAACCGCAATCGTCTTCATCGTCTTGCTCTACGATGTGTCTTCTTACCGTTTCCTCATGCCTCTCGAAGGGGCTGCGCTCTGCTTCAGCGAGAGAAAGGACCACCTCAACATCCTCGCGTGGGACGAGCGGGCCGACACCTCTTATAATGCTCCGTTGGGCGAGACGGCGCACAATTTCCTTGACATAAGCGGCGCTGCCGCCCTTTGAGCGGAAGACGGCTTCGGCCAAAGCTCCACCCTGGAAGTTCAGCGCATGACCGTATGGCTTGAACAGCCGCTCGCGGCAATCGTCATCAGGGAGAGGGATCTCAAGAGCCGCATCTGCACGGCCCGATCGGGTGGCGAGTGCCTGCTCGAGGGATTTCGGCCGATTCGTGGTCAGGATGATGAGGATGTCCGCGTCTGTGCCGAGACTGTCCATCTCGTTCAACAGACGGTTCAGGCGGCTTTCTGCCTTTTGGCCAGAAATATCTTCGCGCGAACGGCCAACCAGATCCACATCCTCAATCACCATAATGCACGGCTGCAGGACACGAGCCAGCGCGAAGTGTTCCTCCATATCCAGCATCTGCTCAGCCGTGACCAGAATTGTGCTGTGCTCGGGCAGGTTGGCAGCGATATAGTGGACGACATGGGTCTTGCCGGTGCCAGGCTCTCCGTAGAGCAGAATCCCTTTCTGTCCTGACTGGCCGAGGCGCTTCAACTCCTCCCGGCATTTAACAAAATCGAAGACGTGCGTGTCGAGTTGGGCCCATAGTCGCCTTTGAAAGCACGACGTCGTCCCGGCTTACAGCAGGGAGCTTATGCACGCGCATTGTTTCGTTCGTGCCTTCGAAGTCAGTGGACTCGAAAGAGACGGCCTTGTTGCGATAATATCGGGAGCTCTTGCCCTGCGTCTGGATTGTGCGCAGAAAGCCACTGGCGAAGTCATGACCCACCTGATTAGGCAGATGACCAATTTCGACCTGGACCTTTGGACCACCGTTGGTCGCCTTCAAGAGCTCGGCCGTTCCGTACAACATGAAGCGTATGCGCTGCGTGCGTGGGCTCATCTGCTAAGTCCCTGGATTGGGAGTTCGCATTACCTGCAGTCCTGGAGCACGAAGCCTGTGACATATAGATCGGGGGACGGCCCCAAACCTTGGATACGATGTCCATTACCTCCGCATTGGTGGAAGTCAGCGATTTGATCGCTTGCTCGTACGCCGATCGGCCTACCGCTCCCCTGACAGAATACAACTTCCCGTATCGGGGCCGATTCACCCTCGAGCCCCTGCGGGCAAAAACTTCAAAGAATGTTTCGGACGGGCCCAAGCGAGATAAGCACGGAGGTTCGTTGATCTGTCGAAGCGTATAGGATCGTCTTCCTGCGGTCCCTGGCTCCGGTGTTGGCCCCCATCAATGGACGACTGGCGCAGATAGCTGCCCGATACGCCGAGAATCTCCGCAACCTCGCGCAAGGAGAACGAGTGCAAGCTCATGTCGTCGGGAAATTGCCTATTGGCTATATTCAGCATAAATACACTCGTGACGGGTTGTTATCTACATAACGTTTTAAACACGCCGACGTGGCTAGTCAACACTCAGCAGCCAACAAGCACTTTGCCGCGCCAACGAACTTCCCGCTCCATCGGAGCAGGCCTTTCGTCAGCTGATCTGAACACCTCAAACTGGCCCAGTTTTAGCTAAAGTTTTCCGGTGCATTTTCTGGCTGGGAAAGGAACAACGATGAAGGCATCGCAATTTTCGGACGCGCAGAAGGCGTTCATTCTATGAAGTTGTCTGTTGCTGCGATCTGCCGCAAAGCGGGCATCAGTCAGGCGACCTACTTCAATTGGAAGAAGAAGTATGCCGGCATGTTGCCGCCGACAGACATCGGCGATCGGACTCCCCCTCTACCGAAATTGAGGGCAATGCGATCTCCGCTTAATTTCTTCCTGCATGGGTCGCAAGTCGCAGTTCCAGATGGCCCGATTAACCGAAATTCTCGACATCCAATTTGCGACATTGTCGTCACCTTTGTCGGTTAAGTGACAGGCGTCCTTGTTCTCAATCCCGTATTTTTACGCCCACATAACTGGAATTGCAGCGAATTATTGTTCGTGAGCTCAATCGGCCTGCTTGGCACGAATCTTGAGAGCTATTGCGAGGCAACGGAACGGCCGCCGCATCCGCGTTGCGAGATAACCGCATTGCCTCGAACACATGAAGGAACGCCAAACATGGCAGCTCTGCGTCAGATTGCATTCTATGGAAAGGGCGGAATTGGCAAGTCCACTACGTCCCAAAACACGCTAGCCGCCCTTGTGGACCATGGACAGAAGATCCTCATCGTCGGCTGTGATCCTAAGGCTGATTCTACGCGCCTGATCTTGAACTCGAAGGCTCAGGATACGGTTCTTGATCTCGCAGCAACGAGAGGTTCGGTTGAAGATCTTGAACTCGAAGACGTGCTCAAGGTCGGCTATAAAGGTATCAAATGCGTGGAGTCTGGCGGCCCGGAGCCGGGCGTCGGCTGCGCGGGACGCGGTGTTATCACGTCGATCAACTTTCTCGAAGAGAACGGCGCCTACAACGATGTCGACTACGTGTCTTATGACGTGCTCGGTGACGTTGTGTGCGGCGGCTTCGCGATGCCGATCCGTGAAAACAAGGCTCAGGAAATCTACATCGTCATGTCCGGCGAAATGATGGCACTCTATGCCGCCAACAACATCGCCAGAGGCATCCTGAAATATGCTGCAGGCGGCAGCGTCCGCCTGGGTGGGCTCATTTGTAACGAGCGTCAGACCGACCGCGAACTCGACCTCGCCGAAGCGCTGGCTGCCAAACTCAATTCTAAGCTCATCCACTTCGTGCCACGCGACAACATTGTCCAACACGCCGAGCTTAGAAAGATGACGGTGATCCAATATGCGCCGGACTCTCAGCAAGCGGCCGAGTACCGGATACTTGCCCAAAGAATACATGACAATTCTG
Organism: Rhizobium indicum; assembly: GCF_005862305.2. Classification (NCBI taxonomy): domain Bacteria; kingdom Pseudomonadati; phylum Pseudomonadota; class Alphaproteobacteria; order Hyphomicrobiales; family Rhizobiaceae; genus Rhizobium; species Rhizobium indicum. The sequence continues at coordinate 161,274 of NZ_CP054024.1, read as the reverse complement.
GCAAAGGCACCATCCCAACCCCCATCACCATGGAAGAACTTGAGGAAATGCTTCTCGATTTCGGGATCATGAAAACCGACGAGCAGATGCTCGCCGAACTTCAAGCTAGGGATGCGAAGTGATAGCTGCCCAGTGATCACACTGACACGAGCGCGCAGCGACACGCAAAGCGCCCGCCATCCCGTGAGGGAGGTTTCGCCAATGAGGCTTCATCCGGATTTTCTAAGGGGTAGGGCCAATGAGCCTCAAATACGACAATGACAGTGACTTCCATGCGAAGCTTATAGCAGACGTGCTGTCGCAATATCCGGGCAAAGCGGCGAAGCGCCGCAGTAAACACCTTAGCGTGGCAACGAGCGAAAAGGACGCCGGCGAGGACCCAAACGCGATTAGCGAATGCGAGGTAAAGTCGAACATCAAGTCTGTTCCTGGCGTGATGACGATCCGCGGATGCGCGTATGCCGGTTCAAAGGGCGTCGTCTGGGGACCGATCAAGGATATGGTTCATATTTCACACGGGCCGGTCGGCTGCGGTCAATACTCCTGGTCGCAACGTCGCAACTATTACGTCGGTCTGACAGGCATCGACACTTTCGTGACTATGCAATTTACCTCCGATTTCCAGGAGAAGGACATCGTTTTCGGCGGTGACAAGAAACTGGAAAAGGTCATCGACGAGATTGCTGAACTTTTCCCGCTAAGCAATGGCATCAGCCTGCAGTCCGAATGTCCGATCGGTCTGATTGGCGATGACATTGAGGCCGTAGCGCGAAAAAAGGCCAAAGAACACACGACGACCGTCGTGCCGGTGCGCTGCGAAGGCTTCCGTGGTGTGTCACAATCGCTTGGCCACCACATCGCCAACGACGCAATTCGAGATTGGGTCTTCGACAAGAAAGACTTAAAATTCGAGCCGGGTCCTTACGACGTAAATGTCATAGGCGACTATAACATTGGCGGCGATGCATGGGCGTCGCGCATCCTGCTCGAAGAGATCGGATTGCGCGTGGTCGGCAACTGGTCGGGAGATGCAACTCTCGCCGAAGTGGAGCGCGCTCCGAGAGCTACGCTCAACCTCATTCACTGCTATCGGTCGATGAATTACATCTCCAGACACATGGAGGAAAAATATGCCATTCCTTGGATGGAGTATAATTTCTTTGGCCCATTCCAGATCGAAGCCTCTCTGCGCAACATAGCCAAGCATTTCGGGCCGGAGATCGAAGATAGAACGGAAAAAGTCATCGCCAAATACCGACCCTTCGTTTCGGCTGTGGTCGACAAATATTGGCCGCGCCTTTCTGGCAAACGGGTGATGCTCTACATCGGCGGATTGCGTCCTCGTCACGTCATCACCGCCTATGAGGACCTCGGAATGGAAATCGTAGGAACCGGCTACGAATTCGGTCATGGCGACGACTATCAGCGCACCGGCCACTACGTAAAAGAAGGCACGTTGATCTACGACGACGTGACTAGCTACGAACTAGAGAAATTCATCGAGGGAATTCGGCCCGATCTCGTCGGGTCCGGCATCAAGGAAAAATACCCGGTGCAGAAAATGGGCATTCCGTTCCGTCAGATGCACTCCTGGGATTATTCTGGTCCGTATCACGGCTATGACGGCTTCTCGATTTTCGCCCGGGACATGGATATGGCCATCAACAATCCCGTTTGGGGTCTTTACGACGCGCCGTGGAAGAATGACCGCGCTTCGGCGGGTGGCAGTAGCATGAGGACCTAGTATTTCTCGAAGAAAACGCGGGAGGCCTTCCGCGCCGAAGGTCTCTGTACCGCCTCCATGTCGCAGCTAGACCGAAAGAGGTGACCCTATGCCGCAATCAGCTGAGAAAGCTCTCGACCATGCGCCTTTGTTCTGCGAGCCGGAATATAGGCAGATGTTGGCCGAGAAAAAGTTGAACTTCGAATGCCCACACCCTGATCAGGTCGTGTCAGACCAACGCGAATTCACGCAGACCTGGGAATACCGCGAGAAAAACTTGGGCCGCCAAGCCCTTGTCGTCAATCCAGCCAAAGCCTGCCAGCCACTCGGCGCGGTCTTCGCAGCGGCGGGATTCGAGCGAACGATATCGTTCGTCCATGGCAGCCAAGGTTGCGTTGCCTACTACAGATCGCACCTATCGCGCCATTTCAAGGAGCCGTCATCGGTGGTCTCGTCATCAATGACAGAAGACGCCGCTGTATTTGGCGGCCTGAAAAACATGGTCGACGGTCTCGCCAATACGTACAAGCTCTATAGCCCGAAGATGATCGCGGTGTCGACCACATGTATGGCAGAGGTCATCGGAGATGACCTGCATGGTTTTATCGAAAACGCCAAAAGTGAAGGTTCGGTCCCGCGCGATTTCGATGTCCCCTTCGCCCACACACCTGCCTTTGTCGGCAGCCATGTCGATGGCTATGACAGCATGGTAAAAGGTGTGCTGGAGAATTTCTGGAAGGATGCCGCGCGAAAGGAAGCCACCGCTTCTATCAACATCATTCCTGGATTTGATGGCTTCTGCGTTGGGAACAATCGCGAATTAAAACGCCTGCTCGACTTGATGCAAGTGACTTACATGTTCATCCAGGACGCATCAGATCAGTTCGATACGCCTTCCGATGGCAAATTTCGGATGTATGACGGCGGGACCAGCATCAATGACGTGAAGGCGGCGTTGAACGCGGAGTGGACATTGTCCCTGCAATATTACAACACTCGCAAGACGTTAGATTACTGCAGAGACGTTGGACAAGCGGCGACCTCCTTCCACTACCCTCTCGGCGTCGAAGCTACCGACGAATTTCTGATGGTGATATCGGAGATTTCCAGCAGAGAAATTCCCGAGGCGATCCGTCTGGAGCGCGGCCGACTCATCGATGCGATGGCGGACAGCCAAGCTTGGCTATACGGAAAAAAATACGCGATCTACGGCGATCCAGATTTCGTTTATGCGATGGCGCGCTTCATCATGGAGACCGGCGGCGAGCCAACCCACTGCCTCGCCACAAATGGCACCTCAGCTTGGGAGGACGAGATGAAGGAACTCCTCGCATCCTCGCCCTTCGGGAAGAATGCACAGGTTTGGCCAGGCAAAGATCTCTGGGCACTGCGCTCGCTACTGTTCACCGAGCCGGTGGATCTCCTGATCGGAAATTCTTATGGGAAGTATCTCGAACGGGACACCGGTACCCCACTGGTTCGGCTGATGTTTCCAATTTTCGACCGGCACCATCATCATCGATTCCCCCTCATGGGCTACCAAGGCGGACTGCGTCTTTTAACGGCGATCCTCGACAAGATCTTCGACAACCTCGATCGCGAAACAATGCACGCGGGTGTGACAGATTATTCGTACGACCTCACTCGCTAAAAGCGGCGGCCGCCCAGGCGGCCTATCTCTCAACCAGATATGAAGGCAGACGAATGTCCTCGCTCAACGCCAAAAACAAAGATGCCTTCCACGAGCTAGCGAGTGAAAAGAGCGGCAGCAAGGGTCCTAAGGCGCGCCTAAGGAATTGCGCGAGGCCAATGGCCCCGGGAACGGCCGTCGGCGGTTGCGCTTTCGACGGCGCCAAGGTCGCACTGCAGCCGATCACGGATGTCGCACATCTTATTCACGGGCCGCTCGCCTGCGAGGGAAATTCCTGGGACAACCGTGGCGCTGCCTCGTCAGGCCCAACACTTTGGCGCACGAGCTTCACGACTGATCTTACGGAAATCGACATCGTAATGGGACACAGTGAACGGAAGCTCTTTAAAGCGATCCGGGAAATCAAGGATGGGTATGCGCCCGCAGCAATCTTCGTCTATTCAACCTGCGTTACGGCGATGATCGGTGACGACATCGACGTTGTTTGCAAGCGAGCGACGGACGAATTTGCCTTACCGGTGGTGCCGGTCAATGCGCCCGGCTTTGTCGGGTCTAAAAACCTCGGCAACAAGCTAGCGGGCGAGGCGCTGCTCAAGCATGTCATAGGTACCGTGGAGCCCGATGAACCAGGCCTTTGCGACATCAACATACTCGGCGAATTTAACCTCTCGGGTGAGTTCTGGCAGGTGAAGCCGCTCTTGGATAAGCTCGGCATCCGCGTCCGCGCCTGTATTCCCGGAGACGCGCGATATCTGCAAGTCGCCTCCGCCCACCGCTCGCGCGCAGCGATGACGGTGTGTTCGACAGCGTTCGTTGCGTTGGCACGTAAGATGCAGGAACGCTGGGACATTCCATTTTTCGAGGGCTCCTTTTATGGCATCTCCGGCACCTCGGAGGCACTCCGGCGGATCGCCGATCTGCTTGTAAAGAAGGGTGCTGACCCCTCGCTTTTGCATCGCACAGAAATCCTTGTAGCGGAAGAAGAGGAAAAGGTGTGGAAGAGGCTGGAAGCCTACCGACCTCGCCTTGAGGGCAAGCGCGTGCTTCTAAATACAGGCGGCGTGAAATCCTGGTCGGTCGTCCATGCCTTGATGGAGATCGGCATGGAGATCGTCGGCACATCAGTCAAGAAATCGACGCTCGAAGATAGGGAGCGAGTGAAACAGACCCTGAAGGAGGAGAACCTCCTGTTCGAGTCGATGTCGCCGCGCGAGCTTTTCTCGCTTCTGCTCGACAGAAAGGCTGACATCATGCTGTCGGGCGGACGCACCCAGTATATAGCGCTAAAGGCAAAACTGCCCTGGCTCGACATTAACCAGGAGCGTCATCACGCTTACGCTGGCTATGAGGGAATGGTGCAACTTGCTCGACAAATTGACCTGGCAATCCACAATCCAATGTGGCCGCAGGTGCGCGAGCCGGCGCCATGGGAGCCGGCCTTGGTCGTTTAAAAACGAGCGAAAAGAGAAGCGTAAGCGCGTCGAACCAAAACCGCGAGATCACTCGCAACAAATGTTGAGGTCGTACTATGGCACGCGTCGTATCTCAAACGAAGTCGGCGGCGGTCAACCCCCTGAAGTCGTCTCAGCCGCTTGGTGCTGCCTTCGCCTTTCTGGGCGTCGACGGCGCAATACCTCTGCTACATGGCAGCCAGGGATGTACGAGCTTCGCGCTCGCACTGCTCGTGAGGCATTTCAATGAAGCGATCCCGCTGCAAACGACGGCGATGAACGAAGCCGCGATAATCGTCGGCGGCGCGGATCGTCTCGAAGAGGCAATTCTCAGCCTCAAAGCCCGCACAAGGCCACGACTGATCGGGATATGCACGACCGCATCGGTAGAGGCCCGCGACGAGGATGTCGCCGGTGACGTCGAAAACATCAAACGCAAGCGGGCGATAGAACTTGTGGGCACCGAAGTGGTACTCGCCAACACGCCGGACTTTGACGGCGCGATAGAGGAAGGTTGGTCCAAAGCTGTTACCGCCGTGATCGAGGCAATAGCGCGATCTGACAAGCAGTATCGCAATCCGAGGAAGATCGCGATCTTGCCTGGCTGGAACTTGACAGTTGCTGACATAGAACATCTGCGCGAGACGGCCGTAAGCTTCGGGCTCGACCCGGTTATTCTGCCCGACGTATCCGGAGCGCTCGACGGCTCCATCCCCGAAGAATGGATGCCGACAACGTATGGCGGCACGAAATTGGAGGAGATCTGCGATCTCGGTGCGGCGATGCAGTGTATCGCAATCGGTGAACATATGCGGCGACCGGCTGAAGCGCTGCAGAGACTGACCGGCGTGCCGTACGTGCTGTTTAGATCGCTGACGGGCCTAGAGAACGTCGATCGCTTTATTCGCGTGCTTGCCGCTGTGTCACGCAAACAGACACCGCTCAATGTCCGCCGTAACCGAATGCAGTTGCAGGATGCCATGCTCGACGGACATTTCCATATGGCAGGCAAGAAGATCGCAATTGCCTCCGAGCCGGATCAACTCTTCCAGTTCTCCGATTTTTTTACTGCCATGGGTGCGGAAATTGCGGCCGCGGTCACCACGACCGGCACTTCGAAGGCGCTCGAGATGGTACCGGCGAAGACCGTCAAAGTCGGCGATCTCAGTGATCTGGAAAGTCTCGCCGCAACGGCCGATCTTATCGTCACTCACTCGCACGGCCGAGAAGCTGCCAGACGTCTCGGCGTTCCGCTGATGCGGGTGGGTTTCCCCATGTTCGACCGCTTCGGCAGCCAGCACAAGCTTACAATATTATACCGGGGAACCCGCGACGTGATCTTCGACTTCGCGAACATTATTCAGACTAACCACCCTCCGAACCCCTGGCCCACTTGACTCAACCGACAGGCGGGAATCGCAAAAAGGAGATCAGTTCGTCGCCTCTCGCTCTTCAATGGCGGACTTATCAACGCGGACGAAATGGCAGTTGGGCGCTTTGCGAATCGATCGGGCAAATGATTGGCCATCTATGACGCGACGCGCGACGCCGTGGATCTTCGTGGAAGCCGCTAGGTTCGAGATATCTCCGACGAGATCGGAAGACACCGTATCGAAGGAGACTGCACCGGGGCAAAGACAGCGGCGTTAGACAGCTGCCGGCTCGCATTTTGTCCCGCAATCGGCGCGCCCTCGGCGGTCACATTTGTCATCGGCAGAACTCGCTAAATTGGAGGAATCTATGACAAGCTCATCCGTGACTCGCGACGGGTCCCTATGGATTCCGGAATATCTGAATTCGATCAACCCTGCGATGTGCATCGGCTGTGGTCGCTGTTTCAAGGTCTGCTCACGTGAGGTCATGCATCCCTACGGCATCGATGAAGCAGGTGAAATGCTCGGTATCTGCGATGGCGAGGACGACTTTAATGGTGAGCTCAGTCGCGTGATCATGGTCATTGACTATCCCGGCCGCTGTATCGGCTGCGGAGCGTGCGCACGCGTCTGTCCCAAGAATTGCCAGACTCATATCGCCGTTGATGATCGTGCGGTGCACGAATCTTGAATTCCGTTCGGAGCGGTAGAAGCCGCCGGCGCTATTCACAGTGCGAGACAATCGCATCGGTTCGAAGGCGTGGAGAAGGCGGCATGGCAGCTTTGCGTGAAAGCAAATCCAGCCATGCGACGCGAAGCTCTTTCTGGGCATCCAATCTGCCATTCGGAGACGATCATCACTGGAAACACCAGGTCGAAAGTCCAACGATCCGAAGAGAGGGGACATTGAACTGTGAATCAAGCCGCGACTTACCTCTCTGCCATTATTCTTTGCGTCGCCGAAGCGACTGTCGCGAGTGAAACCAACGTCATGCCCACCCCGTCCGGACTCGATGTGGTCGACCTCGGAGCATGTAAACCCGCCGACGAGGTCGACGGCCTTCCGGTTACATCCTTGGGTGGCGGAAGCGAGCTTCGTAATTTGAAAGCAAGATCCAACCGGGAGCTTCTAAATGAGGATACTCATGAGAGCATTAGATATTTCTGTCGTTGGAGCAACCGGGGCGGTTGGAACGGCCCTTATCAAGTTATTGGAAAAAAGCGAGATTGCGATCAATCGACTGCGGCTGTTCTCCTCTAGTTCAGGTGCGCGCCAATTCAAGTTTCGAGACCAAACATATTTAGTTGAGGCACTCCGCGACATCGGCGATATCGCCGATACAAAAACCGATATCGCATTCTTCTGCGCAGGCGGTGACGTAAGCGCCAAATGGGGGGCTCCGTTCGCATCCCAAGGCACCTTGGTGATTGACACATCGAACTCCTTTCGAATGGACCCTGACGTACCACTCATCGTACCACAAGTTAACGCCCGTTCACTTACTGTTCGCCCACCGTCTGGAATAGTAGCAAACCCAGATTGCTCCACGATACAGCTGGTTCGGGCACTGAAGCCGCTGATAGCGACGTTCGACATTCACCAGATCATTTTGACTACCTATCAGGCAGCGTCTGGAATGGGTCTGCTCGGGTGTAAGGAGCTACTAAACGGTGCCGAAGCCGTGCTCGAGGGGAGCGCCGGCCCCCCTTCGGAGAGGTTTCCTGTCCCTCTCGCGTTCAATGTCATACCGCAGATCGGAGAGATTTCCCGCGAAGGCGTGGCTCTTGAGGAACGCAAGCTGGTTCAAGAATCACGGAAGATCTTCGGTATGCCTCATCTGCAATTAACTGCCACCTGCGTTAGAGTGCCGGTAAAGACGGGTCATTCCGAGGCGGTATACGTCGAGTTCGACGATCATGTTCGACTAGAACAGGTCCGTGAGCTCCTGGCAAATGAACCAGGTGTTCGACTTTATGCTGATGAAATTCGCGACGGATATCCAACGCCGCGCTTTCTGGGAGATCCTGCCGATGTTCACGTCGGACAGGTCCGAGTTAATCCCGAGAATCCGCGCGGGCTGTGGATGTGGGTGGTAGCCGACAACCTTCAGGTTGGGGCCGCACTCAACGCACTCCTCATCGCACAGCTTGCGATCGCCAATAACTTGATCGGTGAACATGAAGACTGTCAAGTTCGGGGGTCGAGTTTTCGAGATCCTTGTAATACGCTTGAGTCGCTCGGCATTTAGCTGAGCTGCGGACTGCAGGAGGAAGTAAGATTATCGCCGTGGTCAGCGCAATGTCTGGAATGACCGACAAGCTGAAAGCAACCATGCTTGGCGTCAACAGGGAAGCATCACCATCGAATCTTGATGCGGCGCTTGCCACCGGCGAGATGCTAAGTGCCTGCCTGATGGATGCTGCAGTCAGCTGCCTTGGAACTCCCGTAACGTCGTCGAACGGCTATGTCCTTAGGATACGCACTAATTCAGACTTCGGCCGAGCGTCAGTAAAAAGCGTGGATCCTCAGCCAATCAGGGGCTGCACTCCAGGAGCATGACATTGTCATTGCCGCGGGTAGTCAGACAATTGATCAGTCGGGCACTAACGTTTCTCGGCAGAAACAGCTCAGATCTGACAGCAGTCGTGATCGCAGCTATGTTGGGAGAGCAAGCCTGCGACATATATTCAGATGTTAAGAGCGTCTACACGGCAGATCCTAATCTTGTCCCAGGGGCACGATTAGTCCCGAAGATTGCCTACCGGACAATCGCGCAGATGTCGCGGCATGGCGCAAAGTGCAGGCTCTCGCTTGTCGAAAAATTGTACGTCTCCGTCGTATAATGTGGCGCCGCGATACCTGTTCCTGCACTGAGATATCTGAGGAATTGAGTTTGCTGTCGCAGATGCTGTCATAGCCGCCGCACTTCTTGATCCAGCTCGAGCGCAGGGTGCGATCTAACCCCGATTGCGGTTGCGACGCTAAGCGCGGTGCCGGCACATTTCGACACAAAACACGCAGTGACCCGCGAAGCGAGCTAGGACCCAGAAACCGGAGCCGCGCCCACAGTTAACAATGCAGACTTGGCCTGCGCAAGCCGCGGGCGTGATCCAAACTCACCCAAGGGCTAGCTTTCATAAGGTCGCGCCGCTTAAGGCAGGAATTTTCGGTTCAGCTCGAAGCATGACAGCCTCAGAAGCCTGCGACCTTGGCGAGTGCCCGCTTCTCGCGGCGGCGCTGGACCGAAGAGGCGATGTTCATTGCCTCCCTGTATTTCGCAACGGTGCGGCGGGCGAGATCGACGCCGCCCTTCTTCAGCATGTCGACGATATCGTCGTCGGAAAGCACCGCCTCCGGGCTCTCCTGCAGGATCAGCGCGCGGATCTTGTGACGCACGGCCTCGGCCGAATGGCTGTCGCCGCCGGCGACGGCGCTGATCGAGACGGTGAAGAAATATTTGAGTTCGAAGAGACCGCGCGGCGTCAGCATATATTTGTTCGACGTGACGCGGCTGACGGTGGATTCATGCATCTCGATCGCTTCGGCGACCGTTTTCAAGTTCAGCGGGCGCAGGTGATCGACGCCGTGCTGTAAGAAGGCGTCCTGCTGGCGGACGATTTCACTTGCCACCTTCATGATGGTATTTGCCCGCTGATCGAGGCTGCGCGTCAGCCAGTTGGCGGTCTGCATGCAATTAGAGAGGAAGGCCTGAACCTCTGCATCCTTGGTCTTGGTCACGCGAGAAAAATAGGACTGGTTGACCAGCACGCGCGGCAGCATATCCGGATTGAGCTCGACCAGCCAGCCGCCGTCCGAAGAGGCTCTGACGACCACATCGGGCATGATCGCTTCGGAAACACCTGCCTCGAAGCCGCTGCCAGGCTTCGGATTGAGCTGACGGATCTCGCCGAGCATGTCGAGAAGATCTTCCTCGTCGACGCCGCAAAGCCGCTTCAGCGTGGCAAAATCACGCCGGGCCAGCAGTTCGAGGTTTTCGACCAGAGCCTGCATGGCGGGGTCGTATCGATCCTTCTGCTTGAGCTGGATCGCCAGGCATTCGGCGAGGCAGCGGGCGAAAACACCCGGCGGATCGAGGCTCTGCAGGGTGGCGAGCACGCGCTCGGCCTGTGCGAGGCTCGTGCCCAGCCTCTCGCCCGCCTCGACGATATCGGCCTGCAGATAACCGCAGTCGTCGAGCTGGTCGACAAAATTCTGCGCGATCAGCCGGTCGGCCATTTCAGGCAGGACGAAGGGGATCTGCTGGGCGAGATGATCGCGCAACGACACCTGGCCGGCGACGAAATCGTCGAGATCGTAGTCGGCGCCCTCGCCACTGCCCGGCATCGACTTCCACTGGCTGACCAGTTCCGGCGCATCGAGGCGCTGCGGGGCACCGTCATCGGGAAAGACATTGGTGTAATTGGCGTCGAGTTCGTCGTTCAGCCGGCTCGTACTGGCGCTGCCACCATTGTCATACCAGTCGCTGGAGAGCGCCTCGGTGCGGTTGTCATAGCCGTCGTCCGACCCGGCATCCTCCGGCTGATGAGCATATTCTCCATCTTCGGCTTCGCCGCCCGCCTCATCATCGTTGTACGGAAATTCGAGTAGCGGGTTCTGTTCCACTTCTTGAGCGATGAACTGGTTGACTTCGAAGTGCGTCATCTGCAGCAACTGGATGGATTGCCTCAGTCGCGCTGTCATCACCGGGGACTGGGTCTGGCGCTGTAAGAGATTGGCGGACAGTTTCATGATAAAATTCCACTTAATTCGTGGGACCAACCTGATCATGACCTCGGGATACGGCGATCGATGCCTTCACGTGAAATTGGCACGTGCTTGGCATCATGAACCACTTGAGGCAACTTTGGCGCCTCGGCGCGTAATAGCTTTCAAGAAGCGTGCCAAACCATCGACTGGATTCCGAAAAAGAATATGCTTAAGTTTCAGTGATTTATGGCGAACAGTGAACTTGGTTGCGAAAGGGCATTTGTCGCGAAGCCGACAAACGACGACGGTACAGATTGTCGCGACTGTCCATATTCCTTTCGTGTTTGGACCCAGTGTGTGGTTAGGGTTTTCGTTGATCGGTTTCGTCCTCGGCGAGGATTCGCCAGGCGGCGCCTTGAAGGTCGTCATACTGGCCGCTCTTCAGCGACCAAAGGAATGCCAGGAGTCCCATTCCTCCCATCAGCAGCGCGATCGGTATGAGATAGATCAGCATGTTCATGCGGCTTCGACCTCCGCCCTCCTGCCGATCCCCCCTCGAATTTGCATATCCCGACGCTTGCCGAAAGCGTTCAGCCGCAGTGCGTTCGTCACGACGATGATCGAGGATGTCGACATTGCCACCGCCGCTATGAGCGGCGTCGCCAATCCGGCGATGGCGATCGGCACCGCCAGAACATTGTAACCGATGGCGAGAGCGAAGTTCTGCCGGATGAGGCTGGAGGATCTTCGCGCAACGGCGATCGCTTCCGGAACAGCGTCAAGCCGATCGTTGAAGAAAACGAAGTCGGCGGCCTGTCTGCCGATATCGGAGGCCGTGGCCGGCGCCATCGAGACATGCGCCGCGGCAAGTGCCGGGGCGTCGTTGATACCGTCGCCAACCATCAGCACGCGACGACCTTGGCCATTCAGCCTCTGGCATTCCTCGACCTTCTGTTTCGGCGTCAGAGAGCCAAAAGCCCTGTCGATACCCAGAGCATGCGCCGTATTGTCGACGACGGTCTGCCTGTCGCCGGACACGATCAGCGTTTCAAGACCGGCTGCACCGAGCCGATCGATGGCCTCGCACGCACCCGGACGAAGCGTGTCGTCGAAGAAGAAGCGGGCAAGATCGACGCCATTCTTCGACAAGACCACTTCCGAGTACGGACTATCGGCAGTCCGGGGTACGAAGCTGGTTCCGCCGGCAAACGCCGTGTTGCCCAATCGATAGATATCCGCTCCGTTCCTGGCCTTCAGTCCGCCACCGGGGATTTCCGTGACGCTGTCGAAGGATATGGGGGCGGTTTCGGCGTCCCGCACCAGAGCCCGAGAAAGAGGATGCCGTGAATGCTCGGCCAATCCGCAGGCGATTGCAGTGGCGCTCTCGTCCATGGTGTCCACTCCGACAAGCCGCGGACTGCCCATCGTCAAGGTGCCTGTTTTGTCAAAGGCCACGGTGTCGGCCTCGGCCAGTCTTTCGAGTGCTGAACCGTCCTTCACCATGATGCCCTTCCGGAAAAGCTCCCCCGCAGCGACAACCTGGACCACGGGCACGGCAAGACCCAATGCACACGGGCAGGTGATGATCAGCACCGCTACGGCGACCAGCATGGCCTGTTTCCAGTCTCCGCCCAGGATGCCCCAGGCAAGGAAAGAGACCAGTGCCAGCAGATGCACGATCGGGGAATAGAGTGCGGCAGCGCGATCGGCGATCCTGCGATAGCGAGCCCTTCCGCCCTCAGCGGCTTCCATCAGGCCGATGATCTCGGAGAGAAGCGAATTCTTGGCAATTCTCGTTGCCCGCAACACGAGCGAGCCGGTCAGATTCATCGCCCCGGAACTCACTTCGCTGTTGATGGCAACGGCGACGGGGCTACTTTCGCCGGTGACGATGGAGAGATCCACGTCGCTTTCTCCGCTGACGACTATGCCATCGACGGGAACCCGTTCGCCTGCGGCTATCGAGATTTCATCCCCCGCCGCGATCTCTTCTACCGCAATGTAGCGTCGCGACCCGTCCGGATTGATCAGCAATGCTCCGCGCGGGGCCAGTCTTGCGAGTCCGTTGATCGCCGCCCGAGCCTTTTCCCGCATGACATGATCGAGAGTTCTGCCGATCAGCAGGAAGAAGAGCAGCGAGACCGAAGCGTCAAACCACGCATGCTCGCCGTGATGGACGGTCTCCCACAATGAAACGGCATAGGAGAGCGTCACGGCGAGCGAGATCGGAACGTCCATGTTGGTGCGCCTGTGCCGGAGCGCATTCCAGGCCGATTTGAAGAAGAAGCGCCCCGCATAAACCAGCGCGGGCGCTGCTATCATCGCCGAGATCCAATGAAACATGTCGCGCGTCGCGGCATCTGCGCCCGACCAGACCGATACCGAGAGCAACATGATGTTGGCGGCCGCAAAACCGGAAACGCCGATCGCGAGAAAAAGCTGATTTCTGGTCTTGTCCTTCTCGGGAGCTGAGGGCGTGAAGAGATGCGCGCGGTATCCGGCCGAGTTGATCGCTGCGAGGATCTTGGAAGGATCGGTTGCACGCGTCTCGATCTCCTCCTGGTAAACGCAGGTCACCCTTCGAGCCGTGAGATTGACTCGCGCTGTCTTGACGAAGGGAAGCGTCAACAACGCCCTTTCGATGGTCGAAATGCAGCCGCCGCACTGAACGTCGGGAACACTCAGGTCCAGCTGACGCAATCCCTCGCCGAGCGGCTGGCTGGAAAGGCGAACCTCTTCGGCACTGGATGATGTCGTGCTGAGGGCAAGCACGCTTTCTGCGTCCATGGTACAGCAGGTCATTGGCCTAACTCCGCAGTATCGAGGCGTTTTGCCTCATGCATGACGACCACGCCGCCGTTTCGCGAGATGGCCTCGACGATCCAGTCACCTTCGGCTAGGCCATGCTCGGCTTCGAACCGCCCCGCGGCTGTCTTCCTGAGCGTAAGGTGGAAGTCCTCGTGGTCTCCGACGGGCCGTTTGAAATTCAGAACGACGTCGTCGACGATCGCAGGCGATCCGCTCTTGTCGTGAATGTCGTAGCGGATCTCGTGCCCCTTTATGGAAAGGGTGCCCTCGATGCCGGAAGTGGCCATTGCCTTCATCGCCGCCGCTTTGCGGTTGAACTCCTGACTGGCGACATAGGTGTTTTCCACGACCAGACCGCTCCACCTGGAAGAGGCATAGAAGGCCATGGTGACGTTTACCGCGATCACCACGCAAAAGAATGCCGAGGTCGAAAGCAGCATGTGCAGGCCTGTAAAACCTTGAGCGGAGGTCTTCATTTGATGTCTCCCGGTGCATTGAACGCCGCGCGGTAGGTTGCCCGATCGGCATGATCGGTATCTTCGATAACGAACAGAAATTCATTGGTCGCGGCTCCGGTAGGCTTGCGCGTAACGAAGACCTTGAGCGTCGTGGCCGCGTCGGGTTCGGCATGGACTGTAAAGCTGCGAGCGTCTTCCTTGCCGAACTCAGGAATGCGCATCGTCGCCCCCTCCAGCCCGACCAGGCTTATGTTCACATCCCTCGGCGTCGGCACCATGTTCAGGACACGAAGCGTGTAGCCATTCCGCAGAGAGCCGTCGCTTTCCAGAACATATTGGGGGTTTCGGTCGTGAACGACGTTGAGTTCAAGGCGCTCCCGAAAGGCGAGATGGACGAGCATGGCCATGCCGACCGACGCCCAGGCGACTGTGTAAAGGACGGTTCTCGGACGAAAGATGATACGCCAGTTGAAGTACCGGATCGCCGGAACGAAAGTTCCATTATCGTTTCGAACCCTGGACGGCTGGACGGCCGTTCGTCCTTCGTCCGTGGCAAGCGACATGTTGCTCGAATATTCGCTCAGCGTGGCGTAGGCGATCAGGCCGCGAGGCTTCCCGCGCTTGTCCATGACGCCGTCGCAGGCGTCGATGCAGAGCGCGCATGTGATGCACTCCATCCGCTGCCCGTCGCGAATATCGATCCCCATCGGACACACCGCCACGCAGGCATTGCAATCGACGCAATCCCCGACCAGCAGGCCCTTGGCTCGAGCTTTCTTCGGGTAACGCGACCGCTGCTCGCCCCGCCAGTCATTGTAGGTGACGACGAGAGAATTTTCGTCGAGCATCGCACCCTGGATACGTGGCCACGGGCACATGTAGGTGCACACCTGCTCTCGCATCAGACCGCCGAGCACATAGGTCGTTGCAGTAAGGATGGCGACCGTGGTGTAGGCGGCTGCAGGCGCGCGGCCGGTGAACAGGGAAACAAGCAGGCTCGGCGCGTCGGCAAAATAAAAGATCCACGCTCCACCCGTGACGACGCCGATCAACAGCCAGGTCGAATGTTTGACCACACGCTTCCTGAGCTTGGCAACGCTCATGGGACCAGCGTCAAGCTTCATTCGCGCGTTTCGATCGCCTTCGATCGCACGTTCGACGACGAGAAAGAGATCAACCCAGACGGTCTGCGGACAAACGTAACCGCACCATGCGCGGCCAACCGCGGAAGTGACGAGAAACAGGCCGAACCCCGCCATGACGAGGAGACCCGCCACATAATAAAATTCCTGGGGCCAGATTTCGATGAAGAAAAAGAAAAAGCGCCGTGAAGACAGGTCGATGAGGATTGCCTGGTCAGGCGCGTAAGGACCGCGATCCCAGCGAATCCATGGCGCGAGATAGTAGATGCCGAGGGTGATCAGCATCACGATCCACTTGAACCGACGGAAACGTCCCTCTGTACGCCTGGGAAAAACCTTCTTTCGAGGTGCGTAGAGAGGCTGTCGATTGCGACGGGCATTGACCGGCTTGACACTGAGCCTTTTGATGTTTTCGGGATCTGATGCAGTGTAGAGGTTCATAGGACCTATCCGATTTCACCTGCCGTTGTCCCATCTGCCGCGCATCCGTCCTTGATGCAGATCAAGAGCGAGGGCTTTCCCGCGAAGCGAAACGCCACGCCTCTGGAGAGGCGTGGCCCTGAGCTGCGGGGAACAACCACAGCTGGGACGTCCTCGACAAAATTGCGGTTAACGGCTTGTCTGCTGGTGGTTTTTGAGGCGGGTCAAACTGACGATCGAACTGCCGATCTTTGCCGGATCGTCGTGATCGTATAATGGGGGCATCGTCCCAGCGCGCTCCGATATACGTGATCGGATGTCGGCGCGCGGCGTGCCGTAGAGGCCGAGGATTGGATTGTGGTCATGATCTGACATGGCATCCTCCTTAGGTTCCGCCGCCGAGCGAATGGACGAAGATCGTCAATTCCTTGACCGTCGTGTCGCCGAGAAGCCCTGCCCAAGCAGGCATGACGCCGTGTTTGGGAGCGGCTACCTGGCGCATGATCGCATCCTCGCCGCGTGCCTTCAGCCAGATCGCATCGGCGAGATCCGGCGCGCCCATGTCGGCCTTTCCTTTGGCGTCGTCGCCGTGACATGCGGCACAGTTATCGAGGAAGACCTGTTTTCCGGCCTCTGCGAGACCGGGGTCCGACGGTGTATTGGTCAGTCCCCAGACGTAAGCCGCGACCTGTCTTGTCTGGAGGGGATCCAGAACATCGGTAAAGGGCGGCATCTCGGAAGCATGAGTGTCCGTATCCCCGTCGAAGCGAATCCCATGCGCGATCGTCGCCTGGATGGCATGCAGGTCTCCGCCCCACAGCCAATCGTCGTCGTTGAGGTTCGGAAATCCCGGGCCGCCGCTTGCTCCCGAGCCATGGCATGGCGCGCAGTTCACCTTGAATGCAGATGCGCCGCCGGCGATCGCGAATTCGCGAAGAGCAGAATCGGAATCGATCTCGTCCACCGTCTTGGCGGCGATCAGATCATGAAGCGCCGTCTGCGATGCTTTGGCCTGATCCAGGTTCTGCCGCAGCTCGGCGCGGCTGGAAAAGCCCAGCATACCCTTCGTGGCGTCGGTAGTCATCGGGATCGCGGGATATGCGATCGCATAGCCCAACGCCCAGACAATGGTGGCGTAGAAGGTCCACACCCACCAGCGGGGCATCGGATTGTTGAGTTCGCGGATGCCGTCCCATTCATGTCCGGTCGTTTTGACGCCGCTAAATTCATCGATGTGTTTTTCCGACATCTCAATCATCCTTCAAGGGAATATCGGCGGCCTCTTTCGCCGTCTGCTTGCTGCCTGGGCGAAGGGTGAACACAACCGCGCCGACGAAGAATGCCGTCATTGCCAGGAGGCCCCAGCTGTCGGCGAAGTGTCTCATTGCAGTGTAGGTTTCCATGGATCACCTCATCGGTAGCCGGTCGCATCGTCGTAGGTCGAGAAATCGACCAACGTTCCGAGCATCTGCAGGTAGGACACCAAGGCATCCATTTCGGTCAGCGCAGCAGGATCGCCGTCGAAATCGCCGGTCTTCGCCTTCGGATAGCGGGCAAGCAGGGCCGTCGTATCTGCGTTCGGATCGGCTTGGGCCTTCATGTCGGCCTCCGCGTTCGCAAGCATGTCGTCGTCATAAGGCACGCCCACGTCCTCGTTGGCCTTCAGGTCCATTCCCACGTCCTTGACCGTCACCCTCTGTTCTTTGAGAAAGGCGTAACTCGGCATGATCGACTCCGGCACGACTGCCCGAGGATCGGCGAGATGCTGGGCATGCCATTCGTTGGAGTAGCGCGCGCCGACACGGGCCAGATCCGGCCCGGTTCGCTTGGATCCCCATTGGAAAGGATGGTCGTACATCGACTCGGCCGCGAGCGAGTAATGGCCGTAACGTTCGACCTCGTCGCGGAACGGCCTGATCATCTGGCTATGGCAGAGGTAGCAGCCCTCGCGGATGTAGATGTTTCGTCCGGCCAGCTCGAGCGGCGTATACGGCCGTATGCCTTCCACCTTTTCGATCGTGTTCTGCAGGTAGAAAAGCGGTGCGATTTCGACGATGCCGCCGATGCTCACGACGAGCAGCGAGCCGACGAGAAGAAGCGTCGCGTTCTTCTCGAGGATCTGATGTTTATCGAGTATCGATGCCATGTCTCACCTCATTCGGCAGGCTGTGCTTGGGGCACGAAAGTGGTTGGGATCGCAGCTTCGTCGCGCAGATGGCCGCGGATCGTCATGAACACGTTCCAGGCCATGACGAGACCGCCCGCCAGGTAAAGCGTTCCGCCGACGGCGCGCAGCACGTAGTAGGGGAACATCGCCGCGACCGTCTCCGCGAAGGAGTAGACGAGGAAGCCCTGGGAATTGTACTCGCGCCACATGAGCCCCTGCTGGATGCCGGCAACCCAAAGCACGGCGGCGTAGACGACGATCCCGAGGGTTGCGAGCCAGAAGTGCCAGTTGACCATCCGCAGGCTGTAGAGACGCTCGCGTCCCCATAGTTTCGGCGTCAGGTAGTAGATCGCCCCGAAGGTGATCATTCCCACCCAGCCGAGAGCGCCGGAATGCACGTGACCGATCGTCCATTCGGTATAGTGGCTGAGCGAATTGACGGTTTTCACCGACATCATCGGGCCTTCGAAGGTCGACATCCCGTAAAAGGCGATGGCGACGATCATCATACGGATGATTGGATCGGTGCGAATTTTGTCCCAGGCGCCCGAAAGGGTCATGAGACCGTTGATCATGCCGCCCCAGGAGGGCATCCAGAGCATGATCGAGAAAACCATGCCGAGCGTCTGGGCCCAGTCGGGCAGTGCCGTGTAATGCAGATGATGCGGACCGGCCCAGATGTACATGAAGATCAGCGCCCAGAAGTGGATGATCGAAAGGCGGTATGAATAGACGGGTCGGTTGGCCTGCTTCGGCACGAAATAGTACATCATGCCCAGGAAGCCGGCGGTGAGGAAGAAGCCGACGGCGTTGTGGCCGTACCACCATTGGGTCAGCGCGTCCTGAACGCCCGAGAAGACAGAATAGCTTTTGGAGCCCAGGAACGACGCGGGAACCGCCAGGTTGTTAACTACGTGCAGCATGGCGATGGTGACGATGAAGGCAAGATAGAACCAGTTTGCCACGTAGATGTGCGGCTCTTTGCGCTTCAGGATCGTCCCAAGATACACTGCGAGATAGGCGACCCAAACGATCGTCAGCCAGAGGTCGACGTACCACTCAGGTTCGGCATATTCACGGGCCTGGGTGATTCCAAGAACGTATCCGGTCGCAGCCAGCACGATAAAAAGCTGGTAGCCCCAGAATACGAACCAGGCCAGGTTGCCGCCGAAAAGACGCGCGCGACAGGTGCGTTGCACCACGTAGAACGACGTCATGATTAGCGCGTTGCCGCCGAAGGCGAAGATGACCGCCGACGTGTGAACGGGCCGCAGCCTCCCGAAATTGAGATAAGGGGCGATGTTGAGGTCAGGAAAGGCCAGTTGCAGCGCGATGATCACGCCAACCAGAAAACCAACCACGCCCCAAAACACCGTGGCGATCAAGCCATACCGTATCACCTCGTCGAAATAGCCGGACTTATCGACTTTGCGCTGTTGGCCTGCCGGCGAAAAGTCGACCTTCCTGACCATCAGCACAGCCCCCATAACGAGGCAGAGGCAAACTATGCCCATATGGACCGCAAAGAGATGATCACGCGCGAATGCGGCTACTAGCAGCGCTAGAAACGCCGCGACCGCGATCACCATCGTTTCCGTTGTGTAATTCATGATGTCGTCCCCAGTACGCCGACGACCGCGTCGCGGCCGTCTTTCTCGCCACCACTGTCACGAAGCCGCAAAATGCTCCTTGATCCACATCAACGAGAGGACAGAAAGACGGGACGACGCTGCGGCTATAAATGCAAAGGCTCTTGATCCGTTGACACATGCTGACTACTCCACCGTCAAGTTCACGTTGCGTCATTCATTGTTGCCCTTGGGCAAGCCCACTCGGAGGCTCATTTGCGTTTGAGCGTTCAATCCCGGGTTTTGACGGTTCATCATTTCCTTGCAATTGAAGGAACGAGCTATGGGCCAGGTTTATGGCTGAACACCCAACGACAGGGGCAATCCATTTAACATATGGAATACTGAAGAGAGAGCTTCGGAGCTTTCCGATTGGCTATGGAGTCACTGCAAAACGTTGGCCAACGGACTACGCGTGAGCGACAACGCCTTTCCCTTCCTGCTTAGGTTGGGTGTCTGGCCGAAATGGGAGCAGTCCAGCGGTGGTTGGCCAATGGTGGTAGAAGTCGACACATTAATCATCTCCGTCAGGTTCTCGACACATCTATGGCTGGTGACTGCGTTCGGCAGCAAGCCTGCGCAGCGTTTCGGCGACGACGCGAAAGAGATCGTGTGAACGGCATTTTTGTTCTGGAAGACGATTGCGGAACGCCGCGCAGTCCTGACACCGCTGGACATGCCCGCCGAGGCGAGCGGTCCGGCCAAATGCCGCGATAGCGGCTTTGTTCAATCCTGAATGTCGATCGGTCCTAGCTGTCGTCCTAACGAGTGGCTTCTACGGCGACCTGCGGATTTCGTAGCGGATCGTCAGTCTTTTCGTCCCAACGGCCTGCTAATCCACCGTTATCACCCCGGGAGTGCCTCTCGCACGTTGGCGACATCTTCAGCTGTGACGCAAATGGCGGCACCGCCCCAGTTGCTGAGAACGTAATTTGCCAGTCGCGCGATTTCTTCATTGCTCATTTTCCACCCAAACGGCGGCATGTGAACTCCCCCCTGCCCGCCGGTTGTGCCGGCAATGATCATTTCAATCAGATGCTTAGCCTTAGGGACACCATTCCCGGCAAGCGATGGGATCATTGACTCGATGCCTTCGCCCCGAGCGCCGTGGCAAGTCGAACAATTCACCTCGTAGCTAAGTGCTGCCTGTGTCATTGCGCAGGAAGGAATGGGCATCGGGGCGCGGGTGGAATCAACGACGAGCGATCGACTTAAAACGAAGAGATTGCCCGCCTGGTGGACTGAGCCACCGAAGGCCGCAACGACGAGCGCACCAATAATGTTTTTCCACTCGGCCATTGGTCAGCCCTTCTGCAATGCGCCGGGTTTGCGAGCGTAATTTCCGCAGATCGCGCGCGCCGCGCGTAACGCCAGCGCGCCCACGGTTCCCGTCGGATTGTACCCACCGTTGTTGGGAAAGGCCGATGCACCGACGACGAAGACGTTGTGGCAGTCCCAGCTTTGAAGGTACGAATTTACCGCCGAACTGGTCGGGTCGGCCCCCATGACGGCGCCACCTATCGTATGGTTTGACGCGCCGATCGCCGTGGTGAATGGTTTCTCGGCGAAGTTGAAGGCGCTGAACTGCGATGCGCCCATTCGCTTGCCGATTTGTATCGCGCGATTCATGGTGAACGTCGCCATGGCGCGGTCATTTCGGGCATAGTCGTATGTCAGACGTAACAGCGGAAGGCCGAAGGGATCCTTGTAGGTGGGATCGAGATCAAGGTACCCACGCTTGATCGGCATCGATGTCCCTTGATTGAACAGGACTCCATAGTTCTGGTAGTAGTTCGAATAAGCTCTCTTGAAGCCCGAGCCCCAGCGTGGCGTGCCCGGTGGTAGCTTGTTGGCGTTGGCAATCGGTGTGCCGTCGCGCGAAAGAGTCAAGATGCCCGCCCCACCGATGAAATCGAGTGACGAGTGGTCGAAATTGTCGCTGTTGTAGTCGTCGATTTGAGAGCCTAGGCCACCGGCCCCGATGAACGGATTGATGTGGTCTTCCTCGAACCAGAGATCTGCCCCAGACACGGTCTGGAAGCTGAAATTGCGGCCGACGACGCCTTCGCTTGTGAGCGGGTCATACGGCTTGCCTATGCCCGACAGAAGCATTAGTCGAACGTTTTCCATTTGGAAAGCCGTTAGACAAATGATATCGGCCGGCTGCAGAACCTCGCTACCGTTCTGGTCGATATAGGTCACGCCGGTCACAGATTTTCCGTCAGCAGCTTTGTTGACGCGCGTGACACATGCGTTGGTGATGAGCCTGAAGTTGGGGTTATTATTCAACAGAGCTGGAAAGACGCACGTCTGCGGACTTGCCTTCGAATAGTTGCCGCACCCGTAGGACGAACAAAAGCCGCAATAGGTACATGGCGCCATCGTAACACCGAGCGGATTGACATAAGCCTGCGAGACATTCGCACAGGGAATAGTAAAAGGGTGAAGACCCATCTCCGATGTCGCCTTGTTGAAAATCTCCATCATGCGGAGCGTTTTCAGCTTCGGTGTCGGGTATTCCCGCGACCGCGGCCCTTCGAAGGGATTGCCCCTGCTTGTGAGCTTGCCCCTGAGGTTGCCTGCCTGACCGGCTACGCCTGCAATTTGCTCCCAACGATCATAGTCGGGTTCCAGCTCAGCGTAGGTGATGCCCCAGTCCTGCAACTGCAATTCCCCGTCTTCAGCGCGGGCCATGCCATAGCGTTCGATCGTTTCGCTACGAACCCGAAAGTCCCAGGGATTGAAGCGCCAGGCCATTCCTGCCCATTGGAACCCCTGGCCCCCGACGCCTCCGCCGAGCTCCGAAATACCGAAGTCACGCTGTGGCACGGCCGTCTGGTCCAACGTGTTGCGCATGGTGAGAGTGGTGTCGTGCGGCGGTGCGAGCAGCTCCCTGCGCGTTTTCCAGCGCAACTCGTCGGGATCAGCCGTAAGCGGCGTATCTGGAAAGGTATCTCGCCAAGGACCGCGGTCAATCGCAACGACGTTCATATTTGCGCGGGAAAGTTCCGCGGCCATGAGCGAACCTGCCCAGCCGAACCCGACGATGACAGCGTCAACCTTGGGATTGGTGCGTCTGGTGGTCATACTTGTTGAACCTCGATAATTGCAGGAAGCAGAGAAACGCTTCCTCAGTTCTTCGGAACGAGACTGACGGGGACCAGATTGAGCTTCTGTCCTGTCCGGTCGGTGTAAGCTCTGTAATCGTAGCGAGCACCGGGGAAGCCGATCATCTTCCAGCCCGCCATATCTTTGTTCCCGCCATAGTACGGATCGGCGAAATAACCCTCGCGGACATTGGTCAACATAAGTTCGAAAAAAGCCCCAGTATTGAGGGCCATTCCCAATTTGATCGTGCCCTGCTCCATACCTGCTAGAATTTCATCCTGGCGGCTCGGCGGCAGGTCGGCGAAGGACGCGCCGTCCGTTTCTAAGATATAAGCTCGCAGCGCTTGGAGGCCGGCACGGTATCGCTCGCGCGGTATGGCGATAAATTGGGCCTTCTGAAGCATTTGCTCTTCGTGCGGTTGCTCAGGTCCTTCTCGATAGAGCGTCGAGGCTTCCCCGTACCCGCCGGTAAGTTGTGCGTCGAGGAAATCAAGGCATCCAACTTTCGATGCTGATGGTCCAAACTGATCTTCGGGAATCAGACGATCGAATACCGCCTTTAGGGTCCTCACGTCCTCATCATCCATGAGAGCCTTGCGAAAACCCCCGTGCTCGATCGACTTCAGGGGGGATCTTTTATTTGAGTCAGTCCCGGTGGGGGATCCACTCATTTCCTCGCCACAGGCGGGCTTGCATCCGATCGGACCGGCGGCAACGAGCGCCCCGATGAGAGTTAGTACGTCTCTCCTTTTCATATTGGAGCTTCCCTTTTGCAACAAAGCTTATTGCCGCTCATCCCAAGGCCATCAGCCTGAAGCGGGTGGGCGTTTGCGTCCTTGAAAAAGGACCGATGCAAACGCCAGCGTCGCTCCGACCGCACTGACGATCAGCAAGGCTTTGTTGAGCCCCACTGCGCCGGCCGCGCCACCAATAATGGGTGGACCGACGAGAAATCCGGAATAGCCGCAGACCGACACAAATGCGATCCCGAGACCGTCTGGCACCATCTCACTTGCATTTCTGAAGATGATAGGCACCAGGTTAGCCATGCCTATGCCCAGTAAGGAAAAGCCGGCGAGCGCAGCTGCGAAAAACGGGATTGACAATGCTATTGTCATGCCCGCCGACATGAGGCCGCCGCTAATCGCAATCATGGCGCGATCACCGATAACGCTTCCGATGCGGTCTCCTGAGATCCGGCCGACGATCATAAAGACCGCAAAGGCCAGGTAACCCAGGACGGCAGTCTGAGGCGACGTCGGCCAGTAGTCCTCTAGATAGATCGTGCTCCAATCGGCGATTGCTCCATCGCTCATCATGGTGAGGAATGACAGGAATCCGAGCAAAATGAGCCTGCCGTTGCCCAATGCCCCTAACTGCAGACTGATCCTGCTCCGATCAGCGTCCAGATCAAGGTGTGGGAAGAGTCGCCAAGAAAGCATTAGAGTGCCAACCAGCAAGGCAATGGCCTGGACCAGCGGATGATAGCCTCTACCAATCCACCAGTAGGACAGAAGTGAACCCGCAAGCGCTCCAATGCTGGAGAAACCATGCAGTAGCGATATGACGGGATCGCTTCCTCTCTTACCAAGATTGGTGCCCTGGTCGTTCATCGAAACGTCCATTGAGCCGTTCGCGGCGCCGAACAGGCCGACGCCGACCAGGAGGGCGATGTGGTTTGGAGCTACAAACACAAAACATAGCGCAGCTGGAAAGAATAGGCAGGACAGGATCGATATCCGCCGGCTCCCGAAAATCTGCACGAGATAGCCCGTGAGCGACATGATCAACACCGCTGCGGCTCCCATTGTTAGGAACACGATGCTGAGCCCGAACTCGCTCAGACCAAACGACCGTCGGATATGAAGTATGTTTGTCGCCCAGGTGCCATATACCACTCCGTTTATAAAGAACTGGAAAGCCACCGCCATGACCCGCGTTTGGGGAACAAATATGCGAGCGTTACTCATTGGAGGCTCCGCTTCCGTTGTCGAGATGGATCAGGACCTGCGTAGAGCTGCCAGAACCATCAGGCCCGTGGGTTGCTGGTCTATTCTAATGAAGCAAAGTAATCGCTCCAGACTTGCCTGAGCTTCGAGACGAGAGCCGTCATGGTTGAGGGGTCCTGGGCAATCAATGGGTACTTCTCGTCGAAAACGATGAACGAGTTTTCGATTGCAAGGTGCCCCGCAGTTTTGGTCCAGTCGATCGTGCCCGCATACGGCCTGAACACCTTCTGAAGCGGGAGTATAGGTGCTGTCCACAGCGTGCTCGGAATGCCGCTCCTAGCAAGAGTGTTGCGCAGCCCTTGTCTGATGTCCGCCATTGATCTCCCGTAGTGATCGACTGCCCCATAGTCGATACCGACGCGGATCTTGTGCCAAACATGCGTTTGGTGGGAGCCGGGCTGGGTGATTTTGAGAAAGGGAACTTGTGCCGCCTCCGCAACGAGTGGCTTCATAGCCTCCTGGAGCCATTCTATCCGTTGATCGAGATGCTCTAGCTGATCGATCACCAGAGCCGCCGAAAGCGGGTTTAACCTAAACATGCCGCCGATCTGCTCGCACTCACGAAATACGGCATATCCTTCGCGCAGCCCCTCCTCAAAGTGATAATTATGCTTTGGCGTAGGAAGGCCGAAGTTGCAGATATCGCGTGCCTTTTGGGCAAGGGCGGCATTTCTCGTCACAAGGAAGCCACCGTCGCCGGCGGAGAAATGCTTGCTTTTCTGCATGCTGAAGCAGCCGATGTCAGAAAGAGTCCCAACATACTGTTTCTTATAGAGTGCGCCGTGGGCCTGGGCGCAGTCCTCAATGATGGGAACCCCTTTCTCCCGCGCAATGGCGGTAATCTCGTCCATTTCGCAGCTCAGGCCATGCATATGAACGACGATGATTGCCTTGACGTCCGGCGTAATCGCTTTAGCCACTGCCTCGGTAGAGAGATTGTAGGTGTCGCTATCAATGTCGACGAAGCGGGGAATGGCGCCGATAAGAGTCGCTGCAAATGCAGTGGCGCTCCAGGTGTAGGAAGGCACAAGAACAACGTCTTCCGGCCCAACGCCGAGTGTCAGGAGGGCCACAATCAGCGCGGTAGTGCCGCTATTTGTCGAGACGACATGACCGCCGCCGATCCAATTCTCTACCTTCTTTTCAAACTCATTAATGACTTCCAGACCCGAGCCGGAAAGTTCACCAGACGAAATACACGCGATGACTTTCCGGTAGTTCGCTCCCGTTAAAATCGGCCACCGATGCAGCGTCCGGGTTCCGCTTGGCTCCGCAGAGGGAACCTGAAAGTTTGGCTTTGATGGCATTTAATTCATCCCCGTGGGTTGGTGCATCCAGGGCGTCAAAGTTGCCCGCTTCCATACTGAGCACATCTCGTGCCAACCAGATTTCCATTGAAAATAAAAAGGAAATTCGAACTGAGCTGCGTCGTATGTCCGACATTGGACAATGATCGTGTAGTGCTATCATCGGCGCGGCAGTACCGCTATTTGTCGAGACGACATGCCCACTGCCGATCCAATTCTCCACTTCTTTTCAAACTCAGTAATGACTTCCCGACCCGAGCCGGATAGTTCACCAGGCGAAATACACACGATGACTTTCCGGTAGATCGCTCCCGTCAGAATCGGCCACGGATGCAGCGTCCGGGTTTCGCCGGGCTCTGCAGAGAGAATCCGAAAGTTCGGGCTTGAGGGCATCTCTATCTATCCTCTGTCTGGTTGGTGCATCCTCGGCCTACTCTTAGCACTGCTCGTGCCAACCAGACCCGCATCGGAAATGAAGGGGAGTTTCGCGCTTGGCGGTGTCGGATGTCCGACATTGGACGTGCTCATGTCCAGATTGTTGTCTTCAGTTGCCCCGACACAGGTGAGTCGAAACCCATCTTGAGTTCTGCGGTTTCCATCTCTGGGAGAGGGCTTTCGCGCCCCGTTCGGCCTCATTTGTATGACGGCGGTCTTCGCGCGAGCTGTTTATTACTCTGCCGCACGCGTTCACCGTGCTCGCGAAATGCTATCTCCGTACGTTTTTTGCTCTGCCTGATGTGGCGTTTCCGCACCGATCCGCCGCCAATAATGTACGAATTACGGGCTGCCGGCTCATGCCCAGCTCGATCTCCCTCGCAAACCTGCGTGCTGCCAGCATGCTCCACTCATCGTCAAAGGCTTTCGTTAGCTCCGATAACGCTCGCCGCCACGGGCCGGAGGTGGACCTAAGAAATCGTTCAGAAACGGTTCTACTTATCGACCCAATACTGTCTAATGTTCCCAAACCCGCGACTGAATTACACTTGCGCGGAAGAACAAAGGGAACAACAATGCAAGCGTTAAAACCGCTACTAAACAACTGCGCAATGATGTCGGCTAGTAAAGCCCTTACGGCCACCAGCACATTGGCATGGGCGCTTATGCTCATCTGCATTTCAAATGCAGCACCTGCATCTGCCGAAGAAAATATTTCCATCTACTTCGTCGGGTGTGCGGCGCCAACCGGCTTCCACGGCTATCTTGCGCGCGGCGCTGAAGAGGCCGGAAAAAACCTTGGAGTCAAGGTCAACTATATCTATCCCGACCAGCTGACAATTCCCAACCAGATCCAAAAGATCGAGGAAGCCATGGCAGCTCAGGCGGACGGTATCGCGGTTTGCGCTTTCGCCGACGACGCCGCCTATGCCGATGTGGCTGCACGAGCCAAAGAAGCCGGGATCGCGTTCGGCAGCGCCGCGGCGCCTCCGCCGGGGTCGCACATTCGAAAGCCGGACGATATTTTTCTCTTCCGCGCCGGTTCTGACGAAGGCGCCGCCGGACAGCTGTCGGCCCGACGTCTGCGCGACATGGGCGTAAAAGGACGCGTGGTTGTTGCCAATCAGCAACCCGGTGACGCAACTTGCCAGCTGCGTGCAACCTCCGAAATAGATGCCCTCAAAGCCGGTGGGATCACGGCGGACTTCCTGGAAATGTCAATGGATCCGGGCCAGCAGGCCGAAACCCTATCCAACTATCTGCGTCGCAACCCTGACACAGTCGCCGCGACGAGCACATGTGACGTGGTGGACGGCTTCCTGACGGCGAAAGCGGACAGCGGACGGAACGACCTGATCCTGACCGGCTACGACATCAATGCACAATCGCTCACGGCGATCAGTGATGGGCGGCAGGCTTTCACGATCGACCAGCAGCAGTTCTGGCGCGGCTACATGCCTGTTCTGCTGCTCACTCACTACCTGAAATATGGCTTGCTCGAAGGAAACTACTTCCTGACCGGCCCGACGATCGTGGACAAGACCAACGTTGAGAAGGTTCAGGCGCTGGTGGGCAAGGGTTATCGTTGAGCGATAGTCTGGGAGCGACCCGGTCATTTCGCCGGGTCGCAATCTTCTAATCAATTTGGCGGGAGGCCAAAATGTCCGACGAAGTCCACCTCGCCCACGCCCCTACACGCAGCATCGCTTGCGCTGAAGCGTTCCGCCGCTTCATGCTTCGGCCTGAAGCAACATCGGTCGCTGCCGTTGTCATCCTTTTCATCCTGTTTTCCCTACTCGCGCCGCAGCTGTTTCCGACCAAGATTACTTATATCAGCATCATGGCGATCGCTGCTGAACTCGGGATCGTTTCTATCGGCGCGACGCTGTTGATGATCTGCGGTCATTTCGATCTTTCGGTCGGCGCTGTACTCGGCCTCACATCTTACGTTTGTGTTGTATTGATGCGCGATTATGGATTTGATCCAGTTTCGGCATCGGCCGTCGCGATCGCCGCCGGCGCAGCGCTGGGGGCGGTCAACGGATACATGGTTGTGCGTTTCCGCATCCACTCTTTCGTGGTGACGCTTGGCACAATGCTCATTTGGCGCGGTGTTTTGATTGCGCTTACCGGCGGATTTCCGATGACGGTGGAGATCCCTGCAAGCTTCCGGGCGACGATGGCCGGACCGTTGATCAGCGATTTTCGTATGTCGATGTTATGGTTTCTCTTGATAGGGTTTTCAGGGACGCTTCTGCTCTCCCGTACGAAACTCGGTAACTGGATCCAAGCACGGGGCCAGAACGAGAACGCGGCCAGGAATCTCGGCGTACCGGTCGATAGGGTCACCATCATCGTCTTCATGATCTGCTCCGCGCTGGCTGCCATCGCAGGAATAATTCAGGTTGCACGCTTTGGATCCGTAGATGCGCTGCGGGGCGAAGGTTTCGAACTTCAAGCGGTCGCAGTGACAGTGATCGGGGGGACACTCCTCTCCGGTGGCTATGGTAGCGTTATTGGAACGATCCTGGGCGCCGTTACCTTCGGAATGATCCAGGTCGGGCTGGTTCTCGCGGGAGCCCCGGGCCATCTCTTCAAGACCCTCACCGGAATGATCGTGGTTGGTGCCGTCATCCTCAATACATCGATCAGCAAGCGGATGTCAAAGTCGCGACCTTTGTCGGGCTATCGTCGGGACAGTTCGACAGCAGACGCAGCAATCAACGCCCAGACCGCGATCAGCAAGAACACGAACGGATGAATTGAAATGAGCAAGGACGTGATCTCTAATGACAGCCAGGCAGCGGTCGCTACTCGTGCCTTACCCGCAGGCAGCGGCAGCGATGATATGAGGGGGCTCACGCGCCAGATTGAGCCAATTAAACCGGCAGACGTGCCGGTCATTGAAGCCATCGGACTATCGAAGGGCTTTGGCGCGACCACGGCGTTGGTGGATGTGTCTCTCAAAGCCTACTCGGGTCGTATTCTTGCCCTTTTAGGCGACAATGGAGCGGGCAAGTCCACGTTGATCAAAATCCTTTCCGGAGTATTTCCAGCGGATCGCGGCGAGCTGCGCTTCAATGGGGAAGCCATTGTTTTCCGCAATCCGAAGGACGCGCGTGAACGTGGCGTCGCCACGGTGTTTCAGGATTTGGCGGTTTGCGAACTTCTCTCCGTCACCCGTAACATCGTTCTCGGACGAGAACCGCAACGAGGTTTAGGCCCGTTCAAATGGCTCGATCTAAAACGCGCAAATGAAATGGCGCAGTCGGCTCTTCATCGGTTAGGCGTGCGCTGGGAGCGCGGTTTGGACGAAAGAGGAGCAAACATATCCGGTGGCGAGCGCCAGTCGCTCGCTATCGCCAGGGCCATGTATTTTGGATCCTCTCTCCTCATTCTCGACGAGCCGACATCGGCCTTAGCGGTGCGGCAGGCGGGCAAGGTTCTCGATCATATCGTCACTGCCCGCGACCAAGGTCAGGCCGTCATTTTCATCACCCATAACTTCCGGCACGCCCTAGCGGTCGCTGACGATCTTGTTGTCCTCTCGCAGGGAAAGGTTGTTGGCACCTTCAGGCGCGACGAAGTCAATCTCGATGACCTCACTGACCTTGTTGCCCATGTGGGCTAAGTGCTACGTTTTAGAAAAAGTGCGCCGTCAACCTGTTTAGGCATGAGGTCGCGTTAGTTGATTGTGAGTTTCTCGGCGGGGAGAGGAGTGTCGACTGGGGAATGGTCTCTCCGCCCAATTGGCGACAAGATTCGGTCAGCGACGCCGAGTCTCAGCGATCGCTATCTGAGTGCTGCAGGCGCTCCGAAAGCTGCGGCATGTTCGATGCCTCGCTAAAACGCGCAAGTGAATCTTCGGCACATTTTAGAGTGTTAGCCATCAGCATGGCGATCGTCATAGGCCCGACACCTCTTGGAACGGGCGTGATCCCCGCCGCGACTTTTTCAGCCTCCTTGAAAGCAACCTCTCCGACAAGCCGTGTCTTGCCTCGCCTTATTCTGGAGCCAGCACGCGGTTTATACCGACATCGATGATTGTCGCGCCTGGCTTCAGCCAATCACCGCGAACCAATTCGGGACGGCCGACCGATGACAAGAGCATTCAGCCGGAAAGGTTGTCTCCGTCGGCGTGCCGAATGAGCATCATAGCACCGGCCGGTGTGCAGGAGACCAGTCCAGTAACGAGATTCCCACTCGCCACTTTCCCGGCGTTTACGACGTGCAGGCCATCGACGTCCTTCTCCGGCAGAATAGACCGGATGATCTCTTCTTGCTCTAAGTGTTTCGGCAATGGCAACTGAACGAGGATTCCGTGGATAACTTTGTCCGCATTCAGCAGCGCTATCCGATCTAGCAGCTCTTCCTGTGAGGTTTCTGCAGGAAGATTATACTGCATCGAACGGAAGCCACACCGGCTGGCCAGCTCGCTTTTGGCGTTCAGATAGGTACGGCTAGCCGGATCGTCCCCAAGAATGACCACTGCGACCGGCTTCGACCCCAGAGGTGTTCTGAAGCTCAGCTGCCCTTGCCTTCACTGCATCGAGGACCCGATCGGCGATTGGTTTTCCCAGCAAAACATACGCCATGCCTCACCCCATCCTTTCCGAAGCGAAGCTGCCGGGGCTTGCCGGGAAGACCACGGTGCGATTGCCGTTGATGAAGGTGCGGTGATGGATATGGGCGTGGATGGCCCGCGCCAGCACCTGGCTTTCGACATCGCGGCCGATCGAGACATAGTCGTCGGGTGACTGCGCATGGGTGATGCGCGCCGTGTCCTGTTCGATGATCGGGCCTTCGTCGAGATCGGCGGTGACGTAATGCGCCGTGGCCCCGATCAGCTTCACGCCGCGTTGATAGGCTTGTTTGTAAGGATTGGCGCCCTTGAAGCTCGGCAGGAAGGAATGGTGGATATTGATGATCTTCCCGGACATTTTCTGGCACATCTCGTCCGACAGGATCTGCATGTAGCGGGCGAGCACGATCAGCTCGGTGCCGGTCTGCTCGGCCACGTCCATGATATGGGCCTCGGCCTGCGCCTTGTTGGCCTTGGTGACCGGAATATGGTGAAAGGGAATGTCGTGGTTGACCACGACCTTCTGGTAGTCGAAATGGTTGGAGACGACGCCGACGATATCGATCGGCAGCGCGCCGATCTTCCAGCGGTAAAGCAGGTCGTTCAGACAATGGCCGAAACGCGACACCATCAGCAGCACCTTCATGCGCTTCTCGCTGTCGTGAAAATCATAATCCATTTCGAAAGGAGCGGCGACGGTCGCGAAACCGGCGTCGATATCGGCGCCCGAAAGCCCCTCTTCCGAAATGAAGCTGACGCGCATGAAGAACTTGCCGGTATCGAGATCGTCGAACTGCGAGCTGTCGATGATGTTGCAGCCCCTGTCGGCCAGATAGCTCGAAATCGCCGCGACGATGCCGCGCGTCGACTTGCACGTCACCGTCAAAACATAATTGGTCATGCTTTATCCCTAATTCGCTGCGGTGCCATCACGACATTCTCTTGCGTTGGCGGAAAACGGCTGTTCACTTTCGACTTTTCTCAGAAAGCCTTCGAGCTCCTCTGGCGCTATGCTGACCAAGTGCCCCTTCTCTGGGTATGCACCAGATCGCACGTCTTCAGCATATTCGCGGAACGCTTCCACACGCTCCCGATGCAGCCGATCGAATTCAGAAGCAAAATCGCGGTAGACTTTAGCATGGCGAGGATAATGACCCCGGTTCTGCCCAAGCACATCCTCGGCAAAAAGGTATTGGGCATCACATCCTGTGCCCGCACCCATGGAAAGCATCAGGAGTGATGTGCGTTTGGAAATCGCCGCAGCGACCTCGCCAGGCACTACCTCGATTTCAGCTGCGAAGGCGCCGGCCTCCTCGAGAGCTTTCACCTGACGCCAGACCTCAAATGCACTGGCGGCCGTTTTACCGACTGCGCGAAAGCCGCCCGTCCATGTCGCTTTAGACGGAATAAGCCCGACATGGCCACAGACCGGGATTCCTTCCTCCCGTAGGCGTCGCACGGTCGACATTCCGGCGGCGCAGTAGACAGCGTCGCCGCCGGCACGAATTGCCTCGAAGGCGGCTCGAAGATAGTCCTCAGCAGTAATCAGATCATCCAAACCGGGAAATGCGAACACGGTTGGGGCCACCTCGCGAAAGGCGGGGCCAAGCAGTTCCGGAGGAACCGAGACGAGATCGATGCCCGCCTTCTCCGCCGCCTCGGCTTCCTCAAGCGTGACGACCCGCAGCATGCTGAGCTGCCTGTGACCTCTGATTGACAACAGGTCGGCGACGGTCGGGCGGCGATGATTCATGGAAATCTCCAGCACGTTTTAGAGTGAATGGTGGCAGCTTTACGCGGCCAATAGTTTTTTGAGGTTGGTTTTTGGGGAAGCAAGCGCTTCCCGGTCCAGCCGCCGTTTTGCAGCGATTAGCATCTCGGCAAGTCGAATATCGCGCGCGACGGCGTTTCCCGGGCCAATGCCGCTAGCGGCAATCAAGCGATCTTCGCCATCAAGATGAAAGAGGATGAACGCCCCCTGATCAAGGTCGCGTCGAACGGTTGTCGCAGCACCATCGGAAAGACCGGCGATCTGAAGCGTCAGTTCATATTGATCCGACCAAAACCAGGGCACGCTTGCGATTGCGAGGCCCCTGCCCAGCAGATTGGCCGCAACGAGCATTCCCTGATCCTGCGCGTTCCGCCAAGCTTCAAGCCGCACCCGGCGTTCGCGATAATGCGAAAGTGGAAACGAGCAACAATCACCAGCGGCAAAGATGTCAGGGTCTGATGTCCTGAGCGTGGCATCGACGGCGATGCCGTTGTCAATCAAAAGTCCAGCAGCCTCGGCAAGTTCCACATTGGGGATGACTCCGATGCCGACGACAACAATATCGGCCAGTCTGGTGGTTCCGTTCGCAAAGAGAATTTGCACCTTATCATTTTCAGTTGCGATGGATGTGATTTGCTCACCGCATAAAATGTTCACACCCTCCTGCCGGTGTCGCTCGGTGACGACCTTCGCGATTTCTGCCGGCACCCCCCGCGAAAGGACGCGGGGTGAACTCTCGATCAGTAATACCTCGGCACCGAGTTTCCGGGCGGTCGCAGCAATTTCCAGGCCAATGAAGCCGCCGCCGACAACGGCAAGAC
Source organism: Rhizobium indicum (assembly GCF_005862305.2). Taxonomy (NCBI): domain Bacteria; kingdom Pseudomonadati; phylum Pseudomonadota; class Alphaproteobacteria; order Hyphomicrobiales; family Rhizobiaceae; genus Rhizobium; species Rhizobium indicum. Next base: position 127,712 of record NZ_CP054024.1, on the reverse strand, counting down.
TCTTGCCTGGCGCTAATGCCTCGTGGATCGCGACTGCGTCGCCATGGTTCCGCAGCATGCAGATGCGCCCCAAACCTGGATCACCGGATACTCCTGCAAAGGGGCGCGGCCGGGCACCCGTCGCAAGGAGAAGCTGATCATAAGGAAATTTTCGGCCGTCGGAGAGCCTCACCAGTTTGCTTTGCCGATCGACCGTGTCAACAGGAACGCCTGTTAGAATGGTGATCCTGGCCTCTTCGTAACGCGCCGGACCGGCCACATATTGAGGCGGTGCGGCACTGGCGAGACCCGTTTTTGAAAGTGGTGGCCGCTCATAGGGAAGATGTGGTTCGGCGCCGATCAGGGTGATGTCGCCGTTAAAACCTTGCTCCCTTAAAGCAAACGCGGCCCTTGCTCCGCATTCTCCGCCACCGACTATAATGATCTTACTCATCTTTCCTCCCCGTCGCGTGAAGCGTCGCGTCATCGAATTACGAAATCGCGATGAAGACGGTCCCGGCCTCCACCTTCGCCGGATAGGTTTTCAGATTGACGCAGACCGGCGCTCCCATTGCCTCGCCAGTCTTGTAGTTGAAGCGGCCATTGTGCTTTGGACATTCGATGATTTCATCCATGACAAGCCCATCAGCCAGATGTATTTGCTCATGCGTGCACAAGCCGTCCGTTGCATAATAACCACCATCGGAACTGCGGTAGACCGCGAACGTGCGCCCGTCATGATCGAAGCGGATGAGGTCTTCCTCATCGATATCATCGACCCCGCACACCTCAACCCAACCTTGGCTCATGTTTGCTCCATCCGAATGTCTCGCTTCGATCTTGATCGTGTTCTGTCACTCGACGGCGGACACGCGTTGAGCGCCGTGAAGTTCCACATGATAAGGTTTCGCCGTCGGCGGCAACTCGCGCTTGACGTAGTAGTCCTCGTAGCGCAGCTGTCGAATAAAGGCCGGGATCATCTCGCGGTAGCCATCAATAATGGAGGTATTGGGTGCCGGCAGGTCGTGCTTGATGAGCGCGTGCAGCTTCGGTAGTGCGTGGTAAGGCACCATTGGGAACATGTGATGCTCAACATGATAGTTCATGTTCCAATAGATGAAGCGGCTGATCGGATTCATGTAGACTGTGCGGCTGTTCAGGCGGTGGTCCGTTACGTTGTCTGCAAGGCCGCCGTGCTGGAGCAGGCCCGTCATTGCAGCATGCCACGCACCATAAAGTCGAGGTAGACCGATCAACAGGAGTGGCAGGACCGAGCCGAGCCACATCGACAACGCGATCGTCCCTGCATAGCTCGCGAGCCAGATCCGCGCCACGCGGACGACCTTGCGCTGTTCCGTCTCCGGGATAAACGTCTTCTCCTCTTCCGAGACATTGCCAGCGGAATTGCGCAGCATGTCCACAACTGCGTGCCAGACATCGAGAATGCCGAAAAAGTCGAGGATTAGCCGCAACAGATCCGGCGGCCGCATGACGGCGATCTCTGGATCGCGGCCGACGATCACCGTATCGGTGTGATGGCGCGCATGGCTCCAACGCCAGGTTACCGGATTGCGCATGATCATGAAGCAGGCGATCTGGTAGACAATAGCGTTCATCCATCGCGTCTTGAAGGCGGTGCCGTGGCCGCATTCGTGCCAGCGGCTGTCGGAGGCCGAGCCGTAAAGCACACCGTAGGCCAGGAAGAAAGGCAGCGCGATCCACGAGCCCCAGAAGTAGATGCCGAGCCCCGCAAAAACTGCCATACTACCGAGCCAGAGGGCCGTGTCGCGGATCGCCGGCGCATCGGAGCGCTGCATCAGCGCCTTCATCTCCTTGCGCGGAATGTCGGTGTGATACCATTCCGCTGCCGCAAGTCCACTCGCAACCGCAGCTCGCGATCCACGACCAACCAGGCTGTAATCTCTTTGCGCTAAAACCATGGATTGCCTCCGTCGCAATGCTGAGGCACGAGCCTAGAGGTTTAGTGGACCCTTCGTTAGAGCCGCCTTCGTCCTTTTCTCCAGAACCACTTCTTCCGCAAAAAAGTACGCAGCAATTCGTCCTGAACAACGCATATCCGGAACTCAGCACGTCTCAGATGGTTAACCAGACGTCGGTTGTTTTTCAAAAGTGCCGCTATTTTCAGCATCAATGAATGCCGCTCGCAGGCAGGCAATTCCCTCCCGCATGGCCTTCAGGTCGATGCCCGCGTAACCCAGTATGGCGCCCTGTTCAGGTGGGCTGCTGAAAAACTGCCGCGAAAGCGGTGAGAAGTTCACGCCCTGTTTTTGTGCTGCGGCCCAAAGCGTCTCATCTTCGACTGCCTGCGTGAACCGACCGACAAGCTGCATACCGGCGTCACTTTCCTCGATAGAAAGCCAGCGATTGAGACTGTGGTGGCACATTGATACAAACACCTTCTGGCGCTCAGCATAGAGGCGCCGCATCCGGCGAAGATGCGTGGCGAAGTAGCCCTCGCTGATAAAGTCGGCGAGCGCCGCCTGCAGCAGGAGAGATGGATAGTGTCCGGTGTTACTGGCGACCCGCTTAAAGCCGTCGGCGAGATGTGGGGGCACAACGACGAAACCAATCCTGAGAGACGGAAAGAGCGTCTTGGCAAACGTGCCCATGTAGATCACGCGGCCGGATTTGTCTAAGCCTTGCATCGCCGGTATCGGCCGCCCTCGAAAGCGATATTCGCTGTCGTAGTCGTCCTCAACGATCCAGGCATCATGCCTTTCGGCGATCTGGAGAAGCCGAAGCCGATCTTCCATGCGCATCACGCAACCTAGCGGCCACTGGCAAGACGGCGTGACGAAGATCAGGCGCGGCGCTGGGCGAGCCTCATCGTCGAGCGACCAGCCATCCCGTCCGACCGGCAAGGGCACGAGCCTTGCTCCGGCGCTCAATAGCGCATTCTGAGCGCCAATGTAGCCGGGCTCTTCCATCCAGCAGACGTCTCCCTCATCGACGAGCACACGCGCGAGAATGTCCAGGGCAGCCTGGGTGCCATTGACAACGATCACCTGTTCTGGTCCGCAATCGACGCCGCGCGAAGCCTGCAAGTACTCCGCAATCGCTGTCTTCAGCCGAGGATGGCCCGTGACCCAGTGATAGCCATAGAGGTCCTCCTGGGAGTAGCGGGTGTGCCGTTTGAGCAGCCGCGCCCACGTCGAGAAGGGAAAGCTTTTGATTTCTGGATATCCGGGATGGAATGCGATGTGACCGGGGATCGTTCGGTCTCGAGGCTGTTTCGCCATCCTCGACCCTCGCGACGAGAGAGACGGCGCGCCGGTCTTGTCAAGAGCATTGCGCGCAGTCACAGCATCTGCAGGCAACGTCGCTACCCAGGTGCCCGATCCGGAGCGAGATTCAAGATAACCCTCAGCGAGTAGGGCATCGTAGGTACTGATCACAGTGTTGCGGCTGACGCCGAGATCCTCAGCCATCAAACGAGTTGGGGGAAGGCGTGTGTCGGCCTTCAAACGACCGGCCAGTATTTCTGAGCGCAACTTCTCGTAAAGCTGCCGGTGCATCGGAACGCTGGCTTCTCTATCGAGAACAAGCATATCGGAGGGAAAGCGGGTGCGACATTTAGTCAAATTGGTCCCCTCAAAATCGTCTAAAGCTGCTCTTTCAGTTGAGCCAGTATCGCGTCAATCTTCGGCCTGTTCAAGTGCTGGATTTCCAGCGTCAAGAGCGGGGAGAAAAGAAGTGAAAAAAATTATCATAGGCGGCGCGATGGCCGTCCTCATGTCGACCTCTGCACATGCGGGGACCATCGGCGCCTCGATGGCGGTATTCGACGACAAATTCGGGACGTTGCTGCGCAACGGCATGGAGGAGTACGCCAATACGCTTGAGAGCGTGGACCTGCAGATCGAAGACGCGCAGAATGACGTGGCTAAGCAGCAGAGCCAGGTCCAGAATTTTATCGCCGCTGGGGTGGATGCGATCATCGTGCAGCCGGTCGATACTGATGCGACAACCGTGATATCGAAGATCGCGGCCGATGCGGGCGTGCCCCTGGTCTACGTCAACCGCGAACCGGTGAACGTCGACACTCTTCCGCAAACACAAGCTTTTGTGGCCTCGAACGAGGTGGATTCCGGCACTTTACAGACCCAGGAAGTTTGCAGGCTCCTCAACGGAAAGGGAAAAGCCGTCGTGATAATCGGGGAGTTGTCGAACCAGGCGGCTCGCATGCGCACGAAAGATATTCATGACGTTCTCGCTACCGACAAGTGCAAGGGCATCGAGATCGTCGAAGAGCAGACAGCAAACTGGCAGCGGACCCAGGGCGCCGACCTTATGACCAACTGGCTGTCTGCAGGCTTCGAATTCGATGCCGTAATTGCGAACAACGACGAGATGGCGATCGGCGCCATACAAGCCTTGAAAGCCGCAGGCCGTTCGATGGATTCAGTCGTGGTTGGCGGCATCGACGCCACCGATGATGCGCTGGCCGCAATGGCGGCCGAAGAACTGGACGTCAGCGTGTTCCAGGACGCTATCGGTCAGGGCAAGGGTTCTATCGACGCCGCGCTCAAGCTCGCCAAGGGGGAGCCCGTCAAAAAGAAGATCTACATCCCCTTCGAGCTGGTCACGAAGGAGAATCTAGCAAAGTTTCAGGGAAAGAATTGACCTTGATCCGTGTGGACCTAACCGGAAATGCCGGAGCCCCAATGGCTCAGATGCTACCATCGTTAGCCGCCTGGCCGGCGGCAGATCGTGAGCCACTGATCAGGATTTCGAGGTTTGCCATGGCGACAGTGGCGACCATCGCCTGGTGATTTTGGTCCCGGAACTGCAGTGATTCGACAACCAGCCCCCGCAACTTTCTGGATCCCTAATCCCGCGATGTTGCGTCTGCCAGGGCCAAAGACGGGTCCGCCGCGACGGACCGATATTTAAACTCTTACCGCAGGATTAAGTTATGAGGGAATTCCGTCTTGGTTTGATCGGTGCTGGCCGCATGGGTCAGGTACATTTGCGAGCGGCTTCTGAGAGTTTGCTCGTGGAAGTCACGGCTGTGGTCGAACCGGTAGCCGCTACGAGGCTTGCGTTGGAACGCAGTGGTATCAAAACTTACGAAACCGCGGATGAAATGATTGACGCAGGCGAGATCGAGGGAGTTCTCATCGCGACTCCCAGCAAGACGCATGTGGAAAATATTAGGTACATAGCTGCACGCGGCTTGCCAATCCTCTGCGAGAAGCCCTGCGGCGTCACTGCCGAAGAAGCTCGCAAGGCAGCCGAGGCGGCCGAACAATTCAAAGTGCACTTGCAGATTGGATATTGGCGGCGGTTCGTTCCTGAACTGGAGAAACTGCGACAGAATATTCGGAGCGGCCTGCTTGGTGAGCCTTACCTCATATCTTGCTTCCAATGGGACGAAACTCCCCCTGCGGCCTCATTTCGAGCCACTGGAGGCGGGGCGCTTATCGATATGGGCGTTCATGAATTTGACCAGTTGCGCTGGCTTACGGGTCAGGAACCAAGCAATTTCCGGGTTGCCGCCTCGAAAACGACTTTCGCAGGAAAGGTGGAAGGTGATCCGGATGCTGTTCAGCTGCTTTGCGATCTTTCAGGCGGTGGCGTCGGTCTGGTTTCTCTGGGGCGGAGATTTCCACCTGGGGACGCGTGCTGGGCTCAGGTCTTCGGCACCTCAGGCTTCGAAGAAGCTCGCTTTTTCTGGCCCCCAAATGGAGAGGCGGTATTCTTAAATGCGTTACGGAGCCAGCTTGAAGATTTCGTCCAAGCGGCACGCGGTGGAGTCTCCCAAGGTGCAACCGCACAAGACGCCGTCACCGCGCTCGCCATCGCAGAAGCAGCCACTGAAGTACTCTCGGTGTGAACTAATCAGCTATAGGCAGAGATAGGCGATCAGCTATCGGTCAATGCTGTTTGCACGAGGGAGCCGCAAAGTACAGGCGATTGTCGAAAGGCAGTTGGCATCTCATGCGGCCATGGGCGAGAAAAATTCGCAACGCTGGCTGCTGTAGCCGGCTTATCTACGGGAGAGACCAAAAGAATGACCAGTGTCGGGAGAAGCGACGAACGAGAGACCATACCCCCCTCCGTTGTCGTCAATATCGACGACGTCGGCATGTGTCACGGGGCCAATCAAGCCTATCTTGAACTGCGTCGGCTTGGAGCGGTGGACTCAGGTTCCGTCATGGTGCCGTGTCCATGGTTTCTGGAAATCGCCGAGGCTGGCGTGCTCGAACCAGGTTTAAATCTTGGGATCCATCTCACGCTCACATCGGAAAAGCGCCACTACCGGTGGCGGCCTCTAACGAAGGCTACGGCTGCATCGGGTCTGACGGATCGATACGGCTTCATGTGGCAGAGTGTTGCCGAGTTGCGGCGCTACGCTCATCCGGATGCGGTCGAAGCGGAGATGCGCGCTCAAGTCGAGACGTTTCTCGCGGCCGGCCTGACTCCTTCGCATATCGATGGCCATATGGGGGGCGTCTTTTCACCAGAGTTTGTGGACCGATATGTCGCGCTGTGCCTGGAGTTTGACCTGCCCGCGCTGTTTCCTGCAACGATCGCAGCATATGGACCAAAGCACAATCTGGGCGAGGTCGATCAGGATTCTAATACGAATGGAGCCGATCGGCTAATCGACGCGGGTGGAATTCTCGCATGCAGAGCTCTCGAGACCCCGTGGCACAGAAGGGAACCTGCGCCCGATCGCTACCGAAATCTCTACGAACAAATCGGACCTGGGCTTAACTTCCTTTGTCTGCACGCAAACGCGGTTGGAGAGATCGAGGCAATTGAACCCGATACCGCGCAAATCAGAATTGAAGAATTTGAGCTTTTGAAGGACCCATCATTTCGCAGTTGGGCCGACAGTCTTCCAGTTCGGCGAGGCTCATTGCGAGAGGTTATGGCAGCAGATCGTCCGGGCTCCCAGTAGTATACCTATGACAGCGTGTCACGCTTGTTGTGCGAAGCCGCCAACTTCGCTAGGCGATGTTCGATTCCGAACGGACGTCAGGGCAGAACTCGCCACTGAACATCCTCGACGCCACCACAGAGTTCTACAAAATCGTCTTCGGCGCGAGCGATTAAGTATCGCGTGGGAAATCGTCAGCCGCCTCAACAACTGGATCTCGCGACTTCGTGTCTGACGCTTTCGACGTCGAACCGCATGGCGTTCGGCCCCTCGCAGAGCCGAGTGATTTTCGCGACCATTGACGCAATCGATCCGGATGCGGCGGCCGTCGCGTGCGGGCGGTCGCCCGGACCATTCTGGCCTGACTGACCCCGTCATGGCCGAATGTTGTGTCGAAGACACTGCGCGACATGCGGTCAATGCTGGATGTCGTGGATAAGAATCTGGGATGGGTGCCTGAAACGAAAGCGGTGATCGACTGGCTAAACCGCGCACGGGGTCAGGTCGCATCCATCTTCACTGACAAATCGACCAGCAGCAAGTCGCGTAGACTTGCCTCGGGAGATGGCGTTTTAGACCGATCGTGAACGCTTGGAACGCTGCGGCAGCAGGACCCCGGCGATTGCAAGCGGAACTGCAATGCCCAACCGCTACAAGGGTTCGGCGATACCGCTTTTGACAGAACGCTGAATCGCATCAATCACCTTCATGGTTCCAAGCGACCATTCGAGTTCGATTGGCAAAGAGCGCCCCGAGCGTACCGCCGCGCTGAACCGCTCCGCTTGGAGGCGATACTGGTCGGCCGGCGCGACCAGCCTAGTCTCGGCTGCGGCCCCTGCGAGTTTGCTCCCATCGTCCAACTGGATCCTGCAAAGATCATCTGGCGTTGGATTGAAGGGATTGCTGAGGCTGAGGGACTTACGGGTGCCAAAGATTTCGACGTGATGACGCAATGCCAGTTGTGTTGAGACCATAAGCGTTGCATGGCGCGCCCGCGGAAAACTGAGGATAGCGCTCGTCAGCCGATCAACACCGAAATCAGGGTCGAAGGCGCTAACAGCAAATACCCTTTCGGGTTCGGCGCCGAAGACCAGCCGGGCGGCAGCGATCGGATAAACACCGAGATCATACAGCGCTCCTCCGCCGATTGCGGCATTATTGACGATGCTCTTGGGATCGAGATTGATTTCAGTGAACACTCCCGTCACAGCGCGTACTTCACCGATTTCGCCGGAAGCGACAATGCCGAGCGTTTCGTCCCACTGCCGGTGCGCCTGGATCATAACCGCCTCCTGGATCAGCCGGCCCGTCCGATCCCGGCAGTCGATAAGGCGGTTCAGTTCCCCGACATCCAAAGCCAAGGGCTTCTCGCACAGAACATCCTTGCCCGCCTCGGCGGCACGGATCGCCCATTCAACGTGGAGGTGGTTTGGCAGTGGGATATAAACGGCTTCAATGTCGGGGTCTGCCAGGATCGCATCGTATGACCCGTAGCTACGTTTTAAGCCCAGACGGCTCGCCGCAGCCTGCGCCTTGTCCGCATCGCGCGATGCGATCGCCACCACTTCGAGCCCCTCGGCACGTGACATCGCCGGAATAACTTTCTCAAGGGCGATTGCGGCCGTACCAATTATTCCCCAGCGTACTGGCTGCATAGCTTCCTCATCCTATTCGAGCAACGTGGTTCCGCCAAGGGCGACTATGCGCGTTGCTCGTTTCATAGACATCCCGGCTGCTGACGGATCAACGTCAAGAGCCTCGGTAGGACGTTTACTGCGACGCCCCATTCTCATCCGAGCCAACCATCAGTCATTGCCGTAGGGCGTCGGCCCTTTCACGTCTGAATCTTCCGATCTCGAAGATAGGAATTTTACGGGGCGACACGCCTTGCAACGTATCGCCCCGAGCCGCGGGCCCCGGAGGATTCAGTCGCCCGCGGGTTAAATGTTGCCCGGTGCGCGTTAGGTCGACATCCTTGTGCCGATGCTGGTCACAAGCCGGCCGTTGCAATCATTCTGGCCAAGTTCTCGTGGCCCATTGTAGCGTAAGTTAACGGATTGGCCTTTTTCGGATCCTGCTCTGCTTCAACAACGAGCCAGCCGCTATAGTTCGTTTTAGCCAGCGCTTTTAAGATAGCGGGAAAATCAACGCTGCCATCGCCAGGAACGGTAAAGATCCCCTCCAAAACGGCGTCCATGAAACTGAGGTCCTCCTCCCGCGCTTTTCGAAGAACATCAACACGAACGTCCTTGCAATGCACATGGACGATACGCTCCGCATGGCGACCGCAAAGACCGACAGGATCGCCGCCACTGAAGGCACTGTGTCCGCTGTCGAATAGAAGGCCAACGGAATCTCCCGTGACGGACATAAGCCGGTCAACCTCGCCGTCGGTCTCGACAATGGTCCCCATATGATGGTGATAAGCTAGGCCAACGCCGAATTCCGCCATCCGTTCTGCGAGTTCCGTGAGCTTCCGGCCATAGCCCTTCCATTCTTCATCCCTGAGTCGCGGGCGTTTCGAAATTGGCTGCCAGATGCCGTCGTGCCGACCCATAGACGTGTCAGCGTAGACAGCGTACTTCGCCCCAAGATCCCTGAGCAGCGTCAGATGCCCCAGGATGGCGTCGAACTCCGCCTCGACACCGCGCTCGTACAGGCGGCCGTCCCACCAACCGCCGGCGAGTTGAAGCTGATGAGCGGCGAGTACACCTTTCAAAACTCCGCTCTCGCGGGGGTATTTGCCGCCCAACTCGGTCCCTGCATAACCCGCCTGCCTCATTTCGGAAAGGCACTGCTCCAACGGGGTGTCGCCGCCGAGATCGGGAACGTCATCGTTCGTCCAAGTGATAGGGTTGATGGCAATCTTGACAAACATTTGTCGTTTCCTTCGTGCCGTTTTCACAGCGGGTTCCTCCCGCAATACTTATGGCTGATTTCCTAGATCAATATTGGACCTTTAGTTAGAGCCAATTCTTCGCGTTTTGACAGATCCGCTCTTCGATACCGCACGATCGGGCGAAGGTCTGTGCCACCCGATGGCTTTTGTTTCTGGCTGTCATGGCCGCGGGCGCTTCGGTTTTGGCGCTCGAGCGTAGTGAGATCCTCGGACGCCTGGCGCGATTTAATCGGGCATCGACCAGCCGAGCCGCTTGTGGAAATCCGGGTACTTGCGGGCGAACTTTAAAAGAAACGCTGGGGAAGCACGCCGGTGGTTGCCAGAGAGTCGGTGCCGATCCTGATCTGCCAGATGGTCTTGCCGGCCACCGCCGTGGTGATTTCAGTGGAAAGTTTAACCTCGCTCAAAATCCCAGAGCGGATGAGCGGGCAGCGGAGTTTGCGCTCAGCGCCTGCACATGTTGGAGGGCACCGCCCGGCGATGTGCACCTTGGCTGCATTTCTGTTTGCGTCCGCAACCTCCGCTGAAGACCTTAGTGCCTCCCCAGAGGCCCAGGGCATTCGCCATCTAAGGCGCGAACCCTCGGTTAAACAATGTCGAACAATAGGTGTTGTAAGTAAAATGAGATGGTAGCTCACGCGAAGTTTCTCGATGATTGCCGTTGATCCGACAAATCACCCGGGCCACGGTGGCCCGATTAACGGGCCGCAAATCGTGACAGCTTCAACGTTCGAACCGTTCCAGCATCCTCTTCAGTTGTGCGTTTTGCTTTTGGAGCTTGCGCGCCAGTTGGTCTCGGAGCAGCCTGATCTCTTCATCAAGGCTGATTGCATCGGCAGAACCGGCGGGAACACGTGGAGAAGGTGGGAGAGCGACTGCAATCGTTTCTGCTCTCTTGTCCCGTCTGCTGCGCTTTCGCGTTGCACCTTCGCCAGTCTGCGAGGGCTTTGGTGTGTCGTACGAGGCTGTACCGGCGTCATCGGATAAGACCGGATTAGCCGCCTCCACGGGACTAGCGCTTTCGACATCTGTCGTGTCATCAACAACGCTTGCCGTTTCCTCGGAATGATCCGGGTCCGCCGGAATCGCCGCGGAATGACCGTGAAGAACTGGCTTTTCGTCCGCCGGTCGGTCTGCGCCGTCCAACTCGTTGTTGTCTGCTGTTTCAGTCGGCTTGGCGATGGCCAATACGTCCGGCTTCACGTCATCGGTCGAGCCGTGTTCTTGCCTCTGCTGCCGTCGCGGGGACACCAGCCGGGCAAGAAGTTTCCAAGGAGACGCCATTTTATTCGACCTCGAATTCTACTCCGGTATGCATACCGTGAGCAAAAGCGTTGGCGGCAGAACGAACCGCCGCCAAAATGTACACTTCAATAAGCATGAGAATGCGGCCAGCACCTGGCCGTCTGCTGCCAATCAACCGAGGTTGAGTCGCTTTCGCAGATCGGCATTTTCAGCACGGAGCTTCTCCGCCAGCAGCTTGCGCAGCCTCTGGTTTTCCTCTTCGAGCTGCAGAAGATCCGCGATCTCATCAATTGCCGCCACCGGCGGTGCAGCCGCTATTTGGATAGCCTTCGGAGCGCGTTTGACGGGCGCACGCTTGGCACTCACCGTACCTTCGTCAGACTTTGGCCTGCGTCCTCTCTTCTGCTTGACAGCTGCGGCACTCGCAGCCGCTGCCGGTTGCATGGAAACGACGGCTGCGGCCGTTTCAGGCACCGCTTTCTTGGCGCGAGGTTTGCGCACCTTCTTCGGTGCATCGGGCGCCACGGCGGCCGGCGTTTCAGCATTGGTCATCGTATCGTTTTCGTCGGCCATTATGGTCTCCTGTAAAGCCGATGCATTTGTCTCCTGCTCGATCGGCAGTGTCAATAACGACCCGGCCTGTTCTTCTCCGGATACAAGCATCTCGCTGCTTCTTGCCTGAGGAGTTAATGACATAAATGGCATTGCCTCGTCCTGCAGATCTTGAGTAACGGACTTGAGATCGGTGTCTCCCCAAATCGAATTCGGTTTAGAATTGAGTTTTCGCCGACCTGATTTGTACTCGACGGCAAAGCTGCGCTGCACTTTTTTCACTTTAGGAAGCCTCGGGTGTCTATGGTAATTTTTCAGCGACGTCTTCAGTATCGCAACAAGCCTTTCAGATAACGACTGCAGTCCATTCGGTCTATCCTTTTTAACTATTCGGCAAATGCGGCTCCAGTCGCAGAGAACAACTTATGGTCGCAACTGTGACAAAACGATAGAATCGCAGCCGTCGGGATATAGTTCCGTTGACGCCGCTTCATTGTGACTGATTCTTGTTGACTACATCGCATTCTGAGCGGAGGAAATCGATGCGGGAGTCCGGGCCACCCCGGCAGCATCTTGATCGTTTGTCCGTTTATCAAGAGGCGCACCGCCGAGCGCAGACTTTCGATGCGACCGCCCGCGGATTGTCGGTGCCAGTGTCGCACTATCGCGGCATTCGGCCACAATGTTCACTTAATACCGCGCAATATTTAAAGCAATTCGGTAACCTCGGTAAGACCGACGCAGGCCGCGAGGAACCCGGCAAACACCCCGGCCTTCTGGCGAACATTGACAGGTCCTACCCATCGGCAAACCATCTGCAAATGTCCTACAGTGCCGACTTTATCTCTGAACTCACCCGGGCGGCCAACGAGGTCGACAAACTGAGCACTGACGAATACCGGCGCCTAGTCGAACGCGCGGTAAGAATGGTGCGGGAGATGCGCCTGGAAACCGGCACTCGCCCCAGCCGCGGAAATTATGTTGCGATGGGGGGCCTTGAGATCGCTGCGTTGATGACAGAGGCTGCTGCGAATAACGACGAAGTCGAGGGTGTTCTGCTCAACCTCGCCGGCATGATCCGAGCGCTGAAGATCATGGTGGATGGGAAGATTGGCGTGCGGAAGGGCGATTAAGCGAGTTGGTGTTGGGATGCCCAAACTCCCGCTTTGTAGAGAACCTGAGTAGATATCATTGATCCGCGTGACCTCGATCAGTTGGCATTCGCAAATTTGATCGCACATCTCTACAATAACCGTATTCCAAAGATCGTGAAGTGCCCCAACTCGGCCGACTCCATTGTCATGCTCCCTTTAAAACTCGATGTGTTGCCCGCGTCAGGCGATCGCGAACGGTTTTCGCCAAAACAATGATCGCCCGTATCGACGATCTTCGCAGCTTCTCGGTTGATCGCGATGGAGCCTCGGCGAGGAACGCCCAGGTCTGCTCGTGCTGCCGCTTGCCCGCGAAGTCAGTAAAGCTTCGCCGGCCATGTGCGGGGAATACTGTTCGTCAACATTTGCGCATCGCCCGCGCGGACTCGCACTGCAGCGATATAAGGAGCTGCAATGCTCGATCAGCTAGGCCCGCCGGAACAAAGACGTGGTCGTGGTGATATGCTGCCACCATGTTGCACGGTATGCCAGCTTCTGCGAGAGAGGCAGCAACGCCCGCCGTAAGGCCGACGCCCTCGAGCGCAGAATTCACATTGAGGGTGATCTGGCGCATCGCAAGTGACGTTTCGAACCCCGCTTCGTGCGCCTCTCCTTTCTCAAGGATGACTGTCAAACCTTCTCTTTCGTGAAATGTCCCAATCGGATTCAGATTGTGGACTTTGCTCCCTTCATTGGGTATCGAGCAGAACACATACTCGCCGTCTTCGAGTGAGGGCGTCATGTTCGACAGCATTTCGAACTTGTCTCGCGACACAGTAGTCATTTTAGCGGTCTCCTTTGCCTATCATCATGATGTCTTAGGTGTTCATTGTCTAAGACGGGGCGCGAACAAATGAGATTTCCTTAACTGGCATAAGGCAGATTGACGATGTTGGATCGATGAGCGGGCGGCCAAAGTACTTCGGTTTACGCCTTCGGCGGTCCCGTAACCTACCCCAATTGGAGAGAGGATATCCCGTCACCCACGACAACGCTGACTCCTTCTTAGGGGCCGTCCTCCATGCCCGAAGTAGTAGCATATCACCTCGTCTCGAGAGATCATGACTTCTTGCTCGAGGTAGTGATTCCCGACATGGCTACGTATGAAGCAACGGTTCTGCGCGTTACTTGCTCTTCCCGCAATTGGCGTCATCCGGACATCTTTCGCGATGCGCCCCTATAAATCCAACGGTCCGTTACCTCTCGACAGCGCCGGCATCCCTTAGTGTCGCGGCAACAGGGTGGCTCCTGCGTCGGGGTCGGAGTAAAAATCACTCATGCGACAATGTTAGGCCTTAAGCCGTCGTCAGGGCCGGAGACTATGCCGCCTAAGAGTTCAATTCAGTCGACGACCGAAGCAGTTGATCAGCTTTCTGACGGACACATCGGCAACGCAGGTAAGAAGGTGGGCAAGCCAGGCTTGGACTTTGACGCCGTTTAGATTGGCGATCGTCGTGGCAGAGTCTAGACGGAATGTGAAATTTACTCGTGGGCACGATCATGAACCTTCCTTGCCCCGTTGACAGGATGCTCCAAAAAACTGCGCCACCGATGCAACGAGGGGCGCGTTTGCCTAGGGGCCGGGGCGTTTCGTCGCGCAGGTTCCAATTCAACCGAAGGTCCAGCGTCGTCCCGGCCGTCGCTCGACCGTTGTCAGGCATCTGCAAAAAGCTTCCCGTTCATGTACTTTAGACCGGTGTCGCTCGCGACCGTGACGACCGTCTTACCCTGCCCCAACTCCTTGGCCAAACGAATCGCCGCAGTGACATTGAGGCCCGTGGACGTACCGACCAGCAATCCTTCCTCCCGTGCCAATCGGTGACACATAGCGCGTGCTTCCTCTTCCTGAATGCTGCGCGCTTCGTCATAGAGATATTGAATGAGCAAAGGCGGAACGAAGCCTACCCCTACGCCCTCGACGTGGTGGGTTCCGGCCCATCCCTCCGATATGACAGGTGAAGAGGCCGGCTCCAGAACCACGATGCGAACCGACGCTGAGCGCGACTTCAGAATCCTTGCCACGCCCATTGTCATCCCGGCCACACCAACTGCGCCACAGAAGGCGTCGATACCGTCTGGAATTGTGTGACCAACTCATGGCCGATCTCCTCGTAGCCAATCAAGGCGTCGCGGTTGTTAAACTGGTCCGAATAATAGCAGTCCGACCGGTTGGAGACCTCCCGGGCGTGACGGATCATAGACGGAATTAGATCGGCCGAAATCTCGCCGGACGGGCTGTGGATCAGATCAACGGTTGCGCCAAAGCTGCGCATGGTACGCAACTTCTCCATGGCAAAGGCGTTTGAAGAAGCCACGATGAGATGATAGCCTTTCACGGCGCAAACGAAGGCGAGCGAGGATCCCGTGCTTCCCCCCCTCGCCTCGACTACTCTCATTCCTGGCTTCAAATCTCCGCGGCGCTCAGCCTCTTCGATGATGGATTTTGCCATGCGGTCTTTATACGAGCCCGTCGGGTTGAAATACTCGAGCTTCACAAAGACTTGAGCGCTCCCGTCCGGTACGACGCGACGCAGGCGTACGACCCGTGTATTGCCAATAGCGTTGAGCGCAAACTCGACGGGGGGCGGGGGGCTCAGTTGCATGTTTTATTTGTCCTTCCGGTTGATCGTCTAGCGTCTATTGGGCAAGCCACCCGGGTGAACCGCGTGTTGAGTTTTCGATGGGTGTCAAACCGATGCAAAACACCCAAGGAGATCATACAGCGGATTCCCACGAAGTTTCCCAAGAGACTGCTGAACCTTGGAATCGAGCTGCACGCGATGATGCCGAATTTGCGAGCGGAAGAACTGCGCCAGCCGCGCCATTCCCCTCGAAGAGTCAGCTGGTTGTCGAACATCACAGCCGAGGTTCCCTGCCCTACCCTTTAAAATTGTGCCCGAGTTGAGCAGCATCCCCATTGAAGCGCGAGCCGTGAGTTGCTGCACCCACCTTCCTCGAGGAGGTAGAGCCGTGGGAAAAGCTGTTCAACGATGTCTGCGCGGCACATCTCATATCTTTTCTAAAATCCCTAGAGCGGATGCGGTCCTTCGAATCCTCGACGCGTCGAAATCCACGTCGTTCTCCAGAGCTGTCACCTCTGCCACAGTCAGACCAGTGGTTTCTGCGACGTCGTCCAGCGAATAACCGCGAGCTAGGCGAGCTTCTGCAAGCAGAGCACCAACGGACGGGGCAACTGGGGATTTCGCAATCTTCGAGACCATGTTCATGTCGATTAAGGCTCCTTTTGGCGGCCGGAAAACGTGCATCCGTTTTCTAGTTCCACCGCTGCCGACCGCGTCCGGCAACGGACAGTTTCTTCGAATTCCGCGGGCGCACTTTCTATCAGTTTGTTCAGCGGAGTACAGGTCTGACGCGATGAAGGGCGGACAACCCTTGCGTAGCAGCCGACGAGAGGTAACCCAAGCTCCCAACTGCGGCGCACACTCACGACGGCCGACAAGTAGCTTCCGATCTGGCAGGAGCGTTCGCCCCGGTCGGGAAGCTCGTAGGGAGTGATGCACTGATCATTCCCGAGCGGAGAACGATGGACAAACAATTCGAGAGTTGCCTCGGCGTGATAAGCTCATGGTCCGCAGGTTCGGCCAGAGCCTGTGAGAAACCTGCCGGGCGCTGTTGATCGGCCGTCGTCTTGAAGAGATCGCCTGAGAACGGCGCATCGGGATCAAGCGCACCCTGAGCTCAAGGGTCGTTCATCTTTAAGGATTTGAGGAACTTCGAGCGCCCGAAAAGAGGATGCGGGCAAAGCCCGCATCCTGTCTGGCATTCGTCTCAGTTCTTGGTGACGAAGTCCTTGACGTTGGCAGGCGTCACGAGCTGGAAGGGAATGTAGACCTTCTTTTCGATCTTTTCGCCCTTGGCGAGCTTGAGCGCTGCATCGAGCGAGCCCTTGCCCTGGCCGGCGGCATCCTGGAACACCGTGACGTCGAGATCACCCGCCTGCATGGCGGCAAGCCCGTCCTGCGTGGCGTCGACGCCGCCGACGACAACCTTGGTCATATCCTTGCCGGCTGCCTTCAGCGCCTGGATGGCGCCGATCGCCATTTCGTCGTTGTTGGAGATCACGGCGTCGAATTCGATGCCGCTGGAGAGCCAGTTGGTCATCAGGTCGGCGCCCTGGGTACGGTCCCAGTTCGCCGTCTGCTCTTCGACGATCTCCAGACCCTTGCATTCATCCGTCTTGATGACGTCATGAACGTCCTGGGTCCGCATGCGCGCAGCCTGGTTGGAGAGCTCGCCCATGATGACGACGGCCTTGCCCTTGCCGCCGAGAATACGGCAGATTTCCTTGGTTTCCAGCGTGCCGGATTCCTGCTCGTTGGAAGCGACGAAGGCCTGCTTATCCGGCAGCGTGTCGACGTTGACCGGCTGACGGTT
The DNA here is from genome assembly GCF_005862305.2 of Rhizobium indicum. Lineage (NCBI taxonomy): Bacteria > Pseudomonadati > Pseudomonadota > Alphaproteobacteria > Hyphomicrobiales > Rhizobiaceae > Rhizobium > Rhizobium indicum. The sequence continues at coordinate 110,584 of NZ_CP054024.1, read as the reverse complement.
GACGTAAACCAGCGGAATGCCGGCATCGGCCGCAAGCTTCGACATTGCCATGGTCGCATCGGTGTCGACAGGGTTGACGATGATTGCATCGACCTTGGAGGCGATGAAATTCTCGATCTGGCTCTGCTGCTTGGAAACGTCGTTCTGTGCGTCTTCGACCTGCAGCGTCACATGGCAGGAGGGATTAAAAAGAGCGGCGCCGCCGCAATGGACCGGGCGGTCGCTGAACTGGGCCGGTCGAGGCGGCAACTCTACACTCTCCCTCGCAGACCTCCTGGCTCCGGCGCAGACCTCTCCGGAGAGGTCGTTGGCGACGACATGTCATCTGCACTTGTCGATGCAATTTTATTTCATGACCATGTCCAATCGCTGGCCATGGATAGGCCCGAATTCTCAACCGAATGCTGACGGCCGTACCCCTGCCATGGGGACCCTGTCAGCGTCAGCGTCCGACTCCTTGAATCGACGGTCGACTTCCGCGCGTTCCTCTCTGCCGTCCGCGTTAAGCTCCGAGAAGAAGTGATGCATTGAGACAACAAACTCTACGAATGCGATCGGCGACGACCGGATTCAAGGCGTGCCGGGCGTTGGTGCACGGATCTGGAATTGAACTGATGGGGGATCTTTGAAACGGCTGATCATGCCGTGGTGCCTTGCGGCGGACGGATTTCGGGCGTGCGCAGTCAAGCATGCGATTGAGAACGGCTCAGCCGATGGCGACTTCGGTCTGCTCACCAGGCCGCGACCTGGCCCGCAGACGCCCCCCGATGATGACTTTTATCGCCCGATTGCCGTTTCGACCAGCGAGCGTTTGCCGTAGCCGTTAGAGAGCCTGCCATTTCATGCGGCCACCAAAGACATGAAGTGCGTTATAAATAGAAATATATACAATAATATATTCTATAACTCACTGGTTTTTCACAAGAGAAAGTAAGATCTGCCAAATTGGAAAAAATATACTTTAAAATATATCCGACACATCTGTTGCGTTGCTTGTCGTTTTCATCAAGTGTCCTGTTATGATGAGTTACGATAGTGCAACAGGAAAATTCCTTCCCATGAATGCTGAAATCTTGCCGGCGACGTCATCGTGGGGAGGCTTGCACAAGGAGCACGACGACATGGATCACCAAAAGAAATCAGACAAGCGTCTTGGCTACTCGCATCTGCGGTTGGCAACCATCGACGGCGTGTCGCTGCCTAGTCTACAATTGTCACTCGACCGGAAGGAGGGCTCTGCGTCGACGAAGAAGACCTTTTTCCAGCAATTGCTCCTCGATTTTGCTTTCGGTTGCGAGCTATTTTATCCGCTCCAGCTATTTGAACATTCCGCAACGAGGGAGGGGACGACAAAGGCGCTAAACCGTTAAGCGAGAGTTACGATGTATGATTAGGAGGATTCGGACCGGCCGCCACGTTCCTCATTTGAAATCCACGTCTATCGGGTTTCCATATTTCGCTGGCTCAGTCGCCAACGCTTGCAAACTCCAACAACAGGTCAGCGAGCGGATGGAGGATATCATGGACGACCTTGATGCGACGCAAGCAACGGACGGCTCGGGCACACAGGCTTCAACAGGTACGAACCAGCACGGCAGGAAGATCGGAAGATGGTAAGAAAGTCTATCGGGACACGCAAGGCGCGGTTCAAATCTTGCTGCCGGTATCAAATACGCTGACAACGCGCGCTCGCCTGCCAAAATCAAGGAAATTTGACGCGCAGGGTTCGCCCATCAAATTTACTGCAGAAAGGATTCGTTCTCCGTGTCATTTTGTTCTTCGAAACGCATTCGCATCGCCGCACTTGCAGCGACTGCCATCGTGCTGGGCACCCAGATCGCAATTGCGCGAGAACCGTCTATAGGGTCTCAGTGGCTGAACTCGCCGACATCTCGAGTGGAAGCGCTTGCGGTCCTTCAGACCTTGAATGCCAATCTCCTGAGTAGCGCCAGTGCTACGTTGACCCTTGATCGCTGGTGCGCCGCGCACAAGCTCGCACCGGAAGGTTCTAAGATTGTAGCTCAGCGTGTGGGCGGGCAAGACAAGCCGGCCGATGAGCACATCCGTGAACTTCTGACCGTCGGACCGGGTGAGCTGATCGCTTATCGCCGCGTGCGCCTGGTCTGCGGCGACCGCGTCTTGTCCGAAGCCGACAATTGGTATGTACCTGCAAAATTAACTGCAGAGATGAATCAGGCGTTGAATACCAGCGATATCGCGTTTGGCAGAGCCGTTCAGGCTCTCAATTTCACTCGCACAAACCTGTCTGCCAAGTTGCTCTGGTCCCCTCTATCCGAAGGCTGGGACATGGACGGCCTAATAACGCATGAAACAAGTTCCCTTAGCCTGCCGCCGTTCCTGCTCGAACATCGTGCCGTACTGAAACTTCGAGATGGCACGCCGTTTAGCGCCTTGGTAGAAAGCTACACGGACAAAGTACTAGATTTTCCAGTTCCGCGCCTGCTTTCTCAATAGCGCTTCGGTATCTCGGTACACTTGCTGAACTGCGCGGGATAAAAATCGACAGCCACTGCATGCGACAAAGGCGCCTGGCTTACGGAAGTGAGCCAGTCGGGCGATTGACTTGTCGATTCGTTTGATCGTGGCGACCACGCACGATAGCCTGAGTGTAACCTGACCCCAAGCCATCGTAGATTGTCGCTTGACAGTCCCCTCGGCAAGCCTCTACCCTTTTTCGCAACCGGGTCATTGGCATCGATGCCTCGGGCACCCTCCAGCAGACGCGGGATCAGGTGCGGAAGATCGTTGATGCGACCTCGGAACTCGTGAACCTTGGTCGGCCGGTGCGTGAAGACGAGATCGTCATCAACCCTGACTACGCCTATCCCGCCTATGGAGTGCCCTCGGAGGAGACCAACGAGGCGATCCGGCTCACGGCGCGCACCGAGGCGATGATTACCGACCCAGTCTATGAGGGAAAGTCGATGCAGGGGATGATCGATCTCGCGCGCAAGGGCTTCTTCCCCGAGGGCTCGAAGGTGCTCTACGCCCATCTCGGCGGCGCCCCGGCGCTCAACGGCTATAGCTATTACTACAGGGACGGCTGATTGGCACCGTCAGGTTAACCGGCCCGGGTATCGCATTAAACACAGCTGAATGGCAAGCCGAGCAGATTATGATCACGCCTCCGCAGCTCGATCTCCAGTCGATCCGACAGTGAAAACGAATAGTGTCGGATTAGGCTGTCCTCGTCGACTGTTATAACGAAAAACTCCGTGGATCTGCGCACGTTTCCCAGGGATGAGATAACCCCAGCGCGGACCAAACGCATAGAACAGTAATTCGCCTTCGGCTTTTGTAACCGCTGGCCAGCATGGCGTCTTAGGAAACCCCATGCGTCTCTTTCCAACTCCGAACGTGTCTGTCGCAGTACCAATCAAGGATAACGGAGATTCCGTCGTAGCTCGCGGCAGATCGTCGAAGGGTCTCGGCCAAGGGGGCGCGCGCGATCTCCGCCTGACTGATCTTCTTCTCATGCATCCGCCCAACAACGCGACGTTCGTCCATACTCAACTGCACAATAGAGCGGGCCTTTCCATCCTCCTGAAATCATGGCCGATATTGTCTAAGTTGCATTTGAAAAAAGGAATCTGCCGGCATATAACTGTTGCCAGTGCGTCGGACGCCGAGGTATTCCGCCTTGGCTAACGCCCTGCCTCGCTAAAAGTCCTGGTTTTACCCGCAACAAAGTGGAGCCCGTAAGATGGTAGCGCCTGAACACTATCTATATAACGAGGCGCACAAAGCTACCCGCATAAGCGGAAAGCGAACAGCAAACGATCAGGACAACCATGACATCTCACCTCACAAGACAGAAGCATGCTGAGGAAAGACTAGGCGCAGCCCTTCAACAAATGAATGATGCCATCCGCGACGCACACAAATCCGGTATTGATGTCGATATCAGCACCCTCACCATGCACACGCCGCGTGGCCCGATGGTTCAAGCCGACCTTAAGGCGTTCCGCGCATATGGAGCGCCGCCAGTGTTGCGGTTGGTGGAAGAATAAATGCGGTGACATCAATACGCCACACCTGCGTCCCGGACCCATCATTGTCCTGGCGAAGATAGTGCGTCGGCGGCTCCTCTTCTCTCGTTCCGTCGCTCATCCCAGGCCACCCTGGACGTCATCGTTCCAATTCATATCTCTACACCACGCCGAAGCGCTCGCGCATTTCAGTGGTGCGTAACCACGTGTCACCGGGCAAGCGTTCGATGAATGCCGCGAAAACGCTGGTAAATGACTGGAGGGTCGTTTGGTCGATCAGCGCTTCGGCCTGCTGTGTCGGAAGCAATGGCTGAATGTCGGTCAGAAAGCGCGGCCGGGCACAAGCTTCGCGAACATCCGTTGCTCAGCCTGTGCCCGCGTGATGACCTGGCCCGAAAGTGCGACGTAGCGGCCAAAAAAGTCAGCCACTTTCTCCACATTCAGGCCCTCAAACGTCTCTAGGCCATGCGCCAGGTCATAGAGATCGCGACCCTTCTCCCGCTGCAGCAGCGCGCGCAGCTTGGTGGCCAACATTTCCTCACGGGAGAATGTCGGGACGGACGCATTTCCGGTGAACCATGGATTGGTCACGCCGAACGGCAAGTCGATCGGCGGATCATACGCTTCGATCTCGCTGATGTTGGTTTCGACCTTGAGGCGGATGGGGACGCCGCCGCCGTCCTCGGCCTCAATCCGGAATTTCAACTTGGGTGCGACCGGACTTGACTCGTACTGACCGTGTCCAAGCCACGGCTCGAGGACGACACGAAGGCGTCCAGTACCGGGCCGATCGGCCCGGCCTCTGTGCGCACGAGATCAATGTCTTCCGAGTAGCGCAGCGGAGCCGGGAAGTGCAGTTTGTTGAGGGCTGTGCCGCCGCGAAACCTCAAGGCTTCGCGCAAGAAGGGGTCGGTGAATATCGCGACCACCGCCCGGCTGATAATCAGATCCTGTTCGATCTGCGTTGATCGGCCCAAGGCGCGACATTGCCCCACGCGACAATATTCTGAGCTTGTATCATTCATCGGCCTCCGGATAGCGGCGGACGATGACCCGCCAACGCGGGTCGCGCTCGAGCACTTCAGTAGAAAAGTCGGGATCGCCGGCTTCTTTGCGGTCCAGCTCCGTCCAGGGCAGGTTGCCGCGGTCTTCCAAGGCGGTACGCATCGACGCCAGGCGTGGGCCGTGACCCAGCCTGTCGAGAAGGTAGCCGAGGCGCTGCACGACCGGCCGTTCGGTGACGCGCGACAGGTTGGTCAGGCTTTCGAAATCAATCTGCGGCGCGATATCCCTGAGGACAGTGAAGATGTTATCAAGACCGCCGGCGCCACGAGAATACCGGAGAATGTCGAGCGACGGCGGGAGAGGATCATGAAGCGCTTCAAGTCAGCGCGACATCTTCAGCGTTTCGTTTCCGTACACGACCCGATCGCCAACCTCTTTAACGTTCCCCGCCACGATATTCCATCCACCCACCATCGAGAATTGCGAGCAACTGCCATGCGAGCATGGCGCCAAATCGCGCGCCCGCCGAATGAACCAAAGCCTCACTCCCAGATCTTGTCTTCGCAGCGTTAAGTTTACAGTGCCCGCCGAGCCGTTCGGGCAGGTCACGCCAGAGACCGCCGGAACGGGCCATCCACAACAGCGCGTCCAGGAACAGCCGGTTGTTCGTGCGCGGGCCGCGTTTGCCCTTCGTGCCGCCCGGCACACAATCCTTGATCCGTTCCCACTGGTCATCCCGAAGCGCATCACAATCCACGGCCGATCTCCAAAAGTCAGCCTTGAATCTGATTTGCGCCTCCGGCGGAATCCCAAATCGTTAAATCGTCACCACGACCTAATTCGGTCGAAGCCTTTTGGTCGCAATCAGCATGACGAGATCTTCGGAGGCATCTGCGAGCGCCAGTGCCAATTCCGCAGCCGACCATCCACGTTTCTGCAAACTGACGAGCATTTCCACCATCGCGACTTCGACTTCTCGTCTGCAGCTCGAAATCGGCTTCAATTCGATATGTTTCTCATCACATGCAGTGGTCATCTTAGCCTCCGCTCTGCCATATGAAAGGCAGCGTCAACAATTTCGACGATGGGTGGATATGGTAGGGGTTGCATGCAAGCCTCAAGCCATTACGCATCGACACAGATTGCCTCGGCCGCGCGCAACCCCTAGCGCGCCATTATTTGCCGATGTCCGGCATCAGGAGCGTCTCGCATGAATCTGCACAATAGGCGGTGGAATTCTTCCCGGCGCCTGAGCGGGTGCACGCAGAATGATTCCTGTTGCAAGCCAACGCTTGCGCAAAGCGCGCAAGAACAATTCTCCGATAGTTCACGGCCTATCCTCCTATTTTTGCATGCTTTATCGTTTTATGTTGCCGGCGCCCCGAAACTACATTGAACCGGCTGCTGCGTATTTTGGAATTTCCGAACTTCCTTCGGAATTAACCACTACTCATTTAGATATATGAACAGGACGCAATTGTCGTTATCGCCGCGTCCTGAAAATTATCGGTCCGTCCATTTCTGCTCGCCAGGGAATATGATAAGTAGCTTATGCACGTAAAGCTTTAGCCAATTGTCAAGCGAAGTGGAGATTTGACCCCGTAGGCGAAACGAAGAACTGACCCCCTTCATTGATTTGCTGTTTCGTTTGTCTCGAGCGCCGTTCCGGCCTTCTGCAGAAGGCCGGAACGGCGCTTTTCGCGAGGATCGCCTCCGCAACGATGTCTGCATTGAATACCATGGTCATCGTCGACCTTGCCCTTCCAGCGACGAGCCGGCTTTTCTCGGTTGATGCGTTCCGGTTCCCGTTGTAACTTCGCCGCGGAACGCTTAGACGAGATTGGAATTCCCATGGCAACCGGTACGGTTAAATTCTTCAATGACGACAAGGGCTTCGGTTTCATTACACCCGAAAATGGCGGACAGGACGTCTTCGTCCACGTGTCTGCGCTGCAACGTGGCGGTTCGCTCCGTGAGGGCGACAAGGTGAGCTTCGAGGTTGGGCAGGATCGCAAGACCGGAAAGTCCAAAGCAGAGAATGTATCGGTCCTGTAGTTCCAGAACGGCGTGACGATCCAGCCTCCTGACCGTCAGCGAAAGAGCGTTGCCATCGACAACGTGCAGAGCATGGCCGCAGGAAGAGTCTGACAGATGACCGGCACATCCGACACCTTGGCTCTCCTCATCGATGGCGATAACGCCTCGGGTATGGCTGCCGAATAGGACGAGCGTTCTGCCCGGTTCGAGCCGCTAAACGCGTTCGATCAGGGCTTTGTTTTATCCATTCGCTGTCCCTGCTTGTCTGGGTCGGGCGGTCAATGCCAGCACCCGACCCGGTATTTGTCGCCGGATCGGTTAGGAGTAGTCCGGCGGAGAAGGCCGGGCAGGAGGCCTTCGTCACCGATGCCAAGAACTGGGTCCACTGCAAGACCTGCGACAGTCCCAGCTAATTCGCCTGCTTTAGAGAAGAAAACATCGCCATTATATCCGTGCTCGAGAATCGCCTTGAAGAGGCGCCGCGCCCGGCCGGATAATGGTCTTCTGCCGCCTCCCGACTACGTTCATTTTCCCATTGCTGCATGATAGAGTCTTCATCGCTCTGGAAGGACGCCAGTCGTTCTCGAAGTTCGCTTGCCTTACGAGTTATCATAGGTGTCGTAGTCAGAGACACGATCCTTTCAATTTCATCGACCCAACCTTTTAGTATTTGATGCGGGTACTCCTCGTCCGAGATACGATCTGGCTTGAGCGCATCCACCGTCACCTCGGCCGCCTGATCGTATTTTTTGAAGAACTCGTCGCACATGGCCACCCTGGAAGAGTTCAGGTTAGACGCGAGTGCACCAAGTTCTTCGAGCTCCAGTGCCTGCTCCGGGTCATCGGATATGAACTTGAATATTCTGAGGCGGAGATATCGGGCATACGCTCGCGCATATGGGAGCCGACTGAAGTGGCCGTTGCTCAAACTGTCGACCAGCGCAGGAAGAGAGACCTCATCCAACCAAAAGCGCTCACTAAAATCTTCTTTGCGGAGGCGCTTGACGTAGCCCGCGTTGTCCACACGCACCAAAAGCTCGCCGAAAAAAATCGCAATCTCATGGAGCGGCATACGCCCCTCCACGAGACCGTCGAAAAACGCCTTCAGTATTGCGGAAGCGATTCTTGCTCGATCCGTATCGGAAGTCTTCGGATCCACTTTCTCCCAAAGCGATATCGCGGTTTGAATTGTAGGAGCACATGCCGCGAGCGTGAGGACAACGTTCGGATCCGATGCTGCACTATTGAGATAGTCCTCCAATGACGGATTTATAAAATCCACGACGTCGTCGTCGTCGATCACGACAAAAGAGGACTCCAACTCGCGCAAGCTTTCCTCGAACGTCACAGCTCTCAACTGCTGTCTCTTCACTTCACCGAATTCGACAACTGCGCGATCGTAAAAAGCCTGGAGTTTAGCAATTCGTATTCCGCGCGAGAAGAATTCGCCACGTTCGATGTAATGCATGCAATACAGAAGAATTTGCGCCTTTGGACTGATGTGCTGTCGAAACGACTTGTCCCAGATCTGCTCCGGCTTCTCGAGCGTCTGCATAAAGACTTTAGGATATGCATCCGGCGCCACGTCTCGCTGCGATAGCTCGTCAGTCATCCGCATAATAATGCGGGGCATGTAGTTCCGGTGATCGACAATCCGCCGCACCATATCACCTTTGAGAAGGGCTTGGATTGATGCTGGGTCGATCCGCGAGTGGTAGAGATGGTTGTAGAGGATCCGAGCCTTCAGTTCTCTCGAATAGATCTTAAGATCGAGCACCATCTCGGATATTTCGACAATCTTGTGTTCAAGCGCTTCGGAGATTTCTCGAGCCGCCTGAAGGAGATAGGAACGTGTCGTAAGGATGAAGCGCCTATTTTTGGCTTTCCGTACCATCGACATGAAGGCCACCGTTCGGTTGTCGCGACCCGTCAGCGATGTTGGGTCAAGCTTGGTCGCCCCGAGAAAGTCATCAAAGAAAAAGATTTTCGGTTCTTCGCCTTCGAACTCCTCGAAGCCCTCGTCGATTGATCTGAGTGCAATAACTCTCCATCCCTTGTCGCTGTATTCTGCTGCCAGAAATTGCGCCAGCGTGGTTTTGCCGACGCCTGGAGGCCCCGAAACGATCAGGCAGTGGTGGTCCGCGAGGATACGCGAGGCCTTGATATGGCCAGGACTTGAAACAAAGACCTTGAGAATTCGCTCGATATCCTCGTGCGTCGCTTGTGTGAATACGGCGATGCCGCTCCTCAATAGGCGCTCAAGAACCGCGACGCTGGAAAGCCAGAGCTTGATGTGCTGCTTCTCGACCGCGCCCTTTCGGCGAAGGTGGCCATTCAGTTCTCGTCGCCCCCAGATGTTTGACGCTGTGACAGACGGATGATTCAGAATCATCACGAGCTCATCTTTGCGAGGCGGGGTAAGGCGGGCAGAAGTAAGGAGATAGTATTTCGATGGATTTAGGCGGGCGACATTCGCTTTTTCGGCTTTCACTGCTGACTTGAGCGCTGCCCAAGTGCTCTCTTTGTAGTGTTTCGCTTGAAGAATCACATCGCCACCTGACCGACTGTGGCGGCCATCCATTCCCTGATCGGGTCCCGGCGAGAATTGCTCAAACCGCAAATTTGTCACTGCAGAGACCAAGTCTACACAGAGGTCCTCAAATTCGATAGGTGAAAGAGTGGCAAAGTCATACCGGTCGGCCATTGCATTTCAAATCCCTGATGAGTTCGCCATGATATAGAACAACAATCGACCGCAAGGCGAGTGCCTGTGCGAACGGCAACCGCCTACCGGGGGCCCTATCTTCAGGTCTTTTCGTGCCCCAAGCTATGTTCCGCGATGCGGGTCCAAAATCCGGAACTAGCAAGACGAAACGGCGTCCCGATCCGCCGATCCAAAAAGACCAATCGACAAGACAAACGGCTTTCCGGCCAAAATCGCTGACGCGAAGGCATAGACCGGGGCGGCGCAAGGGCCCTTCCGGCAAAGCTTTACTTCAGATCTCTTTGGCCTCGTCGCCGGTTGGCCGGCGAGGCCTTCGATCAGCGCCGCCGCTTCGGTTTCGTCGCCTTCGTTCGGGGCGATGCTGTAGGCGCCGGCATTGGCGTCACAACGGCGCCCGGCGGCCACACCGCCTCGGCATCGCTCGATGCGCACCGGAACTCGTGGATCGACCACTTTCTCAGGTCGGGAGCGCAGAGCCCATACATCGACTCCTTTTTCTTGTCGCCCCATAGCCACGGTTTGGCCTGAACGTCAGCTTTGCCTTCGCCGTGCTTTTCGCCGAAAAACGGGCGCAGCGGTAAGGGCTTTTTGGTCGGCGGCGGAGCGGATTCCTGCCATCGGGTGTCCCAGGCCAAAAGCACATCCGAGCGTCTTCCGGGATCGGGAAGATAGTGATAGTGCCAGCCGACACCCTGATGGTATTCCCGTTTCACATAATCATCCCAACCCGGGATCCTGGCAAGAAAAGCCACGACAAGGTCCGGCACATGTTCGACGAGGGAAAAGCGCCTGATCGGTTCCAGATAGCCGCGGTGGATTTTTCGAATCGGCGCACGCTGTTCGGTCGAACCGATGGACCAGTGCCCTTCATCCGCAGGTGGCTCGAAGGTCCGGTCCGGCCGCCAGTTGTCGTGCCTCAGAACCTCGTCAAGATCCGCGACGATGCGCGAGACTCTATCGCTGATCGGTCCAATGTCCGGAGCCTCGCGCGGCAATTCCCGCCAGTCGCCGTCCCCAATTAGTACGGGATCTCCGGGACGGGACTCTTCCGCATGGAATGCGAACTCCCGTATCGCCAATGCAAGCGCTATTGCCTTCACTCACCCTCTCCAACAATTCGGGTTTTCATCATGAGCCTGCCGGCCGGCGCCAGCATGGGCGCTCAGGCCTCGACGATGCTGCCGATTTGCCCCCGCACCGTGTCAATCTCGATGAAGAAACTCTCGTCGAAGAGGTCGGGATATCGGCGACAGAAGTCATTGTGATAAAGGGCGACCCACTCGTATTTGCTCCAGATGCGCGGGCTCTGCCTGAAGCGACGAAGCTGATCGGTGACCACATCACGGTGCGCGCGAACCGTGTCGCCATCGGCGTGGGGAGGGTCGTAACTTTCATCGGCGATCACCGCCCGCAGATAATCGATGAACCATTGCCCGTCCCTATCCCTCTTTAGCACGTTGTTTTGTGGTGCGTGACCGGCATTTCCATAATAGGCAAGGTGCTCGGTGACGAGTGTCTTTGCGCTTTCAGTCAGGACAATTCGAGGATCGCGCGCCAGTTCCGATTCACCGGCATAGGCCTCCAGAAGGGCCGGTCCGTATACGGCGAGCTCATCGATATAAGCCTCGCCGACAGCAACGCCGCCCCTGATGAAGAAGCCTCTGAGGACTATCGCCAGTTGGAACCGGGCGACCCGTTCAAACACCATGCCTGCCTCCATTTCACCGTCCTCCTGGATGGGGAAACCCAAGGCAATGTTGTCGGTAAACGACGTCAGCGCATGAAAATCCCGGTCGAGATACTCGGCGTCGTCAGGGGGACCTTCGAGGATCATCCGACCTTCTTGCAGCAGGCCATGGAACTGGGAAATGCGCACATGATCGTTCGCCTTCAAAATTTCCTTGAAGCCCAAAATATCAAGGAAGCAGAACCAGGAGTCCTGAAGAACCGCTGTACCGTTCGGCTGAAGGTAAGGATTGGTCACCGAAGATCTCCGAAGTCGAATCGTTGAATGTCTGGTCGATACTCTGTGCCACACACTAGCATCGGAAAACGTCGCGATCGCCATGTTGAAAACGCAAAGCGGAGGTGCATCACCACCGGCTGTTTCGTCCCCTGCGCCCATTGATCCCTTTGGCGTCGCCTGGCGGCCGGGCTGACGACAGAGCTGAAGCTCGGCAGCCGGTCTTCACCCTTACGGGCGACCATCCCTGACGCGGTTGCGCTTGCGGTCCTGCGGCCGCAAGGGAAGCTTCGCCGCGCGAATTCGCAAAACGCCGGAAGTTATTCCTTCCACTAAACTTTATAGTTGCAAGTCCGCCTCGCAATATACATGATCGGTCCTGAGGATTGAAGTTGGATATTGCTGTTGACGGAACGTTCGTCGTGCAGCCCGGGAGGCTAGGAGGCGCCTGCCGTTGCAGCAGTGAACCGCTGGGGGAGATCATGCGACATGTCGTGCGGGCGCCAAGTCCGCCTGCAGCCCTGGGAGGCTCGTTTGCCAGTGAAAGGCGGCAGTCCTTCCTCCGCTACCTGCAGCTCGACCCCGTGAAACGCGAACAGACCCGCGTTCCGATCATGCAGTTCGAATCTCGGGAGGTCATGCGCGATCTCTCGCACGTGTTCCTGGGAAAATGTGCATTCTGCGAGCAGGCGTCGAAAAGCATGTTCCTGCATCGGTTCAGGCCAATGAACGACGCCGAGCCGACCATCGGCAGCGAGGAGGACGGCCGGGCACGCGATGCCCATCTCTATTACGGCTGGCTGTCGGATGCCTGGATCAATCTCTATCCGATCTGTGAGGACTGCAGGCCGAAACGGGCCACCTATTTTCCGGTCGCTGGACAGAGGGCGCACATTCCGACGCCGGAAGAGTACGTCCGCTTCGTCGATCAAGGCGACGGGACATGGCCGGACCTCGACCTCGACGAGACACCACTCCTGGTCGACCCCTGTGCCGACGACATTGCCCGCCATCTCGTGCCGCGACGACGGAACGCTGGAAGCGGCAAGCCCGCAGGGAGAGGAGACGATCAGGCATTTCCGGCTCAATCGGACACGCTTGCGATCCAGGCGAAAGCAGGCCTTCGATGACTACGCGAGGCTCAAGGGCGATGGACCAAACGACACAAATGAATTCGTGGGTCTCTGGCGGATCCTGAGGCGCCAAGGCGACGCCGGCGACGCGGAGATCGCGGCGATCACCGTGTCAGCGAATATCGTCGAGGAAGCCGATATCGTGGGGGCAAGGCCCCGCCTGAAGGAAATCCGGCTGACGAATTTCAAGGCGATCGAGACGCTGTCGATCAAGCTCCCGATCGCGCCAGACCCGACCGAACGCATGGCGCAGGCGCTGTTGATCCTTGGCGAGAACGCGGCCGGCAAGAGCTCGATCCTGGAGGCGATCGCGCTTGCCCTGATCGGTACCGATGCTCGACCAGACCTGGTCGAGGAACCGGGTAGCCTGAGGCTTAACCCAAGTTTCATGGGTGCGGAGGACCTGCCGCAGAAGCCATCGGCGAAGGTCCGGCTTCAATTCGACAACGGGCAGGTCTCGACGCTGACCATCGGCGCCAAGCGCTATTCCCAGACCGGCGAGAACCGACTGCCCATGGTCTTCGGCTACGGCGCCTACCGCCATTATGTGCGTGACCTGCATGCCTGGAAACCATCGCGACCGGTGCTCAGCCTGTTCCATACCGATAGCCTGCTCAGCAATCCGGAGAACTGGCTTCTCGGTCTGCCGCCGACCGAGTACAGGGCCGTAGTCCAGGCACTCGGCGTGATCTTCGGGGCGGCCGAAGAGATCGACGTCATCTATCGCGACGAGGCCAAGGGCCGCTGCTTCGTCGAGATGCAGATCGACGCCTCCGGCAAGAAGAGCAGGACCCCGCTTTCGAATGTCTCATCCGGCTTTCGAACCATCCTCGCTTTGTCTTGCGACATCATGCGATGGCTCATGGATCGCGCCATCAACCCGAACTTCACGACGTTGACCTCGGCGGAGGGGATCGTGCTGATCGACGAGGTGGAAGCCCATCTCCACCCACGCTGGAAGATCCACATCATGAAGGGCCTGCGCACCGCTTTGCCCTCGATGACCTTCATTGTGACGACCCATGATCCGCTGTGCCTGAGGGGAATGCGCGATGGCGAGGTTGTGGTCCTAAGCAAGGTCGCCAGGCAGCTTGGCAGCGGCCAGATCCCCGTCATGGTCGACAGCCTCACGCAGTTGCCAAAGGTCTCGGCGCTGACCATCGAACAGCTCCTGACGTCTGACCTGTTCAGCCTGTTTTCAACCGACGATCCGGAAACGGAGGCAAGCCTCGCCCAGCTTGGCGACTATCTTGCGAGGAAGGACGGACGTGTGCCGGACCAGGCCGTGAGGGCGGCGATGGACGCCATCCGCAGGCAGGTGGTGGATGCACTTCCGGTCGGCATGAGCGAGGCTGCCCGGCTCGTGCAGGAGGCGGTTGCCGACTACCTCGTCAAGCGGCGCAATCTTGCCGGCAAGCCGCGAGAGGACCTTCGCGACGAAACGAAAAGGCGGATCCTGGCGGTCCTGGAGGGTATCTGATGCGGCGCGTCGATCGGTCCCTGGTTTCGGCGCCGGCTGTCCTTGTCGGCGACAAGAGCCGCGGCGGGAAGGAACTGGCGAAGGCCACGGTCTTCTTCGAAGCTCAGGCAAGGGCAGAAGCCGCGGCTGCGACCACCGGCGCACCGGCCGCGGCCCCGAAAACAAGGACGAAGAAGGAAAACTCGTTCGAGTTCAGCGCTTATTCCGACGAGGCGGTCAAGTACGCGCTCGACAAGCTCTTCTTTGGCAAATGCGCCTATTGCGAAAGCCGCTATGCCAACCAGGCGCCGGTCGACGTCGAACATTACCGGCCGAAGGGACGCATCGCCGGCGTCGCCAATCATCCCGGCTACTGGTGGCTGGCGATGGTCTGGGATAATCTTCTACCGAGCTGCATCGATTGCAATCGCAGGCGTTGGCAGGACTTGCCGCAATTCCCCGAGAGCCTTGCGCAACTGCTGGTGGCCCCTGAAATGCAGGGGGGCAAGGCATCGCTGGGCAAGCAGGACCTGTTTCCGATCGCCGGCGCGGCCAGGGCGACGGCGACGGTTCCTGGCATCGACGAACAGCCCGACCTCATAAATCCTTGCGTGGACGATCCGGAGGAGCACCTGGTGTTCCACATCGACCGCGGTGATCCCCTTGGCCTCGTACTCCCTGCCTTCGAGGATGACGTCCCCTCCCGGCGTGGCCTGACATCGATCCATGTGTATGGCCTGAACCGGCTCGGATTGGTCCAGGAGCGAACGCGGATCCTGCGCAAGCTGGATTTCCTCAGCCGGTTGATCGACGAGATCGGAAAGATATCGGAGATGCTGCTTGCCAGCCGCGACCAGAAGAACAAGACGATGGGCGCGCGGCTCGATCTCCTGCTCAACCAAATCCTCGACGAAATCCGTGCGATGGCGGAGCCGGACCAACCCTATTCGAGCCTCGTGAAAGCTTGGTCGAAGACGCTAAAAACCAACTGAGGGAGATGGGACATGAGCGCGCCTGAACAGAGTTGCGACCTCGTCATGAAGGGCGGCATCACCAGCGGTGTGGTTTATCCAAAGGCCGTCGTAAAACTCTCGCGCAGGTACCGCTTCCGCAACATCGGCGGCACGTCGGCCGGCGCGATAGCCGCCGTCGTCACGGCCGCGGCCGAATATGGACGCGCCGACCGCGGATTCGAGAAGATAGAGGCGCTTCCACAGCAGTTGTCGGCGACGCTCCTGGAGAAATTCCAGCCGCGCCCGGAATTTCGTCCGGTCTTTAACCTGATGCTCGCGGCAATGACGAAGAGGATGGCCGGCACGCTCTTCGCGCTGCTGAAAGGCTACCCGGTGCCGGCGCTTCTGGGTGCCATCCCCGCTATCATTGTTGCCATCATGATCCCCTTCATCTGGCAGTCCATGCCAGCAGCAATGCTTGCCGTGCTACTGTTTTCGTTCCTGCTCGTTCTCCTGCCGGCGGCAACCGCGGCTTTTGTCGCCGCCCGCGATGTCGCCTGCGGGCTTCCGAAGGTCGACTACGGCCTTTGCAGCGGGATGACCCAGTCCTACATGCCGGCCGGCCATCCCGCCCTGACCGAGTGGCTGACCGACACGATCGATATCGTGGCCGGGCGTCCGGCAACCGGAGCGCCGCTCGGGGTCAAGGACCTTCAATCCCGCGAGGTTCTGGTGCAGACGGTGACGACCGACATCACGTCGCATCGCCCCTACGTGCTGCCAATGGAGAACAACCTCCATTACTTTTCTGAGCGCGAGTTCCGGTCGCTTTTCCCGGCACGCGTCGTCGACGCGATGCTGACGACGCCCAAGGAGGGATCGAGCGACCTCTATCCGTTCAAGATCGACAATCTTCCTCTCGTGGTCCTCGCGCGCATGAGCCTCAGCTTCCCGGCGCTGATTTCGGCTGTGCCGCTCTACAGGATCGACTACACGCTGGTCGGCGTTCCCGAACAGGACAGGCTTGTGCGTTGCATGTTCTCAGATGGTGGACTGTCGTCGAATTTTCCCGTGCATTTCTTCGACCGCTTCCTGCCGTCGCGCCCCACCTTCGGCATTTCGCTGGGCGAATATGACCGCCGGCGAGAAAAGCCGGAAACCGTTGGGGAAACCCGGGTATTCCTTCCAACAAAGGCAGGACAGGGGCAGCTTCTTCCCACCCGGGACTTTTCCGGCTTGGTCGCCTTTGTCTTCGCTCTCTTCGACAGCGCCAAGGATTGGCAGGATTCTCTCCAATCGATCCTCGCCGGCTATCGCGAGCGGATCGTGACAGTCAGTCTCAAAGAGGAGGAAGGCGGCTTCAACCTCGACATGCCGCCAGACCGCATCAACCAGCTTATCGACTTCGGCGAACGCGCTGGCGACCTGATCAACAGCGATTTCAAGCTCGACGAGCACAAGTGGCGCCGCTATCTGGTCGAGGTCCGAGCCCTTGACGAGATGCTGCGCCAGTTCGCCGATGCGTATGTCGAAGCACCCGAGCCCGGCTCGCTTGGTTATGGTCAGATCGCAACCGACTACGCACCGTCATCCTATAAGGAACTTACGCCAAGCGAGCGACAGATCTTGCGTGAACGGGCCGAGGCGGTCGCCGCTCTTGGACAAGCATTCCAGGCGCTGCAGCCGCTCGATGGTTTCGATGATCACCTTCCCAAGAGCCGCAGCCGCATCCGATCGGTCGCCAGGATGGACTACTGACGCGCGTAGTGGCAGCGAAGGTCTCGAGGGTCATCTTCAAGCATCTTTTTCATGCGAGCACCTTCACCAGGACGACACCTGTGTTTTGGAGCGGAACATTTTGGATAGGCTGCCAGCTGTGCATTGGCGGCCGAGCCTAGCCGTTGGGCCTTGGCCTTGCCTTCCCCTTCATGCGGACCGTGACGATCTTCGGGCTGTCGCCGCTTCGCTCTACGTCGAGGATGCCGGAAGCCTCGACGAGGTCGGTGAGGCGGGCAAAACCGTAGTTGCGCGCATCAAAGTCCGACGATTGTTTCGCCAAATGGGCACCGACACGTGCCAGGTTGGCACGGCCGTCCTCATCGGCCGACGCAGTCACAGCATTTTCGAGCATCTTCAATGCGGCCGCGTCAAGCTTCGGTTTTGCAGGCGCGCTTCAGTCGGACCGGCTATAGTCGACGCGTCCGGCGTAACCTTCGCGGTCGAGCCGTTTTCTCGCTTTTGTTCTCGCCCCGGTGAGATCAGTCGGGCAAAAATTTTCCAGGGAGACGCCATTTATCCGACCTCGCGCTTTATCCCGCAAGCAGGTAGTGAGTTTTAGTTCCGGCAACAGCATCCACCGCCGCCAAAATGTATACTGGATAGCATGGAAATGCGGCCGGCGGTTGATCGGCTGCCTATATCAATCGAGCTTGAGCCGCTTGCGCAGATCGGCATTTTCAGCACGAAGCTTCTCAGCCAGAAGCTTGCGCAGCCGCTGATTTTCCTCTTCCAACTGCAAGAGATCCGCCATCTCATCGATAGCCGTCATCGGCGCGGCCGGCGCTGTCTGCACAGCCTTTGGAGCACGGCGCACAGGTGCGCGTTTGGCGCTCGCCGTAGCTTCGATCACCCTTGCCTTGCGCCCTCTCCTCTTCACACCACCGGCCCCGGCCAGAGCAGCTGCTGGCTCTGCCATAGCGTCAGCTGACCCGCTCTCGAGTGCCGCCGCTTTCTTGGCGCGGGGTTTGCGCTGTTTCTTCGGCGCAACAGGCGGTTCAACATCGATCGGCGCATCGGCGCTGGTTGCCGTATCAGTCTCGTCGGCCATGCTCATCTCCTGTGTATCTGATGCTGTTGTTGACGCCCCGAGAGGCGGTGTCAACAACACCTCGGCTTGATCTGGTTTCGGTAAAGACATCTCATTGTTGGATTTGCCACTCTGAGAGCTACCCGACAGAAACGGCATTGCCTCTTCCTTCAGGTCGCGAGCGACGGACTTTAGGTCCACGTTGCCCCAGATCGAGTTCGACCTGGTATCGAGTTTTCGTCTGCCGCTTTTGTACTCGACCGCAAAACTGCGTTGCACTTTTTTCAATATAGGAGGGCCTTGGAGGATCTGCGGGATGGTTTGGTGAAATGCTGGTATACCCGCAATAACGGTTAGCGGACTGCCAGTCTCTGCTCATATCAGATCCAGCGCACCATTCCGGGAGCAGAATTTGTGGCCAATCGAATGGGAGCTGAGGCGGTCTACGCTCAACGCTCTTGAAAGGAAACGGCTACCAGCAGTTCGTCCCGAGACGTTTTCACAGGTTCCCGACGATCCATTATGCGATCTTTTTGGCCAAGAACATGAACATCCTAGCAACAAGCCGGGCGCTGGCCTCGAAAGCGCCGTGCTAGAACCGTTGTCCCCGCTATATCGGTGTTGTCAAAGCTGGTTGGTGGCGTAACAGGTATTTATGGAACTGCAGCTTTGAGAGAAAAAGATGGCAATGTCACCAGACCTGGCTGAACGGTGACACCCCGCAGGTTCAGCGCCTTAGAGCCTCACCAGTACTTTTCAAGAAGAAATGCATCTTTTCCGGATCGATCGGAACATCGAACGTGTCTTCGGGTCTGATCCTGGATGAGGCATGAATCTGAGCGGTAAACGCGCTCGCACCAGCTTTCCCGATGGCAAGCGTGTGCGGGCCGAGAGGTTCGATATCGGCGACGTGCACACGAATCGTCGGAAAGGTGGGGTCCGCGGTCATGGTGTGCTCAGGCCGAATACCGAGAACGACGGCCTTGCCAATGCCCTCCGAAAGGTGCTCCACGATGTCTGCTGGAACGGGAATGGCGACATCGTCTTCCGCCCGGAAGACAACGCCGCCGTCGCCGGCCTCCAACCGTCCTTGAACAAAATTCATGCTGGGCGCGCCGATGAAAGCGGCGACGAACAGGTTCTTCGGCGATTCATAAAGCGTGATCGGGTCGGCGGCCTGTTCGATCCGACCCTGGTTCATCACCACGACCCGGTCGGCCATGGTCATCGCCTCCACCTGGTCGTGCGTCACATAGACGATCGTGGTCTGCAGACGGCGGTGCAGCAGTTTGATCTCGGTGCGCATTTCGATGCGCAGCTTGGCGTCCAGATTGGATAGCGGTTCATCGAACAGAAAAACATCGGGCTGGCGTACAATGGCGCGCCCGATGGCGACGCGCTGACGTTGACCGCCCGAAAGCGCGCTCGGTTTGCGATTAAGATAGGCGCCGAGGTTGAGAATGCGCGCAGCATTCGCAACAGCAGTGTCGATGTCCTCTTTCGGCGTTCCACGCACCTTCATGCCGTAGCCAATGTTTTCGGCGACTGTCATATGCGGATAGAGTGCATAATTCTGAAACACCATCGAGCAATTGCGCAGACCCGGACGCAACGCAGTAACCTCTCGGTCGCCGATGCGGATTCCCCCTGATGTCGTCTGTTCCAGCCCGGCGATCATTCGCAGCGTGGTTGTCTTCCCACAACCGGAAGGCCCGACGAGAACCACGAATTCCTTGTCGGCAATCACCAGATCGAGCGGAGGAATGACCGCAACGCTCCCGAAGGACTTGGTGACCTGATCCAAACGCACCTGGGACATGCTGTAACCTTTTCATCAGAAGTCCATCGCCTGCCGTAAGCGGCGATGGTTCTTTCTTCTGCCAACGATGCTGATCCCACCCCGCAGAGCCGGGATGGGATTTATTGAAGACGGCCTACTTCGCAGGCAGGCCCATTGACGAGCGATAGGCTGCCCGTTGCTTGTCCCGGCCGAACTCGTCCGTAAGCTTGTTCCATCCGTCAGCCACGGTATCCAGCGCCTGCTGCGGCGTCACTTCTCCAGCCAATGCCTTGGAAAGCTCGATTTCGAGAATTTCCGTATAGGAGAAATAGCCCGGCAGGCGCATGTCGAGCGCCGTGTTCTTGGCGGTCACCGCGTTCTTCTGGCTTCCGAGATACTCCTTGGCCTCGCGCTCGGAAAAGATCTTCGACCACAACGCCGTATTTGTCGTGTGCGAAAGACGGTAAGGATTGACGCCTGTGCCGCCGGTGATGGCCGCCTGACCGGAAACCGCCGGGCTCGTCAGGAACTGGATATAGTTCCAAGCGGCCTCTTGGTTCTTCGAGGACGACGGTACGGCTGCCTGCCAACCGCCGAAGGCCATGAAGGAAGTCTGGACGACCTCGGGCTGCTTGTCCCACTTCTTGGTCTTGTAGTTCCAGATCTCGTCAGATCCCGGCAGGGATGCCGAGCCGACGCTGCCAGCAACCTTCGACTGCTTCGGGTCGGCGGCGATGACGCCGGTATCGCCCCAGCCGATCGATTCCGCGACCTGGCCACCGGCAAAGGCCGCGTTCACTTCGCCGAACGAGAAGTTCAGCGCATTTGGCGGTGCCAGTTTCGAGGCGCGGATATATTCCTCAAGGCCGCGCACCCAGCCCGGATTGTTGACCTGCGCATCCATCGTGTCAGGATCGAAGAACATACCGCCGGGATTGTCGGGATGGCTGGTGTATCCCGCCACGTGACTGAACAGGAACCAGAATTGCTGGCCACCACGGCGGAAGGCTTCCGCCGTGCCCCAAAGGCCCTTGTCCGGCTGCTGGAAGAATTCAGCGATGTCGAGATACTGCTTCCATGTCTTCGGCGGGGCCAGATCGTAGCCATACTTCGCCTTGAAGGCGCTCTGGTTTTCTGCGTTTTCAAACAGATCAATGCGGTAGGTATAGGTATGGGCATCACCGTCCATGGTCTGCGACAGGACCTTGCCGTTCCAGACCATCAGTTGCTCGCGGTAAACCGGCGCGATGTCCTCCCAGTCGGCACCTGATTGCATAGTCTTCGGCATTTCCGAGAGAAAATCGGTGAAGTCCGGTGCCCAGGCCGGCGCAAAGGCGACCACGTCGAACGTGTCTTCGCCCGAGGTCAACGAGGTTACGATTTTCGGATAGAGTTCCGACCACGGAAATTCGACGACATTCACCTTGCCGCAGGTCTTTTCCTCCCAGCCCTTGGCCGCCAGTTGCAGCGCAGATGCGATGTAAGGCCCCGTCTGCGTCGTGGCGGTGAGCGTGACACCGGTGTAGTCCGGTTCGCATGCGAGCGCGGATGGGACGCCCGCCACAGCAAGTAGTCCTCCGGCCGTTGAACTCAGTAGCAATCTTCTCATGTTTTCCTCCCTGGAATTGAACAATGACTAGGCTTCTCGAACGGTCATTTTATTGCTCCTAAAAGCAGGCCAGACCGCATCAGCCTGCTCAAAATGCCCGCCATGACGACCATGGGTATGATCGCAACCAGGGCGGCTGCCGATATCGACCACCACTCGTCGCCGCGCTGGCTGTTTTGCCCGGCGACGAGAATGGGAAGGGTCTGCCATTTGGAACTGGTCAGGAAGAGTGCGAACAGGAACTCGTTCCAGACGAAGGCGAGCGTGATCATGAATGTCGCGATCAGGCCCGGCTTGGACATGGGCAGGACGATACCGAAAAAAATTCTCCACGACGGCACATTGTCGACCATCGCCGCCTCTTCGACTTCCACCGGCAGTGCCGCAAAGAAATCGCGCATCAGCCAGATCACGATCGGCAGCGAGAAGGCGACATAAGCGAAGGTGAGGCCTGTATAGGTGTCCACCAGCTTGAACCCCAACTTGCCCATTTCCGTATACATCAGGAACAAGGCAAAGGCGGCGACGATCGGCGGAAACATGCGCTGGCTGACAAACCAGAAGACGATATCATCATTGCCGAGGAGCGGCCCTGGAAGCTTCATTCGGCTGGAGCCGATGGCGAGCGCAAGCGCTGCAACAAAGGCAAAGATCAGCGAAATGGCCTGCCCGTAGCCCAGTACATGACGGCCGAGCAGATATCCGCCGAAGGCAACAACGACGAAAATCACGCCGGACAGCAGCTTGACCTCAAAGGTGAAGCGCACCAGCGCATAGGCTGCCATCGATCCGATGAAGGTGGCCAGCACCGATGCGGAAAGCCCGACGATCGTCGAGGCGATGAAGGTGTTGTAGAACTGGCCGCGCGCGCCCGACAGGAGCTCGCTCCAGGCCGTCAGCGTCGGGTCGAAGTCGACAAATGGAATATAGGTCGGCCCGCCGACGACGCCGAGCGGCGACTTGAACGAGGTGATCGCGACCCAGTAAAGCGGAAAGAAGGTGAAGGCCAGCCAGAGCAGGCAGCCTGCGAGCGCCCACCAGCGGCCGGATCCTTTGAGGTCACGCACGCTCATTTGTGCTTCTCCAGATAGGGCTTCAGGATGGCGAGATAGACGAGCCCGATCACGGTAATGACGATCAGGAACAGGAACGACAGGGCGGATGTGTAGCCAAGGTTGAACTTCTTGAAGCCCTCCTGATACGCGAACAAGGTCAGCGTTTCGGTCGAAATGCCAGGCCCTCCGCCTGTCATGACGAAAACCGTGTCGATGATCTTGTAGCTCTCGATGAGGCGGATGAAGACCACAGCCACCGAAATCGGCAGCATCATCGGGAAAGTGATCCCCCAGAACTGCTGCCAGGGGCTGGCATTTTCAAGCGCGGCAGCCTCGTAGACGTCCTCGGGCAGGGTTTGCAACCCGGCAAGAAGCATCAGGATGACGAAGGGTGTCCACTGCCACACTTCGACGGAAATGATGGCGCCGATAGCCCATCTGGTCTGCGTCAGAAAGGGCAGGTTGGGAAAACCGAAGACGGTCATCAGCTCATTGAGCGGGCCCATCGTGGGATTGAGGATCTGGCGGGCAATCAGTGCAACGGCAACGGGTGCTACCAGCATTGGCACAAGGAAGCTGACCCGGAACAGACCTTCGCCGGGCACCCGACGGTTGAGCGCCAGCGCCACGGAAAAACCGATGACATACTGCAGCGTCACCGCCACAAAAGCGATGATCGTCGTCGTCCAGGCGACATTCCAGAAGCGCGGATTCTGAAGCAGTTCCGCATAGTTGCCGAAGCCGACGAAACGCGCTGGGATCGGCGGCACGAGCCGCAGGCTCATGAAGCTTGTGGTCAGCGAATAGATCAGCGGGAAGATCGAGATCACCAGCACGATCAGCAACGCCGGCCAGATGAAGAAGTGTTTGATCGGGTCGTTGCGGGTCATGCTGCGCCTCCTTTCTGGAGAAGCGCCTCGATTTCCTCGATCTTCGGCATGGCAGGCGCGGTACCCCGCCGCGTCACCGCAATACCGGCGGTCGCGCAGCCGAAACGCACGGCCTCGACCGGACTTGCGCCCCCTGAGAGCGCTGCCGAGAAGCCGCCGACGAAAATCCTGAGGATCGAAACACCCACCTTCATTATCGTTTCCCCTCAAACGGTTTCCGGCGGAATGACGCCTTTGGTGAAGAGGAAGCAGCCGTAGAAGCGGTTTTCGCCCGTGGTGATGACGCAATAGGCCTTTTTGGCCTCCTCATAGAAGGCGAAACGCTCGATGCCATACATCGGCGCCGGCTTGGCCTCGGCGCCGTCGATAACGGCCTGGACTTCCTGCTGCACTGGAGGGATCTCGTCCGGCGCGCCCATGATTTCCATTCGCCCGGCGGACGGCTGCAGCGGCGTATCCAGCGGCATTACCGAAAGAATAGCTTTGATGGCGCGGGCAGCAGACACATTGTCTATCCGCAACAGCTTGCCGAGCACCGTTTGCCGGGCAATGGAATCCGAAGGAAAATTGGTGTCGGAAACGACGACCGTGTCGCCATGCCCCATGGACCGGAGCGCGTGCAGCACGTCCGCATTCAGAGCCGGATCGATATTCTTCAGCATGAAAATCCTCCCTTAGTTGCACCATTTCGCAGCACCTCGTGCCGCAAAACAGAGCCCATAACCGCAGCTCCGTTACAGCTCTGCGATTCCCTCAAATTCCGTCGTTCTCGCCTGCCGGTGCGGTTCTCCTCCCGCCCGCATGACCAGAGTTGGGGCCCTTAATCTCCCCGTAGGGGATCCAGATATTCTTCACATCCACAGCGCGGCGAAGGTATAGCGCGCCTTCGGCGGAGGCCTTGCTCCCCCACTCGAATGCTTCCTCAAAATCTTCATCGTAGATAGGAGTTTTTAGCGCCTGGAGCACAATGGTGGGATTGGTGGTACAATCCATTGGCTTGAGGCGCTTGACGGCTTCAACGTCGGCGGTATCGGCGACTACCGTCGTCATCTGACGCGATTGCGCAAGCTTGTCCATGAACTGAACTTCTCCTCATATCTATTCGGCAAGTGACAATCGCTCGGCAATTCCACACATCGATGGTGCTCCACGCCGGCTCAGCTTCGTGGTTTGGTGCAGACATTTTGAGCGCCACTGTCGTTAAGGCATCCTCCGTCCGCTTTCCAAGACGAACAGATCAGGGGTTCTCGGACACGGCGCTCTTTGCTCTCCAGAATTCGAAGAGGTGCAACCGATCGAATATGCCTGTGCCTGAGCGGAGCGCGGAAACGCCGATCAGAAGTGCCCCCCAGATGGCAATTGTCAGGAACTGGCTAAAGTTCATCAAATTGAACGCGGAGGAGATCAGCTGCAAGAGCAGCAACGCAGCAAACAACCCTGATACTTTTCCGGTGCCGCCATATGGATTGATGCCCCCCAGAACCGCCGCCAGGATGCTGATGAGAAGGAAGCTCTCGCCATAGGACGCGTTGGCAGAATTGAATCGGGCCATCATTACAAGCCCGCCGCATCCTGCAAGCGCGCCCGATAAGGCATACGTCAAAAGCAAAACTCGTTTGACATGTATGCCCGAGAACCGGGCAGCTTTCTCGTTGGCGCCGACAAGGTAGACCTTCTGACCGAAGGATGATCGCCGAAGAACCACCGACACGAACACGCAAAGGGCAACAAACAGCAGGAACGCAAGCGGTACGCCCAGATAGGTTCCATTTCCAATCGCAACGATTGGATCTGGAAAGCCTGACAAGACGTTTCCACGCGTCAGTCCAATGGCAAGACCTTTGCAGGCGATCATGGTCCCCAGTGTGGCCAGAATGGGGGATACTCCGAGATAGGCGATGATGAAGCCGTTCAACAGGCCTATCAGAATTGCGACGGCGAGGCCCGCGGCAACCGCGCCTACTTGCCAGGTGAGCCAAAGCACACTTCCAGCATCTCCCCACGGAATTGTGAACTGCAACACCGACGCTATCGTCAAAGCGCAGAGATTGGCCGTCGAAATGATCGACAAATTCAGCCCGCCGGAAAGGAGCGCAAGCATCATCGCAAGACCAAGAATGCCAAGTTCCGGGGTCTGAAAGGCTATCGACTGAAATGTTCCCACACTCAGCAGCCGATCGCCGAGAATGAGGCCAAACACCGCTAGAACGGCCATGAAAATGGAAGCAAGCGTCATCGTTGTGGCGTTCTCTCGAACGAAACGGGATATGAGAGATCGATTGGCGGACGGCTTCATGGTAATTTCCTCCCTAGGACGCGAGTCCAGCATGCCGACGCCGCTGAGACAGCGCAGTCGCCGAGACCGCAAGCAGAATAACGCAGCCGACAAAGAACTGATTCCAGTATGAGGACACGCCGAGCAATATCAGTCCGTTCTGCAAAATTGCGATGAGCATCACGCCCAGTACGGCGCCAAACACGGAGCCGTTGCCACCGGCCAGACTCGCGCCGCCAAGAACGACAGCCGCAAGCACTTCGAGTTCCTTGCCGATGAGCGTCGTCGGCGTAACCGATTGGGCCAGCTGGGCTTGCGATATTGATGCGATCGCAGCCATGAACCCCATATAGCCGTAGACAAGGCACCTCAGGCCGAAAACATGAAAACCAAGGCGTTCGGCGGCTATCTCATTCCCCCCCATGGCATATATTTGACGACCGATGTTTGTCTTGTTGAGCAAGACCCAGGTCATAAGGAATGCGACCACTAGCAACAGCGCCTGGAAATTGATCGCATAAGGAAATCCATTACTGTCGGTGAATTCGAACCACCAGATCCCTTCGCGGAAATAGCTGGGAAGCGAGGTGATATAGTCGCCGCGGGTGCTATATATTAGCAATCCATAAAAAATATTGAGAGTGGATATAGTCACAATAACCGAAGAGATGCGAACCTTATGAATAATAGCCGCATTGAATAGCCCACATAGTATACCAGTGCAGCAGGCGACAAGGAACACTCCGAACCACCCAATTGGATAGGTCTTGGCAATCATGAGAGCCACATATTGAGCGACGCTGGCTATGGCAGTAAAGGAGATGTCGATCCCACCGAACACCAAGACCACAAGCAGACCGGCTGCAAGAATGCCTGCAAACGAAGTGGAGGTGAGAAGGTCGAAAAGGTTTTGCAGCGTCAGAAAGCTGTCCGTCGCTGCCGTGAGGAACATGGACAATACGATGACGACCGCAAGCAGCCAAAATTCGTGACTTCGTGTCCAGCGTTGAATTGTCTTAGGCATAGATCTCCTCCTGCAGATTTCTCTCGGTCGACGAAAGCGGATGGACTTCGCTGACGAGCCTGCCTTGCCGCATGACCAGGACACGATGGGTGTGGTAGAAGACCTCCTGGGCTTCGTCGGAGATGAGCAGTACCCCGACGCCTTCTGCCGCCAATCGGTGCACTATCTCATAGATTCCGTCCTTGGCCTTGATGTCCACGCCGACGGTTGGGCTATCGAGTATCAGCACGCGGGGTTTTGTGGCCATCCACTTGCCCAACACTACCCGTTGCTGGTTGCCTCCTGACAGAGTTCCGACGGGATTTTCGAGGTCGGACACTTTCGTGTTCAGGCGAACGATCCAATCATCGGCTGCGGCTACACGTTTGGCGGGGTTGATGAGGCCGAATTTGCTGGCCAAGCTGTCGAGGACCGTCGCGAGGATGTTTGCAGAAATGGGCTGCCCCAGCGCCAGGCCGAGCATCAACCTGTCTTCCGGGACGTAAGCCACGCCGCTGGCTATTGCGACACGATTGGAGCTGGCTATCAGCGGCTTCCCGGAGACTTCAATCGTGCCGCGGGACGGTGGATTCATACCGAAGATGCTGAGTGCGAGTTCTGTCCGTCCGGAGCCCAAAAGCCCGGTAAGGCCGACGATCTCTCCTTTGCGAATGTCGAAGCTGATATCCTCGTAGTGGCCTGGTCGAGTCAGGTTTCGAACCGCCAGCACAACCTCCGCAGCCTCGCCTCCGGGCCGCGGAGGCGCATAGTGGAACTCATGACCTGTCATCAAGGTCTCGAGCCGCCGTGAAGTGATCTCGCTGGCATCGAAGGTCCCCACCTTACCGCCGTCACGCAGAACCGTTACGCGCTCGGCTATCTCCATTACTTCATCGAGACGGTGGGATACGAACACCGTGCAAATGTCTCTGCTCTTAAGGTCGTTGACGACACGCAGCAGAGAATCCACCTCATGCCGGGTCAACGAGGCGGTGGGCTCGTCCATGATGACCAGCTTTGCGTCGGCGGCCATGGCGCGGCAAATCGCAACCAGTTGCCGGTTTGCGATAGAGAGGTCCGACACCATCGTCTCCAGGTCGAGATTGACGTTGATGCGGGCCATGGCTTTCGCCGCAATGTCATTTATGCGGTTCCAATTCGCGAGCCGAGGCAAGCCCATGTGGCTGCCGATGGCGATGTTCTCCGCCACGGACATATTGGGGAAGAGGGAGAGATCCTGATAGATAACCTGGATGCCACTCTTGGTGGAAAGAATGGGGTCCAAACGAGAATGTTCGCGACCCTCCAGAACGATGCTACCACCTGGATCGGGCGCCTGCACGCCAGCAATAATCTTGATCAGGGTGGATTTGCCCGAACCATTTTCGCCAACAAGACAGTGAACTTCGCCGGCCTCCAGCGACAGATCGACATCTCGAAGCGCACGAACTCCGCCGAAATGCTTGGAGACATGGGTCAATTCAAGGAATGTGGTCATAGTGGGCTTTACCCTTAGTCGCTGGCATCTGTCCTGCCGCAGGCGAGCGAGGGCCCGCCTGCGGTATTTCCTGCAAGGACGGCTACAGACCTTGGGCGATCAGGCCATCCACGGTTTCTTTGTTGATGTGGGTGATCTTGTCGACCTTGATGAGCTTTCCGGGAACATCCACCGTAGCCTTGCCGAGGCCGGGAACATCCATCCCGTCCTCGATTTTCGTTCCGTCGAGGACCAATCTGGCGACGGCAACCATCGCAGAGCCAGCTTCTCTCGGGTTCCACATGAAACCTTCCCGAATGACGCCGTCCATGATCAGGTCCTTGGCCTGCGACGGCAGCACCGTGCCTATGACGGCAACCCGCTTGCTCAGGTGCTTTTCCTTCACGGCGTTGCCGGCGGCGATCGGACCGTTCGAGCCAAACGCGAGAATACCCTTGAGCTTCGGATAGGCCTTCAGCACGTCGATGGTCGTGCGGTAGGCGCTGTCGATTTCGTCGGCGCCAGGGAAGCGATCGGCCACGAGGTTCATCTTGGGATAATGTGCCTTTTGATAGGCGATGGCCGCGTCGGCCCACTTGTTGTGCAGCGGGGTAGTCAGGGTGCCGACATAGACGACATAGTCCCCTTCCTCGCCCATTTCCTTGGCGAGGCTCTGCATTTGAACTTCGCCGAACTTGGTCGAGTCAATGAGTTCGACGTCCCAGTCGCGGCCCTCCTGTTCCGGCCCCTCGTGGACAATAACCTTGATGCCTGCTGCCTGAGCCCGCTTGAGCACAGGCTCGCACGCCTTGACGTCCAGGGGCACAAGGCCGATCACGTCCACCTTCTTGGCGATCAGATCTTCCAGCAGCTTGACCTGCTGAGCCGGATCGATGTTTGCCGGACCGGTCATGGAAACGTCGATGTTGAATTGCTTCCCTGCCTCCTGCAGGCCGCGCTCAAGGGCACCGAAGTACGGGATGCCGGCAATCTTGACAACAGTCACCATGACTGGGTCGGCCGCCATCGCGAGGTTTGGCGTGGCAATCAGCCATGCCACGCCTGCGGCCAAAGAAAACTTCAAAATGTCACGACGTTTCATGCTCTTCTCCTCCTGTGAGCGTTGTAGACTCTAGATTTTCGGAATTGCGTCTGCGGCCCGTCGCCGCCAGCTGTCGCCTCAGAGGCCGTAGCGTGTCGCCAAGCCGCGCAAATACGGCAGCCCCTGATCAAGTACAGCGCCAGCATTGGGCGCGGCCGGCCGCCACATGCAGAGTGCCGCAGCAAGCTGTGGCGGTACCGAGACAAAGCTCTCAATGACAAGATCGCCATCGAATCCGGTGTCGCGCAATGTCCGGAAGACCAGTTCCCAATCTACGGTACCGGTGCCTGGGACACCGCGATGACTTTCGGAAAGGTGAATATAGGGAGAGCGTCCCGCGGCCCGGCGGATGCCGTCGTCGAAACCATTCTCCTCTACGTTCATGTGATAGGTGTCGAGGTGGACGAAGGTATTCGGTTCATCGATTTGCTCAAGCAGCCATATTCCTTGCGCGGCCGTATTGAGGATGTGGGTGTCGAAGCGTGTGCAAGGTTCGACACCGAACGTCATGCCGAGTTCAGCAGCGCGCCGGGCTACCGGCTTCAGTGCCCGAACCACCGCTTCGTACTCGCTACTTGTTGGGGGAACACCGGTCTTGTAGCCGAGCGCCGAGTAGGTGACGCCAGTCAGCATGGAGCACCCAATGTGGTGAGCGGCGTCGAGAACTTGAAACAGATATTGCGTACAGGCTTCCGGAGCCAGGTGCGCCATCTTGTCTTCGGGCAGGCAAAGCGACGCGGTTGCCTGAAGACCATGATCTCGGATTATCGACTTTGCGTGATCCAGATCGATTTTGGCCGGCTCGAACAAAGGGATCTCGATTATTTCCAGCCCGTATCGCGCCGCCTGAGGGATTGCGGCGTTGGCCGCCTCTGTCGTCCACTCGGGCGCCCACAGACTGAAGTGCATTCCGAATTTTGTCATCGTATTTATCCTCCCGTAATCCGCTGCAGAGCCAACGAGAACGCTGGACCAGACAGCGTCAGCGTGACATCGGCAAATCGCCCTCTTCGCGACATTTCTTCGCCGCTGATCATTATGGGGATAGTCATCGAAAAATTTGCAAAGGTCAACACAAATATATCTTGTGAAACACATTTGTTTACGGGATCTGACGCCATGCCCAGCCACAAATTGCCGTTTCGCCGCATTTGTACGATTCCCGCTTAAAAGCATCTAACACAAAAATCTTTCTTGAAATACATTTGGTGTGACGATATATGTCTAGCGGCTAAGGGGATTGTGACCCCGGCAAATCCCATCGGAGGTCAGAATGCCCAAGGAAATCCACATCGACCCTAGGATCTTCAAGGTGCGCAGCACGCTGCAAGCACCCTCAATTCCTATCCACGCGTACGATGAGAATATCGAGGCGGAACGTGCCCGGTATGGCGACGAAGGATTGCTGCAAATTCTGCGCGATATGATGATCATACGCGAATTTGAGACGATTTTGGCTTCGCTAAAGGGAAAGGGAGCATATTGCGGCATTGAGTTTAACTACAAAGGGCCGGCTCACCTTTCGATCGGGCAAGAGGCTGCTGCCGTCGGAGCGGCAGCCTCACTCGAGCCGCATGACCATATTTTCGGAAGTCATCGCAGCCATGGCGAGTTCATCGCGAAGGGCCTTTCTGCGATCCGAAAGCTCCCGGATGATGCCTTGCGTCTGATCATGGAGAGCCATGAGCGTGGTACGCTTCTCAGGACCGTGGAGACCTCTCTGCAGGGTCCGAAAACAAGCGAGACCGCGGAGAATTTTCTACTGCTCGGCCTGCTTTCAGAGATCTTCATGCGCTCAACCGGTTTCAACCGAGGCATGGGCGGGTCGATGCATGCCTTCTTCCCGCCTTTTGGGACTTATCCGAACAATGCAATCGTCGGCGCGTCCGCCGGAATAGCCACGGGGGCCGCATTGCGAAAGAAGCTTGCGGGGGCCAGCGGCATCACTGTGGCCAACGCGGGCGATGGCTCTACTGGCTGCGGGCCCGTCTGGGAAGCTATGAATTTCGCCGCTATGGCACAATTCGAGACGCTGTGGGCAGATGCTTTCAAAGGAGGTTTGCCGGTCCTGTTTTTCTTCACCAACAACTTTTATGCGATGGGCGGTCAGACCATCGGTGAAACAATGGGATG
Source organism: Rhizobium indicum (assembly GCF_005862305.2). Classification (NCBI taxonomy): domain Bacteria; kingdom Pseudomonadati; phylum Pseudomonadota; class Alphaproteobacteria; order Hyphomicrobiales; family Rhizobiaceae; genus Rhizobium; species Rhizobium indicum. The sequence continues at coordinate 79,169 of NZ_CP054024.1, read as the reverse complement.
GGACCGCCTGTCTCGCATAGGGCTGGCGGTCAACCAGCAAGCCATACACGCGGAAACCGTCGACGGAACAAATCCGCTCGCCGTTGCTGACGCCGTCGCACGCAAGCGCGAGCTTTTGGTTCAAGGCCGCGGGCCCGCCTTGCTGGACGTCGAATGTTACCGCAGCTCGGGTCATTCAACGACAGATATCAACTCATATCGGACGAAGGACGAGATCCAGGCGTGGGAACAGCACGATCCTATCATTCTGTTCTCCAATCGCCTTCAGGAGGCCGGGATTGTGACCGCTGGCCAGGTCGCCGAACTGCGCGAACAGACAACGGATCGCATGCGCTCGATTACTGCGATCGCGGTCGATCCGGCACTTACTCCTCCCGTTGATATTCATGCAGATCCAACGCTGATCGGCAAGCTCATGTTCTCGAACACCAACATAGAGCTGCCCTCGCAAGAAGTTTCGCTCCTCAAGCCTGTCAACGAGGTGAGCCGGATCCGTCAGGACGCGAAGAAAAGTCGATACGGCTTTGCCGAGGACGGAGCCAAGCTGTCACCCATGCGGGCTATCACATTGCGTGACGCGTTGTTCGAGTCCGTCTTGCACCACATGACGCACGACGGCAGCCTTGTCGCCTATGGGGAAGAATGCCGCGAATGGGGTGGCGCATTCGGCGTTTACCGGGGGCTTGCCGAAATCCTACCGCATGATCGGTTGTTCAATTCACCGATCTCCGAGGCTGCGATCGTTGCGACGGCGGTCGGCTTTGCGCTCGAGGGCGGCCGCGCGCTGGTGGAACTGATGTATGGCGACTTTCTAGGCCGGGCGGGCGACGAAGTCTTCAATCAGATGGCAAAATGGCAATCGATGTCCGGAGGTGAGTTGAAGGTTCCCGTCGTTTTGCGTTGCTCGATCGGTTCGAAGTACGGCGCCCAGCATAGTCAAGACTGGACGGCATTATGCGCCCATATTCCAGGCCTCAAAGTTGTATATCCGGCAACGCCGTATGATGCGAAAGGCCTGTTGGCTTCCGCATTGTCAGGCAACGATCCGGTGGTTTTCTTTGAAAGCCAGCGCCTCTACGACACCGTGGAAGAGTTCCGCAATGAAGGCGTACCGACCGGCTACTACCAACTTCCCATTGGTGAACCCGATTGTAAGCGCGCTGGAGAAGACGTCACAATTCTGACGGTGGGACCTTCGCTTTACTCCGCGCTCGCTGCTGCTGAAGAACTCGAAAGCACCTTCGGCATCTCGGTCGAAGTGATTGATGCGCGTTCGCTTGTTCCATTTAACTATGAACCCGTGCTTGCCTCGATAAGGAAAACCGGACGCATCGTACTGGTATCGGAGGCCTCGGAGCGCGGCAGCTTCCTGATGACGCTCGCCGCAAACATTACGCGATTCGGCTATGAAACTCTTCACGCCGCGCCTCGTGTAATCGGCTCTCCGAATTGGATCGTGCCCGGGGCTGAGATGGAATCAACCTACTTTCCCCAGAAAGATGACATCATTGATGTCATCACCAGCGAGTTGTTTCCAGGCCAGCGCAGCAACCGCCGCAGCATACGTGACTGGGACGATCGGGAACTTGCCCGTCTCGGTCTGTGAACCAACACATCTTTGAGCGAGGAACACATATGGATATCCCGATCATCATGCCGAATCTCGGAAACGAAATCGACGAGGCCCAGATCGACGAGTGGTTCAAGACGGAAGGCGACATGGTCACCGAAGGTGAACAACTCGTCCTGATCACGACACCCAAGGTCACCATGGAAATCGAAGCCCCAGCGACAGGCATTCTGAAGAAAATCCTGGTTCCCGCAGACGAGCTTGCGGCAGTGGGCTCCACGCTTGGGATCATCGAGACGTGACAAACGCGACCGCAAACTTACCGCTTCCAGTCTTCCGCTTGGGTGGGTCGGGGCCGAACCTTCTGCTTCTCCACGGGTTCGGAGCTGACCGAATGAGCTGGATAGCCAATCAGGACGCGCTCATGCAGTCGTTTGCGGTTTTTAGCTGCGATCTGCCTGCGCATGGCGGTCAACCGCCTGGCAGGACTGGCATGAAAATCTCGGAGATGGCCGATGAACTGATTGACGCACTCGCGCGACAGAACGATCGCTTTGTAGTGGTGGGGCATTCACTGGGCGGCGCAATCGCCATCGAACTGGCAGCCCGCCGACCGGATTTGGTCGCCGGCCTTGGCCTGATCGCACCGGCTGGTCTGGGCAAAGAGGTCGGTCGAGAATTTCTGAGCGAACTGCCTGAACTTAGCGAGTTGGGCTCTGCGTTGGCGCTACTTCAGCGTTTGGTCTCGCGCCCGCGCCTGATAACGCCACCGATCGCTCAACGGCTCCTCGATCACCTGGAACGACCGGGCATTCGTGCCGCTCTTAGAGCCCTGGCTTCGGAGTTAAGCCATGTCGAGACCTCGATTGAACCCCATGTGGCCTCCATAGCCGTCAGCAGAGTTCCGCGGATCGTCATTTGGGGAGAGGAAGACACGATAAATCCGATCGACCGTCCGAGACTGTCGAGGTTCAACGCTCAAGTGCTGACTCTGCCGGATACCGGGCATCTTCCTCACGTTGAGGCAAGCAGAGCCGTAAGCCGACATCTTTGTGAATTTCTGAAGAGTGCCGTATTGGAATTGGGGGGATGAGTTCATGATCGTTGTCTGCGGTGATGCCTTGATTGACTTCTTGCCGGTCGCGCTCCCGGAAGGTGGCAGTGGCTACATCCCTGTCTGTGGTGGATCCTGCTGCAACATCGCGACTGCGATTGGCAGGTTAGGCGGGAAAGTCGGATTCATGGGAGGGCTGTCCGAGGATTTTTTTGGCGCCATGCTGGTTCAGCAATTCAACGAAGCGGGGATTGATCTTCGCTATGCAACCCGCCTGCCTTTCGACACGACGTTGGCTTTTGTGCGTCTGGGCGACGACGAGCCTGAGTATGCGTTCTATGACAGCGGCAGTGCGGCACGGCACTGGACGCTGAAAGGGGCACCATCTTTGGGCACCGAGGTTGACGTCCTGCACATCGGTTCGGTCACGTTGATTCACCCCCCTGTCTCGAGCGCTTGCGAGTCGCTGTTCGAGAACGAACAGGGTAAGCGCGTGCTCTCAATCGATCCAAACTGCCGGCCCGGTCTGGCGCAGGATCCAGAGGCATATCGCCAGCGTCTCAATCGCCTCTGCGGTATGGCTGATATCGTAAAGCTGTCGGTGACGGATCTCGGATTCATGCAGCCGGGTGTTGGGCCGCATTCAGCAGCGGAGAGTTGGCTTTCAAACCAGGCCAAGATCGTCCTCGTCAGCCGGGGTGCGGGGGGCGCAACGGTTTATCTTGCGGGTGGCAGAGTCGTTGAAGTTCCAGCACGCCCTGCAAGGGTTGTTGATACCGTTGGAGCCGGAGACGCACTCATTGCAGGCTTTCTCACCCATCTCCAGCAGAGCGGCGACTTGCATCGCGATAGCATCGGTGCCTTGACGGGTGACCGGGCTCGCAAAGCTCTCGAGTTTGCCGCACATGTTGCAAGTCTTGCCTGCGAGCACCGCGGAAGTGACCCGCCGTGGCGCAGAGAAATCATCGTGGCTGGATACGACGAGAGCAGTCAAATGTGACGCCAAGCACCGCAAGCTATTGCGGAGGCTAGCCGTGCCAGTTAAGGGTGAATCGCCACGTCTAGAGATGCTTTACTCGAAGATCTGCGAACGGATTTGGGCGCCGTTCGCATCGTGGGCGCAACGATTATCCAAGTTGGTAGAACGATGGGCTGCCGACACTTTCGGAGGGGCGGATTGGATGACAAAACTGACAAGGATGCCCCCCACCAGCTTGCTGGACGCTGAAAGCCTCAGGTTGAAGGCAGCTTTTCTTTATTACAATCAGAAACTTACCCAAAACGAAGTCGCCGCAAAACTGGGGGTCAGCCGCAGCACAATCGTTAAGCTCCTCGATGAGGCGCTGAAGCGGGGCGAAATCCAGATTTGGGTGAAGCAGGCCGCAAGCGAGTTGGAGCTGGCATCTGAGCTGGAAGCCGCGCTCAATCTCGACGAAGTGATCGTCACGCCGCCGGCGAAGGATGTCGACGGAACGGCCCGGGCCGTTGGGCAAGCGCTGGGTCAGTTTCTTTCCGACACCATTCCCAACAACGCGACGATCGGGGTTGGCTGGGGACGAACACTCAGTGCCGCGCTTTCGAGTTTTCGCCCGCTGCGGCGCGAAGGGGTAAAAATTGTGTCTCTGCTTGGAGGTACAGTGGAAGCCCAGCATGAAAATCCGATCGATTTTACCTGGCAGCTCGCCAATCAACTCGGGGCGCAATGTTTTCTTTTGATGGCGCCGCTGCTGGTTGATTCTCCCGACACCAAAGAACGCCTAATCGAAAAGTGCGGTTTGAATCGGATCATGAAGCTGTCCGCCGATCTGGACATTGCACTGGTGAGCGTCGGCGATATCGGCACCCATTCAACATCGCTGTCGGTCGCATCTCTTGCGCCAGAGGAGTTGGAGACGCTCATCAGCGAGGGAGCAATGTGCGATGTTCTGTGCAATTTTCTCGATCGAGACGGCCGCACGGTGGACCATCCGGTAAACGATCGGGTGATGTCAGTCGATCTCGATACAGTGAGACGCGCACGGCACGTGGTTATCGCATCGGGGGGAGAACAACGAGCCGCCGCAATCTTGGCAGCTATCAGGCGAATAGGCTGCAATACTTTGGTGACTGATGAAAGCGCTGCGCGTCAGATGCTCAGCTTGCTCAGAGGTCCAAGGGTTGATTGATAATTTTCATCGCCGTTTTTTCCAGTTCGCCGCCAAGAACGACGGCTGGGCCGAATCGCTCCAAAACCACCGTGTCGGCGTGGCCGACCATATGGGCTTCCGGATGGCCGAGTTGCCGAGGCCGTGCGCTGATGTCCTGCACCCCGGACCAGAACGCACTGGGCCTGGCGCTGCCGTGCGCCTCGGGGATCGAGGGTTATCTTAAGGAAAAGCAGGAAAACAATGTCCCCATCCTGGCGCCGGGCGAGATCTGGTCCGCGGCCTATAGGTTCGGCTGCCTCTCGGCCGACTTGGCCCAAACACTGAACGACAAGACGATGCGTGCTTCGATCGCTTAGGAGTCGAAGTGGGTTCGGCACTCCGCCCGCATGAAAAGCGATCTTTCTGAAGCAGGACTCAACGAGCCGGAACGCACTTCTCCTAAATGTTCATGTGGACCTTAGAGGTGTCATCGGCTTGGGCGTGGGTTAGGATCCGTTGGCCCGCCCTCACCGTCGAAGATGTGGAACCTCGCTCGGGGCATCAGGAAAATAGTGTCACCCGCGCGGAACCAACGCTCGCCCACGCCCCGAACGGTAGGTGTACCGACACAGGCTACTGATTGTGTGTTAAGCATGGAATGTTGACCCCTCTCGGGGGTAATACTTATCCGATTTTAACCCCTTGGATTTCATCCGACCATCGGCTTTTGCCAGTAGATGGGGTGGAGAGTTGGAGAGAGTGGATACGATTGCCCGTGTCCGACGAGCCTTCCATGTTCAGGGCTGGTCGGTGAAGAAGATCACCGAGAGCTGAATGTTTCGCGGAATACAGTTCGCAAAATCCTGCGTTCTAATGCGACTCATTTTGTCTACTAACGAGAACATCAACCGTTGCCCAGGATCGGAGCCTGGAAGGCCGAGATCGAGCGGTTTCTGGTTGCCAATGGGCAAGCCGTCGCGCGAACCTATGACGCGATCAGGCGATATGCCAACACCTTTCCGCCCGCGACATTGGGATTAGCCACTCCGGAATGCTCTAACGCTTTCTCGATAACCGTCTATGATCAAATCGGCGGTGTTTTTCGTGCCTGGGCTCGCTTGAGAACGGGTCGCAGCGCTAACCCAGAAGGCGTGCCGACTTCCAATCGCCAAGCTTGCAATCGCTGGATGCGATGAGGAGTTGGACAGCCGAAGAGATCTCTCCGCGATAAATGGCGAGATCGGCATCGGTTGCATCGGAAAAATCGTGGTGCCGTGTCACCTCCTGATTGCTGTAGAAGCGGGGCACTAGAAATCAACTTGAACTTGAACCGAGTGCACCGCGTTTCTCGCATCAGATGCCGGCTGTTCTTCCCCAAGCTCGTTTTTGCAGCGACATAACAGGACGTGGGGGCCTGGCTCCGGCGACCAAGTCAACTCGAACCGCTGCCAACTTCTTCCCTCGCGCGGCCCTAGTGAGGCAGTCTGCCATGAGCCTCCACCGTCCACGCTGACCTCGACGCTAGAGATCCGGCGATCTCCCCAAGCCCAGCCCCATATTTTCGTTGGCATGTCCGCTGACAGCAGATCATTTGGGGACGGCGATACGATAACGGACTCCGGGGCCACGTCCCAAACCGGCTTCGTTCCCGACGCGGTGGGGTCATTATAGAACCGCGTCGTATAGGCGCCGCTTGCGCGCCGATCCGCAGCCGTGATCGAACCAACCCATTTTACTGAGTTTGTGCCATACCAACCCGGCACAACCAGTCGAACCGGACCTCCACGCTCCGGAGTGAGCGGCCGGCCGTTGATCTCAAGTGCAAGAAGAACCTCTTCTGCGAGTGCCTTCTCGATAGGCAGTTCTTTTTGATAGGTTTCTTCAATTTCAGCGTATTCGCCCCACTCGAGGCCGGAAGTCCATACATATGACGTATCGGTGCTGATCTTTGCACGTTCCAGAACAAGCGACAGCGGCACGCCTTTCCAAACCACATTTCCGATCCTGCGCTTGGCAACTGTCGGGGCAAGAGGGCTTCCAGCGCATTCGTGAAATGACATGTACTCGCGCTGAGGCATGGCTTGAAGATCCGAGAGACGCAATCTCGTTGGGGTGCCCACGAGGCCATCGACATCCAGATGCCAATGGTCGGGGTCGATGTTCAGGAACCCCATATGCGTGACCAGAAAGAGATCTTCCTCCGGAGTGATCCAGGAGTTGAGGGCGTGAATCCCGTTCGCCGGCCCTTTGAAGGAGAAACCCTTCCGTATCATGTGCATACCCGTCCGAGTCATCGCCTTACTCCTCTAAGGCTGGCGCATCGAGACGGGTTCCATATTCCTCCTGGCCCTCTTCGAACCGGATCGGCTTTCGGCGTGTCCGGTTGACAGTGACGCCGAATACATCGAAGCGGTTGTAGCCAGACACGACGTCATGAAGTCGTTTCGGTTCAACACACTCGTCAAGATCGATATGGGCATAGCCGATACCTTCATCAATCATTTCGTCACCAAATGGCGCTCCAGTCGGTCCGAGGAAAAAGCTGCTGGCCCGCGGACTGGCATCTATGATCGCTGCGATCGCAGGATCATCCAAAGCAATAGATCTGCGTGCGCTTTCATCCAACCGACCGGCGACAACGATGCCGAAGCACTTGGCCTCGAAACAATGGGCTGAGGCCCGAATGCGGTTGGCCGCCCTGTTATCGTAGTTATCGCTCTCCGTTGGAACACGAGTGGGCCAGATCGGCGGATAGCTACTTATATGAACCTGTTCGGCCTGCGTCATCAGACTGTAGCGCGCGAGTGGATTTGTGTTTTCCCCGCAGATGAGACCGCCGATACGGCCTATTCTTGTATTTGCGACGACCAGACCCGCGCCATCGCCCGGATCCCAAACCAGTTTCTCGAAAAACGTTCCGACCAGCTTCCGATGATGGATGAGGATTTCGCCTGTATCGGAAATCAAGACATTGCTATTCCACAGTCCTCCAACACTTGCCGGGTTGCGCTCGGAGAAACCGATTGAAACGAATACACTGTTATCGGACGCAGCTTTGCGCACACGCTCGATTTCTGGCCCATCCACATATACCGAGGCGTTCAGGAAGCGTTTGAAATGTCCGTGCGATTGAATGGGTGGGTAAAGTGCCGCCCAGACGGGAAACCCGGGAAGAAAGCTTTCCGAAAAAACCACAAGTGATGCGCCATTTCGAGCAGCCTCTGCAATTACCGAACAAGCTTTCTCCGCGCTCTCCAACGGATCGAGATAAACCGGGGCTACATGAGCAGCGGCGGCCTTGAAGTTCGTGCTTCCCATCGACATTCCTCTACTGATCAACGTTCGCCATCAGCCATCTCGACCAACTCGGCAAAGGCAGGCTCAAGATTGCCGTTTTGCTGTTAGACCGATCTCGATACGTGCTCCAAGCGGCAGGCTGGCGCAGCCGATTGTGGTGCGGGCCGGGTAGGGCGATGAAAAACGCGTCGCGTAAATCTCATTCATCTGGCCAAAGTCACCCATGTCGGTGAGATAGACATTGACGGATACGACATCATCCGACCCCAGGCCTGCTGCTTCAAGAACTTCAAACAGATTATCGAAACACTGGCGTGTCTGATCGGCGACGGTTCCGTCGACAAGTTTGCCGGTGCTGGAATCGAGCGGCGTCTGACCCGAGCAAAATAACAGGTCGTCGGCCCATGTCGCGTGCGAATATGGTCCTACTGCCGCAGCGTTCGAAGCATTCACAGTTCGTCTAGACATGGTTTCTCCCAAGGCAGGTTAAGCAGCGCGACCTGCTGGCGACCAGGATATCCGCAAGTGGTTTGCGTCATGATATGCTGCATGTTCGCCTTTACAGCCCGTTCGAAACTATCAAAACGAATTTGTGCGCCAACCCGAATTGGATGCACTACTCTGTGCAAAAATAGACGGAGGGTCGCATGGCGACTGCAATCGATCATCTTGACTGGGACGATCTCAAACTTTTCCTCATCGTCGTTCGGTGCAAGAGCGTGACCGGAGCCGCCCGGGAACTGAAAGTCAGCCACTCCACTGTTTCCCGTCGGCTTGCTCGCCTGGAATACACGGTTGGCGGCGCACTCGTCGAAAGGACCAGGGATGGACTTCTGCTGACCCCAGCCGGGCTTGTTACGATGCGGCGAGCGGAGGAAATCGAGAATGGGGTGAATGCGCTTCGCAGCGACGTGAGCAATCGAGACGAGGTACGCGGTACGGTCAGATTAGCCACCATGGAGGGCATCGCAACGCTTTATCTCTCCGAGCGCCTCGTTGAACTCAGTAGTCGGTACCCTGATCTTGACATCGAGCTTGTGACATCGCCGCAAACCGTTCGGGTCGCTCGCCGGGAGGCAGATCTTTTCCTAAGTTTCTTCAAGCCACATGGAACTGCTCTCGACAGTCAGCTGATCGGACGCTTCAAGACTGGCCTATTCGCTTCGCAGGTCTATCTGGAACGCAATGGCGTTCCCTCTCAAGCGGCGGATCTTCGCGAGCACCGCTTTGTCGGCTATATCGAAGAGCTAGTTCAGCTCGAAAGCGTTCTATGGCTAGAGGAACTCGTACCCGCCCCAACGATGGCGTTCAGCTCAAACAGCATGATGTCGCAGATGTTCGCGGCGTCTGCGGGCGCAGGAATTGTAGCGCTTCCTGAATTCGCACGCAGTCTGAAACTCGGGCTCATTCCAGTGCTTGAAGAGTTGCGCGGCGAACGTGAGATCTGGATGTCGGCACACCAGGACCTAGCGTATCTCCCGAGAGTACGAGCCGTCAAGCAATTCGTAAAAGAGCTGCTTCGTCGAGACGAACAACGCCTTCTGAGAAACGAACCCTGGCCCTCGTGAGTTTCGCAAATCGCATCGTCCGGAGCACTCTGGCCCGTCGAATTAGCAAAGAGTCGCCCTGTCGCTCAGTTCTGCACAGCGGGTTGCGAAGTTGTCGACTTCCGCGACAATGCCTATTGCGTCAACAAGATTACTGACTCGATTAAAGGAAGGAACGCTTATGTCGCAAATCAGCAGCGATGCTTGCAAGGCTTTTGACCTCCTTCGTCTGCGTGCCGATACCCCCGGTACAAAAAGCAGAAACCATCTAAACAATGCTGGAGCGGCATTGATGCCGAGCCGGGTGATCGATGCAGTGATTGGCTACCTGAGCCGGGAGGGCGAAATCGGTGGCTACGAGGCAGCAGCGGAGGCCAACTCGCTGTTGGAGGGAGCCTATGACAGCTTGGCCACTTTCGTACACTGCGCTCGCGACGAGATAGCGATAGCTGAAAACGCGACGATCGCCTGGCAGCGCGCCTTCTATTCCCTTTCTTTTGGACCTGGAGACAGGATTCTGACGGCAAGTGCCGAATTTGCGGCCAACTACGTGGCATTTTTGCAGGTTGCCAAGAGCACCGGCGTATCCATCGAAATCATTCCGAATGACGCCTCTGGCGTCCTTGATCCGGACGCGCTGGCGAAAATGATTGATGAGCGCGTTCGATTGATAGCGGTCACCTGGATCCCGACGAACGGCGGGCTTATCAATCCAGCAGCAGCGATCGGTCGAATAGCGCGAGACAACGGCATTCTCTATCTGCTCGACGCCTGCCAAGCTGCGGGTCAAACGCCGATCGATGTGAATGCTCTCGGCTGCGACATCCTCACCGCTACCGGCAGGAAGTTTCTCCGTGCGCCGCGGGGAACGGGTTTCATGTACATGCGAAAATCAGTTCTGGAGAAGATCGAGCCAGCGATGATCGATCTCTACGGCGCGCCCTGGACCGCACCCGATCGATACGAGTTGCGACCTGATGCCAGACGCTTTGAAACGTGGGAAAAGAACTGTTCGGTTCGTCTCGGCTTGCGGGCAGCAGTGGATTACGCGCTCGAAATAGGGCTCGAAAACATCGAAGCGCGCTGCAGTCACCTTTCTTCAAGGCTTCGGGAAGGTCTGAGGGGGATGCGTGCCGTATCCGTACATGATCTTGGGGCGCCGCTCGCGTCCATCATCTCATTCACGGTTAACGGCTGGGATTCGCCAGCCGTCATGGCCTATCTGGCTGGCAAGGGAATCAACGTCTCGGTTTCCCCGCCCTCTAGTACACCCGTGGACGCGTATACGCGACAACTCCCGCCGGTGGTGCGAGCTTCCCCACATTATTACAATTCGGAGGAGGAAATTGAGGCATTCCTAGAGGCAATTGCTGGTATTGCCGCGTAACTGATCGGCGCGACTGGATCAACTGGATACCAATAATGCCATTTTTTTTCGGCTATTGGTGAGGCTTCTTCGCGGGAACACGGGCAACGTCCCATCTAGGCGGCGAGCAGACTTCATCGTCGTTTTGTTCATCCTGGCCTTAAAAGAGTGCCTCTGGCGCCACCCACACCGGCTTCGGGGGTACATGTCGGAGAGGTGGCAGTTCGCGACTTCAGGGTTGGCGGTGGCGTCGTAATGTATCGCGCGAGAAAGATATGCAGGGAAGCGAATATCATCACTTCCACCAGTGGTATTTAAAATTTACGAGTTCAGAAAGGGCCGCAGCGTCCACGCTCGCCTGATCGCTAATCAGAGCTCTGTCAACGGCGATTAAATCGCACTCGTCGCGCTCGTTCGATCAATCTTTCTAGCCCTTGTTTCCGCCCCTTGACCTGTAAAGGCGTTCTGGAAGTCTGCGTCGAAGCCGAATAAGACCCCGCCAATGTTGTAGCACGGGTGAGTTCTCGGCCGCGTCCGCCGAGGTTTACGCCTTTCTCGATATCGATCGCAGCAAAGTCCGGTTTCAGAAACGCCGCTGCAGGTGATGTAGGAGATCTACCCCAGCGTCCATCAACGGCAGCAACAAGTGTGCATCAGCGCTGGTCTCGCATAGCCGTGCCGCGAAATCCTGCTGCTTCCACTGGCTTACGCTAATGATGATCGGAAAGTCAGGGCCAACCGCCTCATTGATGGCCGCGACGGCCATGCTTGGAAAGCGTGGCCGCTCCTTAATCGTCGCGACACCATAACGATTGTTACACTTGTTGGTACCTAGTCAGAACAGGTCGAGGAGTTAGCCACGCGCACCGCGGCTTGCCCGGCCTCATCAAGTCCGGATGGCTTTCTACCGGCAATTCAAGTTCCCAGTCCGTTTAGCGAACGGAACATACAACGCAATTTGCGGCCCCATTTGGTCACCTGCATCGTGTACGGCATTGCCGGCTCCAATTACAGCCGGCGAGGTCGTGCCTGCTCGGAATGACGATCCTTGGAGAACAAGCATCACCTATGCGTCTGGCAGACGGCGCTTTGATCGTGTCCGGGATTCCCGTGATGAAACTCTCAACGACCTGACCAGCGCGGCAGCAAATTGAGCAAAGTGCGCTGCCCTTTGGCTCGTTTGCCACGTTCCGGTGGATCGTTTCGCATCCTATGATTACGCCATAAACTTCACGGAGGATCGTTATGACAATTTACAATATCGCTCTGATCGGATTTGGCGGCGTCAATCGCGCACTGACTGAACTCATCGCCGCCAAGAACCAGCTCTGGGAACGCGACCTTGGCTTCCGCCTGAATATTGTCGCTGTGAGCGACCTCTATTTGGGTTCGGTAATTTCGCCAAATGGTCTTGATGCAAAAACTCTGGTCGACGCGAAGTTCGAAAAGGGTGGCTTCGGACAACTTTCGGGTGGAAGTGCTGAAGCTGACAACGAGACCATCATCAAGACGGCGCCGGCAGACATCGTCGTCGAGGCAACGTACACCAATCCCAATGATGGCGAACCCGCCGTCTCGCATTGCAGGTGGGCACTTGAGACCGGCAAACACGTGGTAACCACCAACAAAGGCCCTGTCGCCATCGCTGCCCCAGCGCTCAAGGCGTTCGCAAAAACCAACGGCGTGCGCTTCGAGTACGAAGGCGCCGTGATGAGCGGCACACCTATTATTCGCATGGCGGAAAGAACCCTTGCCGGCGCCGAATTGAAGGGCTTCGAGGGGATCCTCAACGGCACATCCAACTTCGTCCTCGGTCGCATGGAAAGCGGTCTGGATTTCGCCTCCGCCGTCAAAGAAGCACAGAAACTCGGTTATGCCGAAGCCGACCCGACCGCAGATGTGGAAGGTTTCGACGTTCGTCTGAAGGTTGTCATCCTGGCAAACGAACTGCTTGGCGCGAATCTCAAGCCTGAGGATATAAGCTGCAAGGGCGTCTCCGGTCTTTCACTCTCCGACATCGAGGAAGCCGCCAAGGCAAACAGCCGCTGGAAGCTCATCGGGGCTGCGGTCCGCAATGACGACGGCAGTGTGACCGGCAGTGTTTCCCCCAAACGGCTTGGCCTCGATCATCCGCTGGCAGGCGTCAACGGCGCCACTAATGCAGTCTCACTCGACACCGAACTGCTGGGCGCCGTGACGATCACCGGACCTGGCGCTGGCCGCATCGAAACTGCATATGCTCTTCTTTCCGATATCGTCGCCATTCATTCCGCGGGCGCTTCTTCCACCGCTAAGGAAGCTGCATGATGCACAACCTTGCACTCACCCAAGCGACAGGCCTCGAAGAAATTGCCGTCACCAGCCCCTTCGACGGTACGCTGGTCGGAACAGTTGTGGAAACCTGTGCTGCAAGCGTGGATGCGCTCCTTGAGCGAGCCAGGCGCGGCGCGCAGATTGCCAGAACCCTGCCCCGTCACAAGCGGTCGGCGATCCTTGAAACGGCCGCAGCAGCAATCGAGGCCTCGCGGGAGGAGTTCGCGCTCCTGATCGCCAAAGAGGCGGGCAAGACGATTACGCAGGCCCGCAAAGAGACAATCCGGTGCGTCAATACGCTCAAGCTGTCCGCCGACGAGGCCAAACGCAATGCGGGCGAAGTCATCCCGTTCGATGCTTACGCGGGCTCGGAGTCTCGCCAGGGTTGGTATACGAGAGAACCGCTGGGGATTATTGCTGCCATCACGCCCTACAACGACCCACTCAACCTCGTTGCCCACAAACTCGGTCCCGCGATCGCCGGTGGCAACGCAGTGCTTTTGAAGCCGTCCGAGTTTACCCCACTCTCTGCCGTCAAGCTCGTCGAGGTCATGATCGAAAGCGGTCTACCTGAAGAGATTATAACGGTTGCGATCGGTGGCCCTGAGCTTGGAAAGGCTCTTGTTGCGGCGAGAGACGTTCGCATGATCTCGTTTACTGGCGGCTTTGCCACCGGTGAAGCGATTGCCAAAACCGCAGGCCTCAAAAAACTTGCCATGGATCTCGGCGGCAATGCGCCTGTCGTCGTTATGGAAAATTGCAACTTCGATGCGGCCGTCGAGGCTTGCGTATCGGGAGGCTTTTGGGCGGCCGGTCAGAACTGCATTGGTACGCAGCGAATTCTGATCCAGCGGCCGATCTATCAGCAATTCAAGGCGAAATTCGTCGCAGATACCAAGAAGCTCAAGACTGGCAATCCCTTGGATGCCGATACCGATGTCGGCCCGTTGATCTCCGAAAAGGCTGTCAGCAGAGCGATCGCAATGGTCGAACGGGCGCTCGCTGCAGGCGCGACATTGCTTTGCGGCCATAAGCCAGCCGGCAATCTCTACCCGCCGACCGTCCTGGAGGATGTTCCGATATCCTGCGACGTGTGGGGCGAAGAAGTATTCGCGCCGATCGTCATTCTTCAGCCCTTCGATGGATTGGCTGATGCAATTGGTCTTGCAAACGGCCCTGACTACAGCCTTCACGCCGCCATTTTTACCAATGAGCTGGAAGCGGCGCTCGAAACTGCAAGCAAGATCGAGGCCGGTGGCGTCATGGTCAACGACTCCTCCGACTACCGGTTCGATGCAATGCCGTTTGGCGGCTTCAAATATGGCAGCATGGGCCGCGAGGGTGTGCGGTTTGCCTATGAGGACATGACCCAGCCGAAGGTCGTGTGCATCAACCGGTTGAAGCCTTAACAGCTCTTTCCACGCTCAATGCCATCAGCAATTTCGGGGTCAACAATGTTCAAGGGTTCTATCACTGCACCTGTCACGCCATTTGCTGATGGCCATGTGGATGAGGGCGCGCTGCGCGATCTCATCGAATGGCAGATCGACGAAGGGTCCTTCGGCCTTGGTTCGTGCGGAACGACGGGGGAAAGTCCGACGCTCAGTCATGCCGCGAGTTCTGTGAAAGTCGGCCGGACGCAGTTGCAAGACGCTGCGCCCGTGACCGCGGGGAAGGAATTCGAAGCGTTTGCTGAATTCATTGACGAGGATATCGTTCAAGTCCAGTACGCCTCTAAGCTTCTCAAGGAGATAAACCTCGGCGGTTCGGCGAGCGGCACGGCAATCAACGTACCCTCAGGCTTCGCGCAGGCGGTATGCGATCACCTGTCGCAGAAATCCGGCTACCGGTTAATTCCGGCCCGTAACTTCATCGAAGCCACATCGGACACGGGCGGATTCGTCTCCTTCGTGCTTAAGCGCATTGCTTTCAACCTGACGAAGAGTTTGCAACGACCTTCGGCTGTTGAGTAGCGGTCCCCGTGGCGGTCTGGGAGAGATCCGCTTGCCGCCGGTCCAAGCCGGCTCGTCGATCATGCCTGGCAAGGTCAATCCCTTCATCCCGGAGATGATGAACCAGATTAGCTTTCAGGTTATCGGCAATGATCTTACGGTGACGCTCGCCGCCAGTGCCGGTCAACTGCAGCTGAACGCGATGGAGCCGGTCATCGTTTTGAATATCCTGCAGTCGATGCGCATGCTAACCAGAGGCATGGTGATCTTAAAGGAACGCTGCATCGATGGCATCGAAGTTGTTGTCGATCGTTGCCAGGCGTTGCTCGACCAATCTCTCGTTCTTGCTAAGCCGCTGGCGAAGTTCATCGGATACAGCAAAGCGGCAGATCTTACCAAAAAGGCGCTGGTCGAAAAGAGAAACTTGCGAGATGTTGTCGAAGAAGAAAGAGGTCTGACGGAAAGCCAGGTTCATCAGATTTATGGAGATACCGCGGAGTTTGCGAATTTCTCAAGAAGTGGTTGGACGGAGGGGAAAGATGGCCGTTTTCACTGAAATATCCGACGAAGACCGAAACTCGATAGCCGCAGCCTACGGTATGACATCGTTGTCGTCGGTGATCGGTATTGCCGACGGTGACAGGGAAACGACCTATCTTTTCCGGACAGCGGGCGGTGAATTCATCGTCACGCTTTTCGAAAACGGCGCCGAGCCGCTGGATCTGGAACGCGCGTTCGCAACGATGGAGAAGCTGAACAACAGGGGTATTCCATGTCCTAAACCGACGCGGACGGTTGATGGCGACGCCACCTTCCAGGCCGCCGGTCGCCTTGTTGCCATCGTGAGCTTTGTAGCGGGATCATCGACAAACAATCCAACGCCAGAAAAGACCGAAAATCTCGGCCGCCTCATGGCGCGGATCCACGTGATCCTGCAAGGGGGGCGAAAACATTCTCTGGATGAGTTGCCAACGGGTGCCCTGCATGGAGCCCTGGTACCTTCCAATGTCTTCTTCCTCGGAGAGAACGTCAGCGGTGTGATTAACTTCCGGCTCCGGCACGATGACGTGCTGATTTCTGAGATTGCGGGCGTTCTCATTAGCTGGGCGAGCCAGCCGGCTGGAGAGCTGGACGAACAGAAAGCCCGGGCCATCTTGGCAGGCTATGAGAGTGTAAGACAGCTGACTGAGGCGGAAAAGAAAGCACTTCCCGCGTTCGTCCTCGCATCCGCCGCCAGACACTATGCTAGCAAAAAGGACAAGATTTATATGCTTGAGGCGGCTGTACGCGCATTTGAATCTTCGGGATTTGGCCCAGTTGCCCGGCAACCGGCCTGTCGGGCATGAGATATCTTCTCGACCGCATCGACGAACAAATCCTAAGCGCGCTGCGGACCAACGCACGGGCCTCTCACGCTGAGCTATCGGGCAAGGTCAACCTGTCCCGTAATGCTGTTCGCGTTCGGATAGAACGGCTAGAACGCGAGGGCTTCATCAAGGGCTACACGATCGTCACTGGGGATGGCGGAAACGATAGCCCGATCACCACCGCATTGATGTTTGTCTACCGCCAGGACCGTATGAGGGGTGGCGAGGTCATCCAAGCTTTGCGGACAATTCCAGAGGTCGTCGCTTGCGATGTGATGACGGGCGATTTCGATCTCGTCGTCAGAGTGGAATCTCCGCGAGCCGATCGAATTCGCCAGATCTGGCAGCTGATATCCGAGCTCCCGGGCGTACGGGACACCCTTACGGCGTTCGCTCTTTCCTCCGTTGTGCGGAGGGATGAGGTGCGCCGCGGCCAAAATCCGGCAGCTTCCAATGAGCCTTTATGAGCCCTGTTAAGAAACTGCGAAACATGCGTGCACCGACCAATGCAGTCGAACTTCTACCGAACGGCCGAGATCGGCGCATGTGAAAGCGCATTGTACCCGGCATCAGATCGTATGGATGCCGCGACCCCGCAGGTTTTCTGACTCGGCGTTTCCACTCAACGATGTGGGGAAACGCCTCCAGTGGCAATCGCGGAGGACCTTTTTTCCGGCTACGTCAATATGTGAGAGATGGGTTGAGGGCTGACGGGAGCAAGGGTGTTTGCCGCGGGCGGTGGTCTATACGACGCGGCCGCGTGCGAGATCGACGTGTGGAACCGGCAGGCCGCGCCAACAACCATCACGACGGGACTCCGAGAAGTCGATAAGAGGAAGCACCAGAAGGCCGCAGCGGAAAATACAAGTCTCCTTCGACAGCGCCTCATGGACGTGAACGAGCCGCCTTGACGATAAGATTGATGGTGAGGCCTGCTCCGAGCACTGCTTGCGTTCAAGCGCGGCGAGCCACGTGTATGCGCAATGGTCAAAACGCCGGGCCCAGAGGATGAAGATCGGAGTCGCATTTGCGGGGAGCGTAAGTGTTGATTGCGGAACGGGTAAGGCATGTCAATCGCGCAAGGGTCTGCTCTTCGCCCAGGGCGTCACTGGCTATCAGCCGCTTCGCAAGGATTGCGGGTTGCACAAAGTTCGGGACAGCGATTTCACTAAGTCGCGGACAAAAGTCGCGTCGGATTTAGATCGATTTTCGTGAGCACCGATCTGGCAATTTGTCCTCGTATTTTGAGCGAGGACATGATGCCCAGACGGACTCCCGGAATCGTAACGAACCCGCAAGACGCGGCGTCGCAGCTTTTCGCCCGTTTTAAGACGGCTGTACTGGGCGAGCCCCCTTGCCTTTGAGGATGGCCTGCGGGTGGTCCCGCCACGTTTTTAATCGTCATGCACCGCGTGCATTTTCACGATGCGAATTATTAATTTGATTGAATGCACCGTCGGGCCTCACAACGAAGGGAGGCGAGATCAAAATTTTCGAGACGTGGGTGACCGCGCTAATCGGGGGACAGCCCAGACATCGGGAACTGAATGTGCCCATCTAGTCAAGCGGAGGCGAGTATGACTGGTAGTCAATCCACAAGGAGATCGGCCGACAAGATCGACCCGGAACAACTGACCATCGTTCCACTTCGACACCCTTGGAGGTGGGTGGCCGTCGCCTTGGTCTTAGTGTCGGTCGCCGGCATGATCAGGTCAGCAATTTCCAATCCCGAGTTTCAGTGGCCCATCGTCGCGCAATATCTGTTCAACCCACTCATACTCGATGGTCTTTGGCAAACCGTTCTAATCACAGCGGTCGTGATGGCCCTAGCCACTCTCGGGGGAACCATCGCCGCATTGATGATGCTGTCTCCGAGCAAGCTGCTTTCTGTGCCCGCTGCGGCCTTCGTCTGGTTCTTCCGAGGCACTCCAGCTCTCGTCCAGTTGATCATCTGGTACAATCTGTCGATCGTCGTCAAAGATATCACGCTTTGGCTGCCGGGGGTCGGCACAGTGTATTCGGTGTCTACAAATGACATCATGACCCCACTGGTCTCGGCCATCGTCGCACTCTCGCTTCATGAAGCGGGATATATGGCCGAAATCGTCAGGAGCGGATTGAAGTCGGTCAACAAGGGCCAGTACGAGGCGTCGGCATGTCTTGGGATGAATCCCAGCCTGGCGATGAGGAGGATTGTCCTTCCCCAAGCGATGAGAATAATCATTCCGCCGACCGGAAACGAGACGATCAACCTTCTCAAGACGACCTCTCTGGTCAGTATCATCGCTGTGGGCGATCTGCTGTACTCGGCCCAGTCCATCTATGCCCGGACGTTCGAGACCATCCCTCTGCTCATTGTTGTGTCTTTCTGGTACCTCGCCGTAGTCTCGATCATGTCTGTCGGTCAGTTCTACCTGGAAAAACATTTCAGCCGCGACGAGCATCGCATCAATCCCGGAATCACGAGGGCAATACTCGGGAACCTGGCCAAGATCGGTCGGAAGGAGGCGCTGGCATGACTGCACCCGGCACACATCACGAGCGCTTCGGGATCGCATCTACGACGATGGTACATGCCAAAGGCATCCGCAAATCCTACGGCCATCTCGAGGTGCTCAAAGGCGTGGACCTCACGGTGCCGTCCGGCTCGGTCGCTTGCATCATCGGCCCTTCGGGATCGGGAAAGAGCACATTCCTGCGCTGCATCAATCACCTCGAGGAAATCAATGGCGGGTTGATGCTCGTCGACGGAGACTTCGTTGGCTATCGCCTAGAAGGCAACAAACTCTACGAACTGCCGCCGAGCGCGATATGCCAGCGCAGGGCCGAGATCGGAATGGTTTTCCAGCAGTTCAACTTGTTTCCTCACATGACCGTGATCGAAAATCTTATGGAGGCTCCTTTACGCGTGAAGCGGGAGCCGGTTGCGCAGGCGACGGCAAAGGCGATTGAACTTCTCAAACGGGTGGGCCTTGCCGAAAAGAGGGACGCTTACCCGAGGCAGTTGTCAGGCGGCCAGCAACAGCGCGTGGCTATCGCACGGGCGCTCGCGATGAACCCAAAGGTCTTGCTTTTTGACGAGCCGACATCCGCACTCGATCCAGAGCTCGTGGGCGAGGTGCTCGAGGTGATGAAGAGTCTGGCGCGCGAGGGAATAACCATGGTAGTCGTGACGCATGAAATCGGGTTCGCCCGCGAGGTTGCCGATCAGCTTATCTTCATGGACGGCGGCCTTGTCGTCGAATCCGGCAACCCGCGAGAGATGATTGCCAACCCGCAGTCTCCCCGAACACGTGAGTTTTTGGCGCGCGTCCTCTGACGCGCGGAAAAACTCCCGGACCGCCCTCCGAAATTCATCTATCCACAGCCACAGCCACAGCCACAGAAGCCGAAGGACAGGACTTGCCAATGAACTCTTCTTTCGAGCAGCGCATCATAGAACTGGCCATCGATCTCCCGAAACCGCCCGGATCGGTCGCGAACTACGTCGCAACTCACCAAGTCGGGAACCTCCTGTTCATTTCAGGGCAGCTTTGCGTGTCTCCCGATGGCATACTCGTGGCGTTGGGATCGCTCGGGGAAAACGTCTCTGTCGAAGACGGAATACGAGCTGCTCGGGCCGCCGCGATCAATGTCATAGCTCAAGCTAGAGCCAGCCTTGGAAGCCTGGACAAGATCAAGAGGGTCGTTCGACTGGGTGGGTTCATCGCTGCGACGTCTTCGTTTTCCGAGCACGCACGCGTCATGAACGGTGCCTCGGACGTCATCCTTGAGATTTTCGGCGAGCAAGGGCGGCACGCGCGGAGCACCATCGGGGTTTCTTCCCTGCCATTGCAGGCCGCAGTCGAGGTCGAAGCCCTGTTCGAGCTAGACTGACAAATGCCTGTATGCCCCTTTCGGCGGTTTATCGCAAACGCGGCTTTTCAGGCCGCAGGCGCGTTCAAAGCTCCAGTCGTTCGTAGACGCCTTGTTTGAGCGTCCTCTGTCTGTCAGACACGTCTTTGATCAGGTTCCGAAACCACACATGCCCGGGGTCTAGTTCATTCGATCTATCGAAGATCAACGAAATAGTGACATCGGGAAGTTCGAGCGGCGGAGGAACGATCGCTGTCTCGCTTTCTTCAGAGAGTGCCAGCAACACGCCGTCGCCGAACGCCGAAATCAGCTCCGTGCCTTTGATGACCCATGGAGCAACGAGATAGTGCGGTATCGTTGCAACCACTTTTCGATGAAGGCCGAGCTTCTGCAAGGTTATATCCGCGATGCCGGCTGCGATGCCGTCCGCGGATATCTGAAGGTGCGGCGACGCGAGGTAACGATCCAGCGACATGTCGGCCATCGCCGGATTTCCAGTCCATCCAGCACAAACCATCCGATCCCTCGAAAGCTCCACGACCTCGAAGTGCTCGGCATCGAGCTTGGGGTTGCCAAGCACCGCGCATTCCACTTCGCGGTTCTTCAACGATCCGAGTGCGTCGGGTTCCCTGGCGTGGACCACATTCAACGAAGCATTGGGCGCGAGCATCGAGAAATTCTCGATCAGTTCGGGCAAGTAGGTGACGGCCGTATAGTCCGAAAGGCCAATCCGAAAATTTCTAGAGGTGGTCGTCGGATCGAAATTGAGGTGTCGGTCCACCGCCACCCGAATTTCGTGCAGGGCCTGGGAAATGACCTCCGCCAATTCTTTCGCCCGGGCGGTCGGCTCCATGATCCCCGCTTCTCGGGTGAAGAGGTCGTCTTTAAACACGTCGCGAAGCCTGCTCAGTGAATGGCTTATGGCTGACTGGGTGCGCCCAAGTCTGTCCGCAGCCCTGGTCACACTCCGCTCCCGCATGAGGACGTCGAAGGTCCTTAGGAGGTTGAGATCGAGTTGGTTCAAAGAGAACTCGGCCATATCGGGACCCTCGGGTGCTTTTGCTCGCCGTCAAAAGATATCGGCGGTCCGCAAAAGATCATGAATGCAGCTCATATTGTCAATGCATCTTTTCAATTCGATTCACTGCTCAGGATGTGCTTCCTTACCCGTGCTAACGCCAACGTCCAAAAAAGGGGATCATCATGAAAGCCACGCATCTGGGTATTTTCGTCGCCCTCGCGCTTGCCCAGAACGCCATCGGAGCGGAGATTCCGGTCACGGAATCCGTCAAGTCGTCGGGTACGCTCACAATCGCCAATGGGCTCGACTACGCCCCATTTGAGTTCGTAGATGCAAACGGCCAGCCGGCTGGCCTGGACGTGGATTTGGCGCACGAGGCGGCGAAGCTCATCACGGCTAAACTCGACCTTCAGCGCATACCTTTCGCTTCTCAAATTCCTTCGCTCGCGGCCGGAAGGGTCAAGGTAGCGTGGGCGACGTTCACGGTGAAGGAAGATCGCTTGAAGCAGGTCGACTTCGTCACGTTCCTCCAGTCCGGAACCGTGGCGATGGTTCTCCCTGACAAGAAAGACTCCATCTCGGATGCGAAGAGCCTGTGCGGCAAGCGGGTGGCGGTCCAGACCGGATCGGCGGCCGATTTCACCGCGGACAAGCTGAGCGAGGACTGCGCGAAATCCAACCTGCCCAAGATCGACAAGGTCATCTATCCCGAGCAGAAAGACACGATCCAGGCGGTGCTAACAGGTCGGGCCGACGCTCGTTTCGACGACTCCACCGCGGCTGGATATTACGAGCAGACCAGCAAAGGAAAGCTCGTCGTTGCTCCGGGAGTCTACGATGTCCTACCTTTGGGCGTCGCCGTCCAGAAAGGCGACAAGGCCTCAGCTGAAATGATGCAGGCAATTTTTCAGGAACTCATCGCCAACGGCAAGTACAAGACCGTCCTCGACAAGTATGGCATGTCGCTCGCGGCGGTCAAAAAATCCCGTATCATCACCTCTGTCGATCAGATTGCCGAATAAGCCCCTTACGAGCGGATGAGCGCCATCCGCTCGCTTTCACCCTCGCTTCGTGACCGAATTCACGAGCAACGGGAGCCGACGGAAACTGCGCCATTTTTTTCACCGAGATCATGCATGAACGCACACGCTTCAACGAGGCACGAGACCTATCTGAACGCGGCCGAACTCGCATTCATCCGCAGCCAATACCCGATCGTCAAAGAATGCATCTATTGGAACAACGCCGCTGTTTCCCCTATATCGATCGGCGTGCGGGATGCGATCGCCCGGCAGGCGACACTCCATGCCACGGACACGTCCGGGATCATGGTGGCAAGCGCGCCGACATGCGACAAAGGACGCAGCCTTGCCGCCAAACTTGTTGGCTCGACTGCGGAACGGATTGCCTACATCCAGAACACCTCGCATGGCCTGTCGCTCGTCGCCTTGGGAATCGATTGGAAGCCTGGTGACAACCTGGTGGTTCCTGAGCTCGAATTTCCCTCAAACTTTCTCATCTGGGAGACGCTTTCCCAGCAAGGTGTGGAAATCCGCACGATGAAGGCGCGCAACGGAGCGCTTGCTCCAGATGATCTTCGTTTCCTGGTCGACAGCAGGACGAAACTGGTCGCAGTGAGCCATGTTCAGTTCTACAGCGGTTTCCGGGTCGATCTCGCCGGATTCTCGCAAATCTGCGCCGATCACGACGCATTGTTGGTCGTCGACGGCACGCAGTCGGTCGGGGTGCTGAGCGTGGACATGGAGGGCGAAGGCGTAGATGTCCTCGTTGTGAGCGCCCATAAATGGATGCTCGGACCAGTCGGAATAGGCTTCGCCGCGTTCTCCGAGAGGGCTTTCGAACGCATCAAGCCGCGCATTGTCGGTTGGTTGAGTGTGAACGACGCCTTCTCCTTTCATCGTGTTCTCGATTTTCTTCCAGACGCCAAGCGGTTCGAACCAGGCACCGAGAACGGCGCAGGCATCTTCGGATTGGCCAAGAGACTTGAAGAGATCGATTCCATCGGCATGGAGAAGATCGAGAGCTATGTTATGGAACTCGGAGCGCGGATTCGGAGGCAGGCTAAATCCGCAGGGTACGAAATCATGAGTGATTGGCCGGAAGAATCCCAGTCGGGCATCATCCTGCTGAAGAATCCAAAGGTGGCCACCAGCGTACTGTTTGCAGACTTGGATGCTGCCGACGTGAAATGCAGCGTCAGGAACGACGCCATCCGTTTTTCGCCTCACTACTACAGCAATGACGATGAGCTCGCGCTGGTCTCCGAGGTCTTACGGGGAGCAACATCCCGAGCCAATGCGTAACCCGCCACTCGCTCGAAGGCGGCACTTCGACAGTGCGCATGCTGCTTTTGCCGCATTCCGGCCAACCAAGATGATTCCGGTGATCCTGGGCAGCAAGAAGTGGCGTCGATACAACGAAATCGATTGTCGATCAGCAGCCATTCGTTCGCAAGAAAGTCTAGCCGATACGGCTTGTGCTCGACCTGCAGGTTCAATAAGAGACCCGAGCCGAACAGCACGCCACTGCGCGGCAGCAACTTGTAATCCGCGATCCTCGCTTCGAGAAACGCTTCTTCGGCCGGTGATTCACAGAACGGCAGGAAGTAGCTCTTCCGATTCGGATCTTCCAATGTCGCCGTCCAACGCCGAGCCTACCAGGCGTCGACCGGAGGGTCCGGCTTCGGATCCACGATGTTGTAAATCGTCGAGGCGAAGAAGGCAGCCAGAAGGAAGAGAAGAGGAACAACGAAACCGCCTGCGAAGCAGATCACCGTGAGAATTGCGCGGATGACGATCATCTTTTGCTGAGCCTTGGCGTTCACGCTGATTCCCCAATGCAATGCCGGCCCCCACCGTTGCTTCGACTGGCCCGCAACAGCAAGTCTGGCAAGGCTCGTGGGCGTGTAAACAGGTCCCTGTACAGCTCGTTGTTGACCAGTGCCGCCAATCCCATCACAGATTAGTGCGGCAAGGACAACGTGGGACCGGAACAGCGTTTACGAACAGGATTGGCCGCCGCAATATATGTTCGCTGCTTCCCCTCGAGAATGCCTTTTGATAATTCCGCGCATATGGCGCGCCGCCAGTGTTGCGATTGCTGGAAGAATAAAATCGTGAGATCGCTGATTGATCACCGTGCCACGATGATCGCGACACCAATCGCAGTCGGCAAGCTGTCTCTACACAGCAAGGGCGCGACGAATGACTTCAGGCGCTAGCCAATTCATTCGGGCCAGCCAACTAGGCGGAAGCGTCCAGCCCGACTGAGTCTGAAGCCTGGATAGCCCTATAACCCTTAGGGGCGTTGAAGGGCTTCCCACTAAGCGCGTCCTGTACCCGGTGAGTTGCTGCAGGCGCCCTCCTTAGGTCAGCTGCGTACCAGTTCAGCGCGACGCGTGCTTCAGATTTTGCCTAAAACTCCTAGAGCGGCCGCGGTCCTTCGTATCCTTGAGGCGTCAAAATCCGCGTCGTTCTCAAGAGCTGTCACCTCGGCCACGGTCAGACCGGTGGTTTCTGCGAGGTCGTCCAAAGAATAGCCGCGAGCCTGGCGAGCCTCTGCAAGCAGGGCGCCGATGGATGGGACAGCAGGGGATTTCGCAATCTTCGAGGCCATGTTCATGTCTTTAAGCTTCCTTCTGGCGGCCGGAAAACAAAAGGTTTCTAGTTCCACCGCTGCCGACCGCGTCCGGCAGCGGTGGATTTCTCCGATTTCCGCGGGCGCTCTTTCTAGCAGTTTGTGCGATGGAGTACAGGTCGAACGTGGTGAAGGAGTGGACGACCCTTGCCTCCGGGGGTCAACCTTTCCCTGCGATCATCATTGGCGCCCGCTAGTAGAGTGACGTCTTGCTGCAATCGACATTGATCGCCGTAATCGAGTACAGGGCTTGGACTGAAGACGAGCAGCTTCGCATGCCTTCTTTGAAATCAACATCTATCAGGTTTCCATATGTCGGGATGGAAGCGCCGTCTCAGTCGAACGCTTGCAAATCAGATCGGCGAGCCGACCGAGGATATCATGGACGACATGAATTCGACGCCAGCAAAGGACGGCTCGGGTACATAGGCTTCAACAGGTGTGAACCATCACGGCATCGAAAGATGGTAGGAAAGTAAAATCTTGCTGCCGGTATTTCATTCGTTTGATCGCGCGACCACCCACCGATAGCCTGAGTGTCACCTGCATCCCCAAGCCATTGCAGTTGTCGCTTGACAGCTCCCTCGGCAAGCCTCTACCCTTTTTCGCATTCACCAGGGGGGTCCCGGCAAGGGGCTGAGATACTGCTATCGCGCGCAGTGACCCGTTGAACCTGATCCAGTTCATACTGGCGTAGGGACGGTGCAAGCGCTCGAAGGCAGTGGATTCACGCGTCGAATCCGTGCCGGCGTCTTTTCATCATTCCGGCTGAGGACTGGGTCTCCAATCGAAAACTTGGAGCCTCAAACCATGAATATCGCCGCAAAGAATATCACCCCATCCGTCACCACCGGCCCCTTGCCGGCATCCAGGAAGATCTACATTCGGGGGGGCGTCCATCCCGACATTTGCGTGCCGATGCGCGAAATCAGCCTGCATCCGACATCGGGCGAGCCGCCCGTTGTCGTCTACGACTCGTCCGGCCCCTATACGATCGAGGGCACCGAGATCCGCATCGAACAAGGGCTGCCCTCACTGCGACGTGACTGGGTTCTCGCCCGCGGCGACGTCGAGGCCTATCAGGGCCGCCATGTCCGTCCCGAAGACAACGGCTTTGCCAGCGGCGAAAGGCTGACGCCCGAATTCCCCGCACTACGCCAGCCGCTGCGCGCAAAGGACGGCAAGGCCGTCACCCAGTTCGCCTATGCGCGCGCCGGTATCATCACGCCGGAAATGGAGTTCATCGCCATCCGCGAAAATCTCGGCCGCAAAGCGAGGGCCGAAGCCATGGTCCGCAGCGGCGAAAGTTTCGGCGCCCAAATTCCGGACCATGTGACGGCGGAATTCGTCCGGCAGGAAGTGGCGGCGGGTCAGGCGATCATCCCCGCCAACATCAACCATCCGGAAGCCGAACCGATGATCATCGGCCGCAATTTTCTGGTGAAGATCAACGCCAATATCGGCAACTCCGCCGTCACCTCATCGATGGCGGAGGAGGTTGAGAAGATGGTCTGGGCGGCCCGCTGGGGCGCCGATACCGTCATGGATCTCTCCACCGGCCGTAACATCCACAACATCCGCGAATGGATCATCCGCAATTCGCCGGTGCCGATCGGTACCGTGCCGCTCTATCAGGCGCTGGAGAAGGTCGATGGCATTGCCGAGAACCTGACCTGGGAGGTGTATCGCGACACGCTGATCGAACAGGCCGAACAGGGCGTCGACTATTTCACCATCCATGCCGGCGTGCGACTTCACTACATCCCGCTCACCGTCAACCGGGTGACCGGCATTGTCTCGCGCGGCGGCTCGATCATGGCGAAGTGGTGTCTCCATCATCACCGCGAAAGCTTCCTCTACGAGCATTTCGAGGAGATCTGCGACATCTGCCGCGCCTATGACGTCTCCTTCTCGCTCGGCGATGGCCTGCGCCCCGGCTCGATCGCTGACGCGAATGATGCGGCGCAGTTCGCCGAGCTGGAAACACTGGGAGAGCTGACCAAGATCGCATGGGCGAAAGACTGCCAGGTGATGATCGAAGGTCCCGGCCATGTGCCGATGCACAAGATCAAGGAAAACATGGACAAGCAGCTCGCGGTCTGCGGCGAGGCGCCCTTTTATACACTCGGACCGTTAACTACCGATATCGCGCCGGGCTACGACCACATCACGTCCGGCATCGGGGCTGCGATGATCGGCTGGTTCGGCACCGCCATGCTCTGCTACGTGACGCCCAAGGAACATCTCGGCCTGCCGGACCGCAACGACGTGAAGGTAGGTGTCATCACCTACAAGATCGCGGCCCATGCCGCCGATCTCGCCAAGGGGCATCCGGCAGCACAGCTGCGCGATGACGCGCTCTCGCGTGCCCGTTTCGAATTCCGCTGGGAGGATCAGTTCAACCTCTCGCTGGACCCGGAAACCGCCCGCAGCTTCCACGACGAGACGTTGCCGAAGGAAGCCCATAAGGTGGCGCATTTCTGCTCCATGTGCGGCCCGAAATTCTGCTCGATGCGCATCTCGCACGATATCCGCGTCGAAGCGCAGAAGGAGGGTCTGGATGCGATGGCAGCGCGTTATCGCGAGGGCGGCGACCTCTATATGCCGATAGAAACCCTGCAGCATTCGGGCGAATGAGATGCGTGTGCTTGTCAAAGGGGCCGGCGTTGCCGGCCTGACGGTGGCGTATGAACTGCGCGCTCGAGATGCCGAGGTCACCGTGCTGGATCCATATGACGGTTTCCTGCGTGCTGCTTCGTGGCTCGCGGGCGGAATGTTGGCGCCCTGGTGCGAGCGGGAGAGTGCTGATGACGCGGTACTCATGCGCGGTCTCACCGCCGCCGACAAATGGGAGGCAATGGTGCCGGGAGAGGTGCGACGCAACGGAACGCTCGTGGTCGCCTCGGCCCGCGATCTTGGTGAACTGCGACGCTTTGCCTGCCGCACGACGGGTTATGAATGGCTGGAAGAGCCGGCGATTGCGGCGCTGGAACCCTCACTTGGCGGGCGGTTCCGGCACGGGCTGTTCTTTCGCCGCGAAGCCCATCTCGATCCCCGGCGAGTTTTGAGTCTGCTGCGCACCAAGCTGACGGCTCAGGGGGTCACCTTCGTGGGCGAGAGCTCGCATGAGGAGAGGTTCGACAGTGTCGTCGATTGCACGGGCGCTGCGCGCATTGGTGAGGCCGAGGAGTTACGCGGCGTCCGTGGCGAAATGCTTTACCTTAGAAGCTTTGACGTGGATCTCTCCCGGCCGGTCCGCCTGCTCCATCCGCGTTTCCCCGTCTACATCGTCCCGCGCGGAGACGGTCTGTTCATGGTCGGCGCGACGATGATCGAGACGGAATTCGACGGGCCTATTGTCGCCCGTTCACTGATGGAACTGCTCAACGCTGCATACACGCTATTTCCGGCCTTTGCCGATGCAACTATAATCGAAACGGGTGTCGGAATCCGCCCAGCCTTTCCGGACAATCTTCCCCGCGCAAGCCGTCAGGGAAAGGTGATCTCGCTCAACGGCCTCTACCGACACGGTTTTCTGCTCGCGCCAGCTATGGCGGCCGAGGCCGTTGAACTTGTCTACAACCAACACACTACGGGAAGGAACGCCTCATGAAAGTGATCGTTAATGGCGAGGCCCAGGATGTCGCGGCTGACACGCTGTCGGAGCTTTTGGTCCTGATGGAATACGAGGGTGACTGGCTGGCGACAGCCGTCAACGGTGAGCTGGTCCATCGCGAAGACCGGTTCGATCGTTCGCTCAGCGACAATGACAGGATCGAAATCCTGTCGCCGATGCAGGGAGGCTGATGGATGCTGACGCTTTATGGCGCCGAAATAAACTCCCGTCTGCTGCTCGGCACAGCGCGATATCCCTCTCCTGCCGTCCTCTCCGAGGCCGTCAGGCAATCGGCGACGGAAATCGTCACCGTCTCGCTTCGCCGTGAGATGTCTGGCGGCCGCAGTGGGGGAGCCTTCTTCGAGATGATCCGCGCGCTCGGCGTTCGTATCCTTCCCAACACTGCAGGTTGCCACAGCGTCGCGGAAGCCGTGCTGACCGCAAAGATGGCCCGCGAGCTGTTCGCCACCGACTGGATCAAGCTCGAGGTCATCGGCAACCATGATACGTTACAGCCGGATGTTTTCGGTCTCGTCGAGGCGGCTCGCATTCTCGTCGGCGAAGGTTTCGAAGTCTTCCCGTACACGACCGACGATCTGGTCGTGGCCGAACGACTGCTGGAGGCCGGCTGCAAGGTGCTGATGCCTTGGTGCGCACCGATCGGCAGTGCCGCCGGGCCGCTCAATCCGACAGCGCTCAGGGCAATGCGGGCGCATTTCCCTGACGTGTCGCTGATCGTCGATGCCGGCATCGGTCGGCCGTCGCACGCAACTGCGGTGATGGAGCTCGGTTTCGATGCGGTTCTGCTCAACACCGCCGTTGCTGGCGCCGGAGATCCCGCGGCGATGGCAGGCGCCTTTGCCGCGGCAATCGCCGCCGGCAATCAAGCCTTTAAAGCCGGCCTGATGGAGCCGCGCGACATGGCCGTACCCTCTACGCCGGTGATCGGAAAGGCGGTGTTCACATGAAGCTCGATCCGTTCTACCTGATCGTGGACAGCGCCGAGTGGATTGCCCGGCTGGTACCGCTTGGCGTCAAGCTGGTGCAGTTGCGCATCAAGGATCGTCCGAGGACTGAACTATGCGCCGAGATTCGTCGCGCAGTAGCAGTCTGCGCTAAACATCAATGTCAGCTGATCGTCAACGACTATTGGCGGCTTGCGATCAAGGAAGGTTGCGGCTTCGTCCATCTCGGCCAGGAGGACCTTGCGACAGCGGACCTCGACGCGATACGAGCGAGTGGCCTGAAGCTTGGCGTCTCAACGCATGACGAACGCGAGCTGGAAATCGCACTGGCAGCAAGGCCTGATTATATCGCACTCGGCCCGGTCTACACGACGATCCTCAAGCAGATGAAATGGCCGCCGCAAGGGCTGACGCGGCTGAGCGAATGGAAATCGCGCATCGGCGACCTGCCTCTCGTCGCCATCGGCGGGTTGAATGTCGAACGGATCGAAGGCGTCCTTGCTCACGGGGCGGATAGCGTCGCCGTCGTGACCGACGTGATGCGGCATGAAAATCCGGAACTTAGAACAAAGCAATGGATCATCGCCACAGCGCAGGCGCGAACCCACAATCTTCAGTAAGCCGCCAGGAAACCTGGGTAATGGATTGTAGAACCTACGGGTCGTCAAGCGCCTTGAACGGCTTCGATCCAACGATCCGCTTTTTCAAACTGAATATCAATGAAAATTCCTGCTCTTCACCTTCAGCGTATCGATATGAAGGTCAGGCACAAACATGTCGCGCGCGGCGACGACAGGCTTCGGCTTGTCCCGTGGATCAGGCCCGCCGCCTCTGGCGAACTCATCACCACGGCCGGCCGGAAGTTTGAACTCTTCATCACGATCGGCAAGGCCAACAAGATCGCCTGACAGGTCGAACAGCTGCTGGGCGACAAGATGAACGACGTCCCCTTCCCGCTGGATCCGGCCATTGATCGCCATCATCGAAGACCCGAGCACGATCCGCCGGCGTTTTTCAAAGAGTGTCGGCCAGACGACGAGATTGGCCGGCCCGGTTTCGTCCTCGATGGTGATGAACATCACACCCTTGGCCGATCCAGGCTTTTGCCGTACCAGGACAAGACCGGCCGTATAGACCCATCGCCCGTCCCTCGAATTCATCGCCTCGGCGCAGGTGATGATATTACGCGCCGATAGATCCTTGCGCAGGAAGGCGATCGGATGCTGCCGCAATGTCAGCCCGGTATGGCTGTAGTCCTCAATGACGTTATGCCCGTCCGTCATCTGCCGAAGTGCCACCTCCGGCTCCTGCTGTTCGGCAATCGCAGCCATTTCCCGTTCGGCAGCCGCCGCAAACAACGGCAAGGGTTCGTCGCGCAATGCCTTGATCGCCCAGAGCGCGTCTCGACGCTCGAGCTTCAACGACGGCAGAAAGGCATCGGCCTTGGCAAGCTGGACGAGCGCCTCCGATGGCACGCCGGATCGTCGCCACATATCGTCAACTGAGGCAAAGGCATTGTCCATGCGTGCCGCGACGATGCGTGCGGCGTCAGCGACCGCCAGTCCTTTCACCTGCCGGAAACCGAGCCGTACGGCGTGGCGGCCAGATTTGCCGATCCGCTCCAGCGTACAGTCCCACCGGGACCGGTTGATGCAGACCGGCCGCACCTCGACGCCGTGGGCTCTCGCGTCGCCGACGATCTGCGCCGGCGCGTAAAAACCCATCGGCTGCGAATTGATGAGCGCCGCGCAGAAGGCTTCCGGATAATGGCATTTGATGTAGCTCGACGCATAGGCGATCAGCGCGAACGAAGCCGCATGGCTCTCCGGAAAACCATAGGAACCAAAGCCTTCGAGCTGGGAGAAGGTCTTTTCGGCGAATTCCGGTGTGTAGCCGTTCCTCACCATGCCGGACACGAGCTTGTCCTTGAACCGCGAAACGCCGCCGGTGAACTTGAAGGTCGCCATCGACTTGCGCAGCTGGTCGGCCTCACCGCCCGTAAAGCCGGCGCAGACCATCGCGACCCGCATCGCCGACTCTTGAAACAGCGGCACGCCAAGCGTCTTGCCGAGCACCGCCTCAAGCTCGGGCGTCGGATATTCGACCGGCTCCTTGCCTTCGCGCCGGCGCAGATAGGGATGCACCATGTCGCCTTGGATCGGGCCCGGCCGGACGATCGCCACCTGCACGACGAGATCGTAAAATGTCCGAGGTTTCAGCCGCGGCAGCATCGCCATCTGCGCGCGGCTTTCGATCTGGAACGTGCCGAGCGTATCGGCCTTGCGGATCATCGCATAGGTCGCAGGATCCTCCTGCTCGATGTCAGACAGGTCGAGATCGCGACCCTTGTGCTCGCGGATCAGATCGAAGGCCTTGGCCATGCAGGTCAGCATGCCAAGGGCCAGGACGTCCACCTTCATGAATTTCAGGGCTTCGACGTCGTCCTTGTCCCATTCGATGATTTGACGGTCCTTCATCGTCGCCGGTTCGATCGGCACGAGATCGTCGAGCCGATCATGGGTGAGGACAAAGCCGCCCGGATGCTGGCCGAGGTGCCGTGGCGCGCCCATTAATTGCTGCGCGAGCTTCAAAGTCAGCACAAGACGCCGGTCGTCTGGATTGAGATTGAGTTCGCGGACATTGCGATCGCAGACCTCCTCCGACCAGGCCCACATGCCCGACGACAGCGCCTTGATCACGTCCTCCGGAAGCCCGAGCGCCTTGCCGACATCGCGGATCGCGCCGCGCGCCCGATAGCGGGCCACGGTGGCGCAGAGCGCTGCCTTTTCTCTGGAATAGGTGCGGTAGATCCATTGAATGACCTCTTCGCGCCGCTCGTGCTCGAAATCCACATCGATATCCGGCGGCTCGTCGCGCTCCTGGGATACAAAACGCTCGAACAGAAGATCGTTTGTCGAGGGATCGATACTGGTGATGCCGAGAATGTAGCAGACGGCGCTGTTGGCGGCAGAGCCCCTGCCCTGGCAAAGAATGCCCTGGGACCGCGCATAGCGCACGATCGAGAAGACGGTCAGAAAATAGGGCGCGTATTTCATGGTGCGGATGAGGTCGAGTTCGTGGCGCACGACCTTCAACACATCGGGCGGCAGACCTTCGGGATAGCGATCGGGCACGCATTGCCAGACATAATGCTCGAGCGAGGCTTGAGCATCCTTGCCCGGCACGATCGCCTCCTCCGGATATTGGTAGGTGAGTTCCTCGAGCGAGAACGTGCAGCGACGGACGATCTCCATGGTTCTTGCCAGGGCCTGCGGATATCGCGGAAACAACCGCTCCATTTCTTCCGGCGGCTTCAGATAACGGTCGGCGTGGCGCTCGCGCTCGAAGCCGACTTCGTCGATCGTCGTGCGGGTCCGAATGCAGGTGACGATGTCCTGCAACTGCCGGCGGCCTGGTTCATGGAAGAGGACATCATTGGTGACGACTGTCTTCACCTTGAAGCGTGATGCAAGATTGGAAATCTCATGCAGCCGGAGCTGGTCGTTCTGCCGGCGCCGCAGACAAAGCGATACATAGGCCCGATCGCAAAACAGATCGGCCATCTTGCGCAGCTGGATTGCACAGACGTCATCCGGCAGGTCCGGCACAAGAATGCCGATCATGCCGTCGGCGTAGGCAATGACATCGTCCCAATGGAGGATGCAGTTGTTCTTGCCGCCGCGCGACTTGCCGAGCGTGATGAGGCGGGTCAGCCTGGAATAGGCAGCGCGGTCGGTCGGGTAGACCAGCACCGACATGCCGTCGACGAGATCAAGCCGGCAACCGACAACGAGGCGTAATCCCGTGGCGCGGGATGCTTCTAGCGCCCGTACAATTCCGGCCAGCGAATTGCGATCGACAACGCCAAGGGCTTCGATGCCGAGAGCCTTGGCGATCTCGAACAGTTCCTGCGCCGAGCTTGCACCGCGCAGGAAGGAAAAATGGGTGGTGACCTGCAGCTCGGCATAACTCATGCGAAGATCCCATGCATGAACCAGCGATGGTTTCCGGTTTCAGGATCGATGCCATCACCGGAGCGAAACACCCAGAGCCGCTCGCCGGCCTCGTCTTCGATGACGAAATAATCCCGCACCGCCTCCATCTCGGCGTCGCGCCGCCACCACTCGCCAAAAATCCGTTCCGGACCGTCGGCGCGCTTGACCTTCCGGCGCTTGCCGCGCCAGGTGATCGAGACCGGCGGCCGGTCCGGCAGCAAGGCGATGGCCTCGATCAGCTCCGGACGCGCCAGCAGCCGGACCGGCCGACGCCAATGACTGACCCAGGTGACATCGATCGGATCTGCAGCAGGACTGATGCGCTGGACGGAGCGCTCGGGCACGTCGGAGGCAACGGGTGCCACCCGATAAACACGCTGGCCACGGTTGCCGTAGATATCGATCAGCGGCGTCACGTCCTTCACTTCCTCCTCGACCAGCGAGGAGGATTTTTGGCGCTCCTCCAGCGGCTCGGCCATGACGGCGA
Organism: Rhizobium indicum; assembly: GCF_005862305.2. Taxonomy (NCBI): domain Bacteria; kingdom Pseudomonadati; phylum Pseudomonadota; class Alphaproteobacteria; order Hyphomicrobiales; family Rhizobiaceae; genus Rhizobium; species Rhizobium indicum. The sequence continues at coordinate 44,981 of NZ_CP054024.1, read as the reverse complement.
CGAGCGTCAGTTTCTCGATCCCGAAGCCGGGCTCGATCTTCTCCGTTCGATCGCGAAACAGCTTCGTCAGCCAGGCGACATCGCGCACCGGCTTCACCGTACCGGCGCGGATTGCCTGCCGCGTACCGTCAACCTTTTCGACGATCAGGTCGGCGCGCCGAACACCAAGGCCGCGCCTTTGCAGCTCCTCGATCAGTTGCACGACCAGCCGGCCGACATATTTGTCAATCGTTTCGGCAGCACCGATCGGTTCGGCAAAGGCGCGGCTGACCTCGATCAGCTCGGCGGTGCGGATCGGATTGATGGGTTCGGAGACGCGGCCGAACATCTGATCGAGCCGCCGGCCGATTTCCGGACCGAAACGAAGCGTCAGCGGCGCACGCGGCGTGTTGGCCAATTCGCCGATGGTCTGGAAGCCAAGCGTGCGCAGATCGCTGACGACTTTCCCGGAAAGGCGCAGCAACGATATCGGCAGTCTTTCGACGGCGGGGACGGTCTCACCAACCGGCACGATGACCGTTTCGCGACTGATGGCGCGGGCGCAGGCGTGAGCTGCACCCCAGGTGTCGGCGATCGCGACACGGGGGGTGAGCTTCTTGGCCAGGAACTGATTGGCGATCTTGGTCACCATGGCGAGCTCGCCGCCTTGCAGGTGATCTGCACCCTCGGTGTCCATGACGATGCCGTCGATCCCATCGACTGCGACGATGGGGGAATAGAGCGTCAGCGCCCACAGGGTAATGCGTTCGAGTGCTGCGGCATCCTTCGCAGGATCCGCATCGACCAGCATCAGGCCGCGGAACAACGCCTGCGCTTTGGCCGCCGGCATGCCGACGTGCACGCCGACTTTTCGGGCGGCGGCGTCGGCGGCCGACACCCAACGCTTCGAGCCGCTCCTGGCGATCACCGCGATCGCCTGTTCAGGCGGTATGCCGGGATCGGCGCGACGAATGCGATCCGTCGGCAGATCCGGAAGATAGATCGAGACAACCCTTGTCATCGCACGCCCTCACGAGAAACTCAGCACATTCACCCGCTTTCACGCGCATCAACTCCAGCAACCATTGGGCCCTCCCAACGCCCGGCACTGGCAATTCCTCCGACGGCATGACGCTCACCCGCCACCGCGTGGTCGACGCCGTCGGCTGCCCAAAGTCATTGGCCTCCGTCTGCCGCCGCCAACGTCGCACGGCAAGCGCCATCGTGCCCGTCCGCTCAGCCGCAAGCTGCAGCCGGCGCGATCCGACCATCGGCAGCCGAACGAGTTCACCGACGACGGCGCCGAGCCCACCAAAGGACAGCCCCTCCTCCATGTTTGCCAGGACGTCTTCCTCCTTGTCGGACTCGACAAAGATCACCCGATCGGCATGGAGGCCGACGTGGGCGAGCGCAGGAAAAAACAGATCGGGGCGCGTCAGGCACCAGACGATCGGGCCTTTGGTGCGGGCCGCAATGCCTGCGGCACAGAGCGCCGCCGCCGCCCCGTCCACCGTGCCCGATCCGCCGCCTGCAAATTCGTGTAGGGCGCCATAGGCCAGACCACCTCCCGGGAGCACTGCATCGATTTCCGCCACCCCAAAGGACAGACAGCCGGCTTTCCTTGCTGATACGCCTTCCAGCGATGCAATGCGCTCGCGCAAATCGGAAATCACCCTTTCACGGGCAGCAGTCATCGTTCACGGCTCCCTTCAAGGTCGTGTTGGCGGCCGACATCATGTCAGACAAATGCAGATGTTCTCTTTCTGTTCCCGAGCAGCAAAAGAGTCAAGCAACCGGAGGGATGGGAATATTATCCTGAACATTAGAAATCCGCGGAATATCCATGGGAATCAGCCCAATAGCAGCCTGCAGAATTTTTTCGGAGCGTTTGCGAGCGCTAATCCCTTTGTGTGAATTGCGGGGACAAGTTGGTATCGTCACAGTGTCTTTAAGATTTTTCTGCTGAACTGTCGGGATGCCGAAGCCTCCGAGATCAAAACCCCTCCTTCGTGACACCGAGGCCCCGATCCGTTCCCGGCCGCGAGGCAAGCGAAATCCAGCCCAGCCACAGCTCCCTTTCGATCCCATGCCCGAGCGCGTCGAGCCTGCGCTGGCGCAATTGAAGTCCCGTCCCCCAAAGGGAAGCGAGTGGAGCTGGGAGCTGAAATGGGATGGCTATCGCCTTGCCGTTCATATCGAGCCCCAAGGCATCCGGATCCTCACCCGCGGCGGCCATGACTGGACGCACCGGTTTCCAGCGATAGAGCAGGCCGCCCGAGCGCTCGGGCCGGCGACGATGATCATCGACGGCGAAGCCGTCGTGCTCGACGACGAGGGCCGGCCGGATTTCGGGCTGCTGCAGCAATCGCTGGGCGCATCCGGCAAACAAGCTGGCAACCGCGCCTCCGACGCCGTCCTTTACGCTTTCGATCTTATCTACCTTGATGGCCACGATCTGCGCGGTGTCGAATACCGGTCCCGCCGACACCTTCTCGAGGACACGTTGAACGGCCCAACGAATGACCAGGTCGGCGCCATCAGACTATCGGAAACACTCGATGGCGAACCAGCTGTCCTGCTTGAGCATGTCTGCCGCCTCGGCCTGGAGGGCATCGTCGGCAAGCACCTCGATCGGCCCTATCGTTCCGGCCGGACCGGGGACTGGGTGAAAGTCAAATGCATCCAGAGCGAGGCCTTCTTCATCGTCGGTTATGAGAGGTCGGCAGCGTCCACGGCCGGCTTCGGCTCTTTGGTGCTCGCTGCGTATCGTGGTGATGAGCTCATCCACGTCGGAAGCGTCGGCACGGGATTCAGGCAAGCCGAGATCATCAGATTGCGGAAGATGCTGGACACGCTGCGATGGAAGCGAAAGCAACCGCCCCTGCCCTATTCCGGAAGCGCCGATATTGTCTGGGTCGAACCGACACTGATCGCCGAGATCGAGTTTCGCGCCTGGTCGACTGACGGGAAACTCCGTCATCCGTCCTACAAGGGCCTGCGAGAACGCCAGGACAATGCCGACGTCTTCCGGCTCGACTAGCGAAATCAGCGCCGTCCGCTAGATTGTCGTCCATTCGAGCTCAAGCGGAGTAGATGGCCTGCTATGTGCAATCTGTATCGCATGGAAGACAAGGACTGGGTCGCGAAGTGGGCGCAGGATGCTGAAAGCCTGATCAATCTGATGCCAGCCTACCAGATGAACCCCGACCAGATGGGGCCGATCGTCCGCAACACCGCCGACGGAAAGAAGCAACTGGTCCATGCGCGTTGGGGCGTACCCTCGCCGCGCTTCGCCCTTGAGAAGGCGGCCAAAATCAAGGCCGAGAAACTTGCGGCGAAAGGCAAGCCATTCGATCTCGAAGAACTGATCCGCATGGAAGCCGACCGCGGTACGACCAACGTGCGCAAGCTCAGTTTTCCGCACTGGAAACGATGGTTTGGCGTCGAAAACAGGTGCCTCGTCGCGGTCACCAGTTTTGCTGAGCCGGATCCGGCCAGCCAGCAGCAAGGCGGCAACGTGCCGAATGCGTGGTTCGCCCGCAATGAGGAGTAGTCGCTGATGTTCTTTGCCGGCATCCATGTGCCGCAATGGCAGAGTGTCCGAAAGATCAGGGACGGGCTGACCACCGACGATCTCTATGGGTTTTTGACCACGGATCCCAACGAACTGGTGAAGCCGATCCATGGAAAGGCCATGCCGGTCCTGTTGCTGACGAAGGAAGAGACTGACACCTGGATGCGGGCGCCCTGGGAAGAGGCAAAGGAACTGGCCCGTCCACTACCGAATGACGCGCTGATCATCTCGTCCCGCGAACCGTACGGATCCACGATTGTCTCGAAATCCGGAGAGCTGGTGGACCAAAGCAGTCTGCTTTGACGCCCGAACTCAGAGCTTGAACGTATCGGAAAACGAAAAAGCCTGCCGCGGGAGGAGGTGCGGCAGGCTTTTCCAATAAATTGAACAACGGCTGGGAGGAGGAGTGCCGGTGTTCCGTCAGGCGCCCCTGGGAGGAGGAGTGGGTCGCCTGAAACACGAAGCTCTGCGGGAGGAGGTGCATCGCTTCGTTAATCTCAAAATACCAGAGGCTGCCCCGACCGCCAGCGCTCAGACCGCAGTGCAGCCATGCACTTGCTGCAATGCAATATAGATCCTGCGCTCATTTTTCGACCATTATGGGCGAGACGCGGCTTTCACTGTGCCGGGCTCGAAACCGAGAACGAATTCGATCACCTTTGCGGAGGACATTTCGCACGGCTTCAGTATCGGCCCAGGTCCAGACAGTCGATACAGGTTGAAGCTGACGATATTGGCTCTGCCAAGCTCCTCGCCATAGAGCCAAGCCCGTTTGCCATCCTCCGACCGCTTCACGGTCACGCCCCATGATCGATTACCAAAATGTCCGTCAACATAGCCGTCCGGCAGTTTCGCTAGCGCAACCTCGAACGTCGCCTAGACAGATGGAGGTCTCTTGCCGCCGGCGGTCATGGTGCCAGGCGTCTGCCCAATTAAAAAACGACCCACATCGAGGCGGGCCATTCGCCCACGTAACCCTGCAGAGCATCGCCGCAAAACGCCACGCTGTAAGAGGCCATAATTAACATACTACAACTCCGATCGTACGAAGTCCGCCGTCTCCTGTTTGATTGGGGCGTCAAAGATCTGGTCGGGTTTTCCGATTTCGTGGGTCTGCCCATTGTAGAAGAAAGCGATCCGATCCGAGAATTCACGGGCGAACCGCATCTTGTGCGTGAAGACGATCATGGTCATCCGTTCTTGCGACAATGCGAAGTGTGTCCAAGACTTCGCCGACAACCTGCACACACCTTCCAAACTACGAAGCGATGGGTACCGAGGTTCCCAAAATCGCGCGTTCCTGATCCAAAGCTTGCGTTACCTTTTCAAAGAGGTCGCCCAAAATTGGACCTTCTTCCCTCCAGAGTTCCTGACGATCCGTCTTCGTTTTGCGTCGTTTTGCGACGTCCGCAATACAGAATCCCTGCTGAGCAAATCGATACCAGACAGCCAGGTACGACACGTCGCGCGGCAGGATATTTCCAAGGGTCATGACACCATTTTCTGCATCGCGAACGCTTGTTGCGTCAAACAATCCATCCTCAAGTTGGCGCAACTTATTCACATAAACGGAGGCCGCGAGCTTCGCCTGGTCGATCAGTCCGTACTCCCGTTCGACATTACGTCCTGAGAGGGCGAGGTTCGCTTTAAATTCTTCGAGACTACGTGCTGATGCTTGCTGCTTCCCAGCCACGAGGACTGAGACAGCAGCAGCCGTGAGACTCGCCAAAAAGGCGAGAGTCGTAGGCACAAGTTTCAGGAGTTCAAGGCGGTTCGTATCACTGTCCAGCGCCAACACCCCGTACGAACCAAGAGCCCATACGGTAGCCGCCATCGCCGTGAAGCCGATAAGCAAAACACAAAGTACGATCGTGAGGAAGCGCGCCATGTCAGCGGCAAACGCCATCAACACAGAGGCAATTTATTGGCACGCAGCGATCAACGCAGCGAAGGCCCGCTACCGCACACGCGTTCTTGAGCATCGTTTGATCCTGTTGGCCTTCGGTGCGAGGGATCCATTTGAATGCGCGCACGAAATGTCCGCGCTTGACGCAGTCTTCATAGGTGATGTCATCGACCATCTCCTTTCGAACTGCTCCGAACTCTTTGCTTGCGGGATCGGGCACTGCAAAAACGCCGGTCCCAAGCGTTGTTGCCTCCCCGGATTTCAGAACGTCGGGATCAGTTTGGTTTTGCTGCATCGCATCCTCCACAAGTTTGAGTAACCAGCCGTTGAGGCCATCTGTGCCAACTCACCACCCAACAAGAGGAGGAGGATTCGTCCACCTAATCTTCAGCGGCAGGAGCATCATGTTGGAATTTTCGTGGACAATGTCGGCGAGTGGCTTTTCGAAGGGGCGATCGAAAGGGTAGCCCATTGGCCGGGCGTCTGGATACTCGTCACCAACTCCGCAGAAGCTCATCGAGCCGCATTTCTTCTGGCTGCCGACCCTGTCGAGCTCGTTATCGGTGGCCATGGCGAACAGCGTGAAGGACATGCCTTCGGCGGAGCCACGGGGCAGCAGCAGCCCATATGGCCAACCGCACGTACAAGTTCGTGCGTCCGAACCGGTTGTGCTGCCATCGACATCGACGACTTCGCCGGGGTCCACAACAACAGGCCGTCGGACGACCGCCATTTGCCTTCCAGAGCGGCCAAAAGCCTGCGCGCCAGGCTGGGCCCGGAAGCGCACCTTGTCGAGTTCGATCGCGAAACGTCGCATTTGGCGACCGGTGGCCGTTGTCGGATCGCCATTCACATCGAAAAGTTGATCGGGGATGAGAAAGAAACGGAGGGTGATGGCCTTAATAGCCGCATCACGGTTCTGCAGTTCAGTCGCGATGAAGAAGGGCGAGTGACTGAGATAGTCGAATCGATAACGATTCCCCGTCAGAAGTTCATAGGCGCCCAGCCGCATTGTGGTCTCAAGCGTATCAGTTCCGCCGGTAGTGATTGTTGCATTCGCGGCATCGCTGAGATCTGCACCTTCACGTTCGCTGCCGGGGTGATCGCGTTCGAACCCCAGCGCAAGCTTCTTGATATCGACTGGGGGACGATCGCCGAAATCGTGAGACGATAGGTTGTCCTGGTAGCTAAAGTGCAAGTCGTCAACATGTCGATGCCATCGCCAGAAGGCCGGATCGCGGATGGCGGTGGAGGGTGACAGAATAACTCCAGGTCGCGCGTCGAGGTCACCAATGAGCACGTGGCCGTTGCCGTGATGGTTACCATATGCGCCATCGACACTCGCGTCCGTTGTCTCCGACGTCAACCCAAGGATATTCGAACCCGAATGCCCTTCAAGCGCCACCGTCCCCGTCGTCGTCACAAGAGCCTTTCCTGCGACTGCGTCCACCAGCTTCTTGCGAAACCCGTCTTGGGTTTCGGGCGAAATGTCCTCGTACGGCACCATAACGCTGTCAGTTTCTCGAGGCGAGAAGCCGTAGTCCGCAAGACGTCCGGGATCATAACCCGCTCCAAGAGGTCCTGCATACTCTTTGATCGGCTCGACTCGTTCGAGACCGGCCGCGACACGCTCAACGTCATAGCGTGCGAGCATCTGTTCATGCATGTAGTAGAAGAGTTCCCCGTGACGTTCCTTAACCTTGTAGATCGGGTCGCCCTCGCCTGCGCGGTTTGGATAAACCCAATGCCAATGTTCGTGATGTTCATTGAGGAGTGGATCCTCCCGGAACCAGTCGAGTTTGGCTTCATCACCATCCGCTCGACTGCCAAGTGTCTCGTCTGGAAGGGGAACTGCAGACTGTACGGCGAATGCGGTCCGTTGAGAAGCGAAGGGACGGTCAGCTTATGTCCCAGCGGGTGATGCGTCAGAAAAAGGCCGAGCGCGTGCTGGACCATCTCTTTGTCACCTGCGTCCGCGAGTGCGCGGGCCGTGCTCATGACCGTTGCCAATTGAGCATCCCCATCAAGACCCGGGTGGATAGCAGCCTGTGCGGCCAGATGCTCGGCGAGTGTGGCAGCCCGCACCTGATCCTTGACGAGGAAAGGCGTAAACATGCGTCGTCTTCGACCCGTTTCAACGCCATTGTTTTGTTCTGACATCGCCACGGTCGGGAGTTCGTTCTGGCCAACGGCCGGTCCCATACCAAATATGGCGTCGCGATCGCGCCGGGCACGCTCAACAGCATCCATCGTTCCTCCTCCCGGCCTATGCCGGCTTCTCCCGTCTCATCGACGCCACTCAAGATGAATATCTTCGTTGCTACGCCGATCGAATTTTACGCCGCTGCGAAATCCGCGCGCGGGCTAGACCGCCAGTTCAAGTCGGGGTCCGTCGTTGAATACGAAAGACAAGAGCCCGTTTGATTGCTGTTCCAAGGATGCCACCAGAGCCTCGACGGCCGCATAGGTCTGCTGTTGCTGACTTTCGTCAATCTGTGCTTTGGAGGTCGTGCTGAACCAAAACTTGAATGGTCGACCGTCAGACTCAGGCGCAAGGGATCGCGTCTTCGCCGGCCCGAGACGAGAATCGTAGATTTGCTGGATAACAGAGCGTTCCGGATTGCCGTCGGAGCCATTCCCGCAGAATACGTAATGATCGGCCGATACCAGTCTGCAAAAATTCTCGTCGACATTGTGCTCTGAGGCATGATGCTGCACTTTTAAAACGTCGACGTGGCAATAGCCGTCGCCGAGGAAGCCAGCGAGTTTGAGCCCCTTCAAGATGATGTCCTGCTGAGAGTCGCCGGTCAGCAGGATGCGCTTGCCCGCTTCCTCAACCATAAACATCAAGGACGCGATGTTGGGGGTCGTCACACCCTTAAAGTCCTCGATGCCGTTCCAGTCGCGCAGATCGAAGGCCTCTTGGCCGAATACCTCAACCTTGCGCTTGATCTCCGCCCGGAGGTCTTTCAGCTTTTGGTCGTTCTTTGCGTCCCGTAAAAAGTTGTTCCAGCCTTCCTTTAAGAGAGTCAGCTCTTCCCGTGTTGGGCCGACGATGGTGAAACGCATGGAGCCGACCTGAAAAGGCTTCTGGTCATTGCGGTACATTAGCAGTTTCGGCTGGTCGTGTGAGCCCGGCAACTTGTTAACCGGTATGTCGAGCAACTCCGGCGAAGCATAGCGCGAGACCTTGATTGCCTCAGGGATGGAGACTGCGATCCCCTGGAGTTCTTCGCCCAGTTCGACAAGCTCTGGCACCGACGTAGCAAGCAAGGAGGGCGCAGCGGCCGCCAGCAAATCTTCGACATCGCCGGCATTTTTTCCAACTTGATCACGGAACGCGTTGTGCCAGATGCCGCCGATTTCGGGCGGGCGCGGAAAATCTGGTTTGCGGATCGGGGAACCGTTGTCGCGGTGATAGTCGTAAAGGCGCCACTCAAATTCGTCCTCAAGCAACTGCAGCACGCCTGAGATATGATCCTGATCGATATGAGAGACATAGACGTAATCAAGTTTCTCACCGTCGTCGCGCAGCTTGGAGAGGACGGTGCGAGCATATTTTTTCATGCTCGAGGCCATCCCACCGTCACAAAGCACGCGCCCGCCCTCTGCGCCCTCCAGGAGCAGGCAATCGCCTTTATGGGACTGAAAGATTTGAAGTTTCATGGCGCGCCTCGGACTTCGGTACGCTGATTGAAGGTCCGTGCCTCTTCAATGGCAGCAGCAGGATCGATCACACCGAATCCGGCATCGCTGCGCCATTCGTAGGAAGCCCCTGGAAGCGGACGCGCGGTTCTTTGTAGTATGCCTGAACACTGTGCTGACGTGAGATTGGCGTTGGCGGCAAGCATGAGGCCTACAACGCCGGCAACATAGGGACTGGCCATGCTCGTACCCGTCATGCCGACCCAAAGCTTGCCGTCCTCGCTAAAACCCTTGGCGGCAATGATGCCCGTGCCTGGAGCGGCGACATCGGGCTTGCTCCGATCATCCCGGGTCGGACCCTGACTGCTGGAGATGTTTATTCGTTGTCGCGCGTCGTCCAGATTGGCGACCCCAATTACCCGGTGACCGCAGGCTAGCGAACTAATCGAATGCGAGTCGATATTCGATGTCTCTGAAAAGAACGAGGGGAAGCGGTAAAGCCTAATACCGCCCTGTACTCCGATGTCGATTGGATCATCTCGCTCGATCCAGCAGTTGAACCGACCGTTGCGGATCTCATCCCCGACCAGGCGCACCTTCCAGACCCCAGCTTCCACCCCCCGCAAGCTCCCTGGCTGCAGATTAGGTGTCAAATAGATCGCGGCGTAATTGCTGCCGTTCGTGGGGTGATAGAGTTCGTTATAGATCGACACGGTTGTGCCACTGGAAAGACGGCGATTCTGGACATATTCCCGCGGGCGTACCGTGATCCATTCAGAACTTTGACCCGGCGGTCTCAACATGACAGTCAGCCGATCCTGTGCGCCGTACCAGATCTCCATTTCATTTTCTGACATATCCTCAATGCCGTTGCCGACGACGGTCCATTCCAGGTCGACCGAAAGGCCTCGCGCGGTGATGCGGCCGCTCGAATGGATGCGGCCCATGATGAAACCCATGTCATCGGTGGTTTGGGCCTTTTCCTGGCCCGCATTGCCTGCAGCAACGCATACGGCGCGGCCTGGTGTGGAGAGGAGTGCATCGATCCATCGGGATACGCCACTTGATCCATCATGGGCGCCCCCGTTCGTCCCGAGACTGATATTGATCGAGATTGGCTTGTTTTCGCGTTGGGCGATCTCGAGCAGATATTCAACGGCATGGATGATACGTGCAGAATCGCTGAACGTGGCCCGACGTTCTTCGGTTCGATCTTTGAGGGCCGGAACAGAGATAAGTACGGCTGCGATGCTTGCCTGCGGGCAAACACCTTTGTTGCCGGCAGCAATACTTGCGACATGGGTCGCATGTGACGCTTCGGCGCGTTGCGACTGGCGCTCCGCAAAGGTGGCGGGGAACTTGCCGGCCTTTTCGGCGGCAATTGCCGCGTCCATAAGCGGCTTTGTGAGTTCGCTGCCATAGTCGAAGCGACTGTTGCCGTGCGCGGAGGGCGGGTCGCGAAAATCGCCGCCTTGATCCCAAATAGAGAGGAAGCGGGTCCCGTCCTTGGAGTCACGGAAATCTGGATGAGCAAAATCGAAACCGCCCACATCGATGATCCCGATGATTACCCCGTCACCGTCACGATGAACTTTGCGCAGTTCCGCATCACCGATGCCGCGCTGCGTCGGCTTGCTCGCGTCTCCATTGCTTATGATGGGTTGATCGAATGTAATAGGTTCCGATGGGTGAACAAAAGCAACGTCGGAATCCTGTTCAAGTTCAGCGAGGGCGGAAATCGGAACAGTTGCCGAGACGAAGTTTCGGCGCACCAAAACGTCGCTACCAAATGAGGTCTTGTCCGCAGCGGTCGCATCTGCCTGCCCGCGTTGCGCGATCGCTCTAATCCGTTCCACTGCAGAGCGCTCCACCTCGGTTCCGTCGGCGCCACGATCGCGATAGAGTTCGACAAAGACATTGACGTATGAACGTTCGGGCGGGGGCTGGTCGTCGAGCTTCGGTCGTTTGGTTAGCCGCCGTCTAGCGCGAACGGGGGTTTCGGATGGACCAATCGGCAGACTCTCGCGGAAAAGCGAAAGGTCCAGACTTGCTGGAATGCCCAGCGACTCGGCCGAGATACTCGGTGCCGTCGCCACTGTTGAACTAATGTCCGAACGCAGCAGGTTGACAGGCGCCGCCCCATTTTTGAGGCAGCGAAGGCGTGGATGAAGTTTGCGAGAAATCTCATCACTTGCTGCCAAAGCCCGTCTCCCCCAAGGCAAGCGGCATTTATCGTCGATTGTCTAATCGGCAATCATAGCATAGCTTATGGTTGCAAAATATGCAATCGCTCCGAGCGTTGCTGTCCCCTGGAATCAATGTAAGAGGGAATCTCTATCGGTAACGTTCCGGATGTGGAAGTACGAGCACATACTATACCTTCCGGACTAGTCCGAACTTGCTTCGAATCGGCGTCCGGCTCGCAGCCCAAAACAAGTAAAGGCGTCGATCTCTTAAGTCCGTTGGCGACTCAATCTAAGCCAAAAGAGCGGGCGCGCCACTTCGTCAGGCGGCAGAAAGGGTATTGTTTAACTATGGAGCCATATCGATGGCAGAACTGCTATGCGGACGTTCAAACGTATCGTCACGCCAGAACCATCAAAACATATCTGGACGATGTGATCATTCCAGCGCTCGACACCCTGAATCGCAAGGCTGACGAGCTGGAGCAGCGCGGTGGCGCCTGGGCAGCGTTTGCGAAGCCTGACATGCAGGACGTGAACCGTGAGACGAAGCTAGCCTTTTCGCTTGCGATCCAATCGATGTGGGAACGCCAGCTCAGGGCTTACATAGTTGGCTGCGCTAGCGAGCTTCATCCGGCCGAAGACCGTCGAGGCGACATCGAGCGCGCGAATTGGGAGGTTTTACAGAAGTTCTTCTTCAACTTGAGGGGTATCGGACTTCAGGACTTCCCAAGTTTTGAGATCCTGGACGTCCTGCACCATCTAGGGAACGCGGCCCGGCATGGCGATGGAAAATCCGCCGGCACACTTGTCCATCGGTGCCCTGACCTTTGGGCACATCTTCCGCAAACGCTATCTGATGAACCGCCTTCAGCGGTGTATCGGACCGTAGCAATGATGGATGTGCCGGTTGGACGGCTCAGGGGCTTTGCCGAGGCAATCTGCGAATTCTGGGGAGACACAAAATACATCTATGAGGAAAGCATCGAGCGCAAGGATGCAGGCTTGGAGGCGAGGCTGACGCAGGAACGACTCCAGCGAAAATGGATACCCCAACTGCTGTGAATCTCCGACAAATCCTGCTTCCTGCCCCTCCAGCATTTGCAGACTGCAGGGTCATGGCATAAAAGATTTCTCGACTGCCCGGCCATATTCAGGGGGTAAAAAAGGGACGGGCTATATTTTGGCAGACACGACGAAAGAACCGGAAAACACCTACAACTCAACCCCAATAGACGCGGGAACCCATCCGGAAGATCAGTCGACATTGGTGCTTGAGACTATCCCTGACGGGAAGACACAGTATCTGAGCTACCATTTGGGCACGAAGGCCTTCCAACGCGGTAAAGCCGCCGGTGTCGAGTTCCACGAGAGCGAATGGCCCCTACTCATCGCAGAATACGATTTATCGAAGCGAGTGTTGACCACCTATCCAACCTGGCTTCGTTCAAACCAGAACAATTTCACAAAGGCGAAATATCGAACAATCAAAAGGATCTCGTTCGAGAACCAGGACCCGATGGAGGTCCAAGAGGGATTCGGCCTGTTCTTCGACCTGCCGACCGGTTTCCGCAGGACGCCATTCGAGGGTTTCGGCGTAGACCCTCGGATTCGCTACATAATTGACGCGTTTGACGATGTGTCTGGAATAGTAGGGCTGACCATCTGCGACGACAGCGATATTTCGATCGATGGCGAGGAGGTTCGCCTTCCTGAGAGTATCTACCACGAGGTGCGGCTGAATATTAACCGGGCGCATGAAGCCGCGGTTGCCTTCGCCAACGGCGAAAAGCAGAGCTATCTCAAGAACCGCCTCTTGCCGTCCGTTGTCCCCGGGTTCGTCGGAGAGGAATATGAGAGGCCGGCAGTAGACCTTCAGGACACCGTCCGTACGGCACTGGTAAAAAAGGGAACGCCGCGGTCGCGCAACTCAAACACCTCCGCCGCGGTTCGCACCGTCATGCGGTCGGTCGCCGAGCTTGCACAAGATAACCCCGTCGAACTATTTCAACTGAGCGAGAGGATAGAGGTTGTCTCGTTGGAAATGCTGATCGAGAGCATGACGAAGGAGATGGCTAAGCGCCATAAGGAAGGGTTTTGGCAGGCATATTTCCTCGAGAATCCGTTCGTGCTCAAGATCCTCTTCGGGCTCCCGGTGGTCATGTACACTTCGCAGGCCTCTGTCGGCGGCATGGGAATGGAGCGCACCGGCGAGAAATATGCCGACTATCTGCTCGAGGCCGGCATGTTTGGTAACCTCGCAATCGTCGAGATCAAGACTACCGAGACGCCATTGTTGACGAAGCAGGCGTATCGCCTCCCCTCTCTTTACGGCCCTTCCGTTGACCTAGCCGGGGGCGTTAACCAACTGCTCGACCAGCGGCTCAAGCTGATCAAGAGTATCGCCCAAAAGAAAGAAGATGATGGCAACTACCACGTTCAGGCGTGGTCGACACCTTGCATCCTCATCATCGGCGTGAACCCAACCGAACCCGACCTGCAGCGGTCATTTGAAATTTATCGTGGCAGTCAGCGGGACGTGCTTGTCATCACGTTCGACGAACTCCTTATTAAACTGAAGGCATTGCACGAATTCCTGATAACGAAGCCGGATGACGCCCAATCCCCGTGAGTCAAGGCAACTATCGAGTTCGCTGGCGCGCTAGTTGATACGCAGGAAACCCACATCACAACACAGGTATTGAAGTAGTCTACCTTCCTTCCAATAGGCGTACGGGCTGAAAGTTGGACGTCTGCTTCTCAACACACGGCCAAAGCCGCTTTGGGAAGAGTGAGGTGACATTTTTGCTGTGTCATTCATTCTGCTCTCATTTCAGATGCAACGAGCCTCCGCAGCTGCTATCTCTCGAGAACAAAATCAGAATAAGCTGCTTAGGACGCCAACCTTGAACGATATTCTTTATGACAGGATTTTTAATCTGCTCGCAGGCCGACAGTCCCGGGCGGTAGAGTCGATGGACCTGTCAGCTGTTGGCTCAATCGTGGGCTCCGTGAGAAACCGAAACGAAGATGTCGCCGCCGTTATAAATGTGCGACACGGCAGTGAACCGTCTAAAGATTTCATGCTTGGTCTTGTCTGTGACGGAATGGGGGGAATGAGCGACGGGAGAGAAGCCGCCCTGATCGCGGCGAGCAGCTTTGTTGCCGCAGTGCTCCGAAATATTCGTTTCTCGGGACCGAAGCATGGCCTGGCCGTCTCGCTCGCGTCAGCTCAACGTGCAGTATTCAACGAACTTCGAGGGAGTGGCGGGACAACCCTGTCTGCTGCGTACGTCGACCAATCCCCTCAAGCTTGGCTTACCCATGTTGGCGACTCACGCATTTACGCAATAAACTCCTCCAACGAACTCCGTCAGATTACCCGAGACGACACAATCGGCGCAGCTTTACAGCGCGAGCATGAAAACCGCCCCGACAACAATCGTTTGATTCAATTCGTCGGATTGGACGGCGAGCTTGACCCGCAATTGCACTCATTCGACCGAGGAAGCTTGAACGGGCTTCTCGTTACCTCTGACGGGGCGCACAGTACGCCGCCCGAACTATTATCGACAATTGCCAGACATTCGAAGACTGGCCTTGAGTTGGTGCGCAAGATGCTCAATGTGGCGGACGCATTGGGCGGACTGGATAATGCGACGGCGGTCCATATTCCATGCGCATCGGGCGCAGACGCGCGCCAAGGTGACCACAGGCAAGATGACGATGTTGTCGTAACTATTCTCTGCAGTTCTGGACAGCACGACATTTGGCTCGCCCCCACCCAAAGGGTCGAAACTCCGTCGTCAAGATTGCCTGTTTCAAGCTACCAGAAGCCGGATAACCGTAGAGGTGCTGGCGCGGCCGCGCCGGAGAACAAAAGGGCGAAAAAACCAAAGTCGCCCAGGCAAAATGCAAAAAACCGACCACAAGATGAGCTGCCACTCCCCATAGAAAAGCCAGTGGCCAAACTTGACTTTTCAGATGACGGGGACTCAAAATCATGATCGCGATACCCGCCAGATATCAACCTCGCGGCGGGGCCGCCAGCGGTGGCATGTCTCACGCAACGGTTTGCTTGGATACGCATCTAGACCGCGACGTGTTAGTCAAAGAATTGCAGCGTGGCGTCGATCAAAGACGAATTTTAGATGAGGTTGCGGCCCTCACTTCGATCCGCTCAAAACACGTAGTTCAGATTTATGACGTCATCAAAGATCGAGCTGGAGCCATCGTTGGGCTGGTAGAAGAATATATCCCGGGCAGCGATCTTACTGACTCTATTCCTGTGACAGATCCAAATGAGTTTCTCCGGATCGGTTACGCGATAGCATGTGGAATCTCGGACATACATGCTGCTGGCCGTGTCCATCGGGATATAAAGCCGAACAATATCAAGTTTGATAATGAAGGTTGCCTCAAGATATTTGACTTCGGGCTGGCTCGCGAGGGGCGGATCGACGCGGCTACTCAAGGTGCTGTTGGAACTCCGGGGTTCATGGCGCCCGAGTTGTGCGTCGCTGATGATGAAGTCGTGGAGTTCACAGAAGCAATTGATGTATACGCTTTCGGCGCGACCATGTTAGCCCTCGCTCTTCAGAGGTTGCCAAGACAATTGCGCCAGTTTCCCCCACGGCTACCTTGTACGGAGGCCGACTTTGCTTCTACAGGCTTAGCTCTGACCGCCGATATCTCCTCAGCCATGAACATCTGTTTGGCCGAAAACGCCGCGGATCGACCACGCATGCCGTTGGTTCGCGATGCTATCGGGGAGCAGCTCCTACGTGATCAACATCGCGCGACACTTGTTGTTAACGGAACCGTCCATGTTCTCGACGCCGGTCGGCGGGCCGTTACTATTACGCTTCCGCAAGGCGTCGCTCAACTTCGTTATGATGGTTTGAGATTTTCCATAAACGTTCAATCCGGCGATGTTTACGTCAACAACATGCAGCTTGTCGGGCCGCAGCGTTTGCCGAAGTCGTCCGTCATCACGTTCGGACGCCCTGCTTTGGGAATGAATAGAATCCACGTTCCGATTGACGTTTCCCACCCGGAGGTCGTCTTATGACTATTCATAATCCCGGCGAACTAATCGGAAATAGATACGAAATTATCAACTATATATCTGAAGGCGGTATGCAGGAAGTTTATGCGGCAAATGACACGTTGCTCACGCGAAGGGTCGCTCTAAAAACACCAAAAACTAACTCTGCCCGTAAAAGATTCCATCGAAGTGCTTCCACCAGCGCAAGCATCAACCATTCGAATGTTGCTAAAACGTTGGACTATCTCGAAGAAAATGATCGCTACTATCTAATTGAGGAGCTGATTGAAGGAACTGACTTGGGACAGGCTTTACGAGAGAACTTTGATCGGCTCGATCCATACCTTTGCGCTCATGTGCTACACCATCTGGCGAAAGGCCTTGCCGCATCTCATCATGCAGGAGTCGTTCATCGAGATCTCAAGCCGAGCAATATCATGGTTGCCGGAGGCATGGCTTTCAACGGAATTAAAATCACGGATTTTGGGATTGCAAAAATGGCGGAAGCCGAGCTTGCGGTTGTCGATGGGGGTGATGAAGAAGCCCTCACCCAGTCCGCGACCGCGTTGGGAGCGCTTCCCTATATGGCTCCTGAGATGATTGATTCTTTCACAAATGCTACGCGCCCTGCGGATGTCTGGTCCATTGGCGCGCTTACTTTCGAACTGCTATCTGGCGCAAAACCATTCGGAACAGGTTATCGCGCTGTGCCGGCCATTCAAGCAGCCATTATACCGCCCTTGCCCCCCGAACTACTTGCAAAGCCGCAATTTGCTGAGCTTGCCAGGAACATCTACGGGCTGATTCAAAGATGCCTTCGAAAAGACCCCGGGGAACGACCGACAGCCGATGCTCTGGTTAGGCTGTGCGAGGAGCTCTGCTATTCCGTCAAGGAGCGGCGGATCGGTACTGTTGGATATATGCCGTACCAAACTCAAGGATTCATAGGCTCGCCATTAGAAGCAGACGTATTTTTTCACCAGGACTCAGTGCCCGTAGGTCGCGTTACATCTGGGGACAGGGTTTGGTTTAGTACATTTCCGGGTGAGCCACGGGAACGCGCTTTTCCGGTTGTGCCCCTTAAAGCCATAAGACGTGCGCGTCCGGCTCGGCAGTAGAAAGGCAGCGCGTGCGGAGCGCAACTGAAGCGAACCTTTGCTAAGCCCGGTCATGCCGACCAGATCGGTTGAGATCCATCAGAAACTTTAATCTCCGATCGCCCAGCGCCGCGCTTTTCTACGCGAACCTGCACGGCGATCCGCTCGATCATGGCAGCGACGTGCGTGATGACGCCAACCTTCTGACCCCTGCCCTGTAAGGTCTCCAGCGCATCTACTGCCAAGTCGAGCGTCTCCGCGTCGAGCGATCCAAAGCCTTCATCTATGAACAGCGTATCGACAAAGGACGATCGTCCTTCGAGACCCGACAAAGCCAGCGCAAGCGCAAGGGAGACCAGGAAACGCTCCCCGCCCGACAGGCTTCGGGTGCCGCGGACCTCGTCGCCCATGTCGCGATCAACGATATGCAGCGTGAGATCGGACGCAGCCCCCCGCGCGAGCCTATAGCGGGGTGTCAATGCGTGGAGGTGATCATTCGCCAATTGCACCATGTGGTCGAGCGTGATGCCCTGCACAAAGCGACGGAAACGATCACCGCTGGCCGAGCCGACAGCATCGTCGACTGCCTGCCAGATTGCGAGTTCCGCTTTCGCAGTTTCGATTTGCGCAGATAGATTTGCGGCGGCCCGGCGCGCGCCGTCGTCTCGCGCGAGCGCAGCGACAAGCACACCTATCTGTTGTTGCAAGTCTCCGATTTCTGTTGCCAACGCTGCAACGACTGCGGCCAACGCCTCGGCATCGGTGGTCTCGTCGAACCCTTCCAACGCCCGGTGTAAGTCATTCTGGCGCGTGAGCACTGCGGTGCCGGCATCGTTGACGCCTCGATCGATCTCCGCAATTCGGACCCGCAACGCTCTGCTCAATGCTGGATCGGTTGCGATCAGCGCGGCAACTTGATCCGACGAGCGAGCAATATCCAAGCAGGCAGCGTTGAATGCCGCTTCGGCTAATGCGTTACGGCCTTTGGCGGTCTCCAATCCAGCCGCGGCCTCGTCGCGACGAGCGCCCGCCGCCTGGAACGCTGCATCGGTGGCGGATTTCGTCTCGCGCACACGAGCGAGTGTCTCACGGGTAGTCAGGCAAGCTTCATTGGTCCGAGTCCGGTGGCTTGCTGTCGCTTCGCCATCGAGGAGTTCAGCTCTGGCGCGCGCCTTCTCTTCCTCAGCCATGCGACGTTGATTGAGAAGAAGTGCAGTGGCCGTCAACTGGGCTTGCGCGTGTTGAAGTGAGGCGGACGCCGATGCACGCTCAGGCGCCAGACGCTGGAGCGTCATTTCAAGTTGGCCAACCTGCTCGCGCAGGGCAGCATACTCCGTCGCGACTGTTGACAGCGTAACGCTAACACCGGTGGGATCGTCATCGAGATCGTCGACGATCAGACCTGCGGCAGCGAGAAACGGCGTGATTTCACGGCGAATGGAAATGAGGCGCTCAGCAAGGCCTGCTGCCTGGACCGTCCGCTCAGTTGCCTTCAATTGCGCGGAGTGGAAATCAGGACGTCTTTGGTCAACAGACTGCGTAATCGTCTCGATCGCCTCACCAAGCGCGTCATGCTGCCGCTGCAAGCTGTCGATCTCTGTCCGAAGACGCCGGGCGTCTGCGAGCGGAGACGCAATCGCTGATCGTTCTGCGATCGCGACTGAGATGAGGGACGCCAGTTTCGGCGCAGCCTGGTCATCGAGAAAGGGAGGTACCCTTCCCTCGATTCCAGCATTGGTGCAGAGATCATTCAACGACGACCACTGTTCGCTATAAGCGCTGTTGGCAGCCAGAACTTGTCCGCGTGCCAAATCGATTCCCCGATTTGTCTCCGCCTGGCGCGACTCTCCTGCGGAGAGTGCGCGCGTTGCAGCGTCCAAACGCTGACCCGTCGCGGTCAACATGGTATCAAGTTCTTCGCGCCGGCGGCGAAGCCTGGCAGCCATTTCGTTGAGCGCGCTGGGATGTGCAAGGTGCGGATGATGGGTGCTGCCGCACACCGGGCAGGCTAAATTTGGAGCCAGCAGGCTACGCAGATGAATGGCCTCAGATGAGACCGCCTCGTCGGCGAGCTCTGCAATCGGAACAATTTCCGCACGCGCAATCCGATCACGGAGCCGATCCGCTTCGGCCTCGACGATTTGGCTTTTCGCTATGCTCACCTCCTGGGTAGCTAGCGCGTGTTCCGATTCCCGGCGCGATAGATCAGCCGACGACCGATCGTGCTGTTCGCAGACTGCACTTGTCTCACGCAGAGCCTCAAGCGCGCGTTGCAGATCGATATCCCGTTCGTGAAGCGCCGCCTCGTCGATGCCATCGAGACCGCCTCGACGATCACAGATATCGCGACTGAGGCCATCTTTTCGCCCACGATCCTCAGCGAGCTTTTCCGACAGCGCGGTCATCTCACCTTGCAGCCGAGTAGCTGTTTCTGCCGCTTCAACGGCCTCTGACGTGGCTGTAGCATGGTCCTGTCTGAGAGCATCCCACTTCGCCAACAAGTCCATCGCATCGCTGAGACGATCGGCAAGAAGAATGCGATCCGATTGACTCTTTAATTGCGCGGCCGCCGTGCGGTGTAACTCTGATGTCTGACCGAGAGTTTGATCAATCGTGGCCAGCGCATCGGCCTTATCGCGCAATGTCGCTTCCGCTTGCTGCGATTTTTCCATCGCGTCATTAAACTCGGTCCGAGCTGCCACCAGCTCCGTATCGAGCTTTTCAGCTTCGCTCCAAAGAGGACCGAAATTTTTGAGGACGTCTTCTGCCGCTACATTGGCGGTTGCAGCGTCCGCCAGTTGTGTTGCAGACGCCGCGTCTAGCGTCCGTGCTTCCTCGCATGCAACAAGCAAGCCGTCGAGACGTGACTTGGCCTCCGCCGCCGTCCGCCGTGCATTATGCAAATCAACCGCCAGCGGTCGAAGCGGCTCGACGAGATCGAACTCGGCAAGAGATTGATATTCATCGGCTGCGGCCTCGCGTGTCGTGTGCGCTGCGACCCCCTGAGCCTCAGCCAGAGCGAGATCGCTGCGAGCGGCGGCGACGCGCTTGAAATGATCCAACCGTCCATTGTGTTGATCACGCTCCGCGCCTTTCTGGGCGACGCTCGAACCAAGCTGACTTTGCTCCTCGAGCAGCGTCTTCCTAGCTTCGTCATCGAGAAGTCCGACATCGTTTCGGCGTTGCTCCAATTGCTCGACAATTCTTCGTCGTGCCTCCGTGCCATCATGGATGCGGACCGAGATCGCTGCGTAAATTTCGGTACCTGTGATCTTCTCGAGCAATTCCGCACGCTCGCTCTCGGCGGCGAGTAGGAAGGCGTCAAACTCGCCCTGTGCGAGCAGCACCGTTCGCCGGAACTGATCGAATGTGAGGTCGGTTCTCGCCTCTACGGCCTCGCGGACCTGAGTCTTGCCAGTTGCCACCGCACTGCCGTCGTCAAGTCGATACAATGCGCGCTGCTCATTCTGAAGCCGCCCATTTGCTCGCCCCCGCGCCCGATTGGCCTCCCAGCGGACGCGGTAGCGTTCACCATCCTGCCCGATAAAATCTACCTCGGCATATCCGCCGCCGGCGCCTCGGCGCAAGATCGCCCGGCCATCATGAATTGAAATCGCCTCCCCGCTGGGATCGGGCGCATTCTCCCGCCGACCGACTGAGACGCGCGGATATTCGCCATAGAGCGCAAGGCAGAGCGCGTCGAGGATGGTCGATTTCCCGGCGCCGGTCTCCCCAGTGATGGCAAAAAGACCGGAGCCTGCAAGAGGCTCTGCAGCAAGATCGATCTCGAAGGGCGCGGCAAGACTTGCCAGATTCTCGCCGCGGATAGCCAATATCCGCATGGCTATGCCTCCGCCCGTGCCTGGTGGAAAACATCCAGATGCGCGGAATCCGGGGGCACACCAAAGGTGCGTTCAAATGCGAGCTTAAACAGATCCTCGGGATCTCTTTCTGCCAGCCGGATCATAGGATCGGCGAGGGTCACGTCATTTAACGCCCCGAGTAATGCCGCGACCCGAGTATCGACGACGCGCACCGGAAAGCTCTCGGCGATGCGGTCGACCTCCTCCCTGAACCCAGGCGACAGCCCTTCACGGGCAAGCCTGACTTGGACGAATGGCCGTTCATGAATTGGTAGATCCGATGTAAGGTCCATTGCTGTCAGATGATCGCCGAGTTCAGTCAAACGCATATCGCCCGCCTCAGGAAGGCGGACGAAGGGAAGTGGCCGATCAATCGAGATATGTTCGGATAGAACCGTTGCACCGTCGAGGCTCACGAGAGTGACCCCATGCGCGTAGGGTAGCTCCGTCGCCGACAAAGGGATCAGTGAACCTGAATAGCGGACAGTATCACGACCGATAGCCTGAGCTTTATGCAAATGGCCAAGCGCCACGTAGCTCGCTTCCGCCGGGAACACGTCATGCGGCACGGCATGCTGACCACCGACCAGAATTCGGCGCTCCGCACCTTCCGACTCGATGCCGCCTGCAACATGGAGGTGTCCCATTAGGACGAACGGCAGACCGTCGATCGGCTCCCGTAACGTATCGACCAATTCGGCATAGAGGCTTCGCACACCGGCAATGATGGGCGAGCCTAGTTCACCATCCAGCCGCGTCAAATTCGGAAGGCACGCTGCGGTTGGGTAGGAGACTGCAAGCACATGAGCAGCTACGACACCGCTTGCGTCAGCGATAGGAACGAGATGCCGTGCCGCCTCGACCCGCCCTTCACGCCGACGAACGTTGCCTACGACGCGGATGTTGAATGCCTCTAATAGAGGCCGTGGCGCTTCCAATCGACCAGCGGCATCGTGGTTGCCGGCAGCGATCACCATAGCCATGCGCGGATGCGCGCGGCTCAGCCGCACGAGCGTATTGTAAAAGAGCTGTTGCGCTTCCCCGGAGGGATTTTGGCTGTCAAACACGTCACGGGCGATGACGAGGGCATCGACATCCCGCTCCACGACGATCTCTTCGAGCCGCTCAAACACCTTGCGGTGCTCGTGCTCGCGAGAAAATCCGCGAAGCGTTTGACCTATATGCCAATCAGCCGTGTGTAGAATACGAATCATGCTTCCTCCACGAATAGTATAGCATCCGACACTTCGCCCCAGGCGAGCAAATCGGAAAAATTCGGCACGCCTAGATCTAGCCGATACCCGCCGATCGTTGCGCTCGCAGCTCAAGCACGACGCGCAGAGCAGCAAGAACGATAACACGTTGAAGTTGATTCTCGACTCAGCCATTCTCCGACCTTCAACAGGGTGGGAGAATGGCATGAGGTCCAAACTACTTAAGATCACCGTGAAGAACGTGGGATGCATCGGACCAGAGTCGGTCAGTGTTAAACTGGACGATGTGCTCTGCTTGGTTGGCCCTAACAACTCCGGGAAGACAACGATCCTGCGAGCATATGAGTTGGCCGTAAACCCTAGTCTATTCAACCCCACACACGATCGATGCAACTGGGCGCCGGCTGAAGACCCATCAGAAATCCAGCTTGATGTGCATATTCCGCAAGGGATGGGCAACGTCGATGAGAAGTGGAAAGTGATAGAGGGCGAAAAGCTCATTGTTCGCAGCCGGTGGTCGTGGCCGATCGGCGGTAAAGCTGTTCGGCAGACCTGGGATCCTCAAACAGGGGACTGGGCAGAGGAAGGCAAGGCCGGCGGTGCGGATAATGTTTTCACTTCGCGCCTACCAAAGCCGATGCGCATTAAATCTCTTGATGATGCTCTTTCTACTGAAGACATCCTGCTGACCCTGGCGCTAAGCCCCTTGGTAAAAGAGCTGAAGGCGTTGGAGACTGACGCGGAGTCGCAAATTTCCAAAGACAAAGCTGCGCTCGCGGCCACCGTAAACGGACTGGCTGAACCCCACAAGGAGCGACTTGGCGTCATTTCCGAGCAAATAAAGACCGGCTTTCAGGGCGTGTTCCCGGGTCTCAGCGTCAGTCTCCATGTCGAGATGACCAGTCCGGAGCTGAAAATCGATGCGCTGTTGAAGCAAGGTTCGGGAATACGGGTAGAGGAGCCGTCGGGCCAGTCCCGCGTGGCTCAGCAGGGCACCGGCGCGCGGCGAGCGCTTTTTTGGGCAATGCTGCAAGTCCACAACGAGATTAGTCGCCAGACTGAGCGGCGGGAGGCACTTTTGAAACCTCTCAATACCAGCCTGACAAAAGAGAAGAAAAAAGACCCGGAGAGCGAAGCGACCAAGCTCCTGATCCAACAGGTAGCCGCGCTCAACGAGGGTGGAGCCATTCCTGAGGATGCTGAGGATCCAGCGTTGCCGGGTTATATCCTCCTGATGGATGAACCAGAAAACGCACTTCACCCAATGGCCGCTAGGGCAGCACAGGCCCATCTATACGCTTTGGGACAACATCCGGACTGGCAGGTGCTGATAACGACCCATTCGCCTTATTTTATCAATCCACTTATGGACCACACGACGATCGCCAGGCTACAGCGTTCGAATGATGGCAAATCGCTTTCGCCTCGCCTGTATGTCGCTGATGAGGTTGAGTTTTCAGAAATGGAGAAGGACAACCTTCAAGCGCTTCAGCTTACTGACGTGGGGTTCTCCGAGATATTCTTCGGAAGCTATCCCATTTTGGTCGAGGGGGATACCGAACACGCGGCATTCATATCCGCGATCGTCAAGGCTCAGCACGTACTCGCAGGTAATGTCAGTATCATTCGAGCGCGCGGGAAGGCTATCCTGGTGCCGCTCATCAAGATGCTGCGGCACTTCAAAACAAATTTCGGTATCGTCCATGACGTCGATTGGCCTCGTCGGAAAGACGGAGCGAACAACGCAATGTGGACCGTGAACACGTCCATTCGCAACGAGATTTTATTGTGCCGCCTGCAAGGCAATACCGTTTATCACCGATGGAGCATCCCTGACTTTGAACGCTATCTGGGTGGCGCGGAGCTCGGCAAGGATAAGCCTTATGCAGCGTTTAATCGCGTGAACGAGGATGAGGCGTTGAAGACTAAGGTCAGATCCCTGATAAGTAGTCTTTTCGACGGAGGAGCGTTTGACCCTGCGGATCATGACCCAAACGTCGACTTTATTGCGCAAATCGAGGGAGAGCTGATTGCCTGGGCAAAGGCCAATGGCCATGAGGCGAATCCTCGGCTTAATCCTGCGGCTGCTTAGTGTCCGATGCGCGGCAGAAAGCGACTCGAATAGGCTGATCGATAAGCCCAACGCGCCTCGTCGATTAACTCGAGGTTCTCGCCGATCATGACGGCAACTTCTTTGAGCGTGTAGATGAACCTTGAACGTGCCATCACGCAGCCTCGCATTGGTCTTTTGCCGGCGCCCAAAGCCAGGGCAGTAGTTCCTCGAGGCGGTCCTTGGGGTGATCCTTCACAACTTCACGAGTTATTGACTGGGGTATGCAGTATGGGGGTTTTATCCCTCAGACCAGCTTCTACGTCCGCGTCGTCGAGGATCCTGATGCCCCCTTCAAGACACAGGACTAGGTAGCGCACTGTGGGCAGCGTACCACTTCATCAACGCACCGGTCGGGATAGGGGTGTTTGCCCGACCGGCCTCCGTGTCCAGCTATATAACATAGCCAGCCAGGCGTCTCGCTTGTTCTCTGTGCTCAGGAAGCGCCTCGTCGAAGTCTGTCTCGGCCTCCATCGTTCCACCAAGACGTGACATCAGTTCGACAGCAAGGGCGTCAAGTATTAGTGCCTTTTCCCAATCGTGCAGTGGCCGAACAGGAGACCGGATAACGAGATACTCCCACAGGGTCTTCATCATCTCGAATTTGCGGATGAATGAGATAATCGAACGCGGTCCCCAGATGGTGTTTTTCTGCTCAGCGAACCTGCCCATTATCTCGGCGATCCGTCTACGCTCGCCATCTTCGATGCGAGAAATAGGGCGCGGCCTTGAAGCGCCCTCGTCAGTGTGGAGAAGCCGCTCCTTCATCTGCGAAATGCTGTCATCGTCTTGCTGGAGTTGTTTGACCAGCATATCGAAGGCTTTTTGCGCGTTGTCCGCGCTCTCCAGAGCTGCCGCTATCCCCTTTTCCTTTTGAGTTTCAAATTCGTCGAGTTCCTGGGCCGTGGGTGCTCTCTTCCGTCTTTCTGCGGGAATGTGCTCCACTCTCACATCATCGAGAAAGGCTTCCTCCGGCAGGGGGAAACGACTAGCGGCGAAACGGCTTCGAAGTCCTTTTCTGACCACGACTTCCTTGGTGTACGCCTCTCGAACCACATCGTACTTGTCCTCGATCTGCGAGTTTTTACGTCGCTCCAAATGTTCCAGCGCTTGATCGAGATTTTTCTTGCGCTCTGTCAGAGCGTTCTGCCGATCCTCTTTCGATTTGAGAAGCTTTTCCATCACATCGAACTCTATGATGAAGGCACTTGTTGCACGGGCTTCAGCGGCTGTCATCGCAGGCAGGCGAATATGCGCTTTAAACAAACGCTCCTTGAAGTAATAGGGAGCATTTTGCCCGCGTTCTCCGTGCCGCTGCTGGATAGCAGAATCCAAAGCATCTTCATCCATCAGGAAGAGAAAATGCATCGACGGTTTTTCGCTGTTGTTGTCTAGAAAGACGGAAATCGATTCTGTTATTGCCAATGAGTGGTCTGCGGATACGCGATCGAGATCTTCCACGAGGACGAGAACTTTAGACCTTTTTGACCGATATCCTTTGACCACAATCAGAAGGGTGAATGTAATAACGCAGAACGCAGACCAAGCCGATAGCTGCAGGTGCCTGGCAGAGATTTCGGCGATCGGATCCATGATACCTGAAAGCCGTGCGATCAAGAACAGGGCAATGAACGGGAAGACGAACAGGACCGGCAAAATAAAAAGCATTTGATCCAGACTTTTAGTCTCCTTCGAACTCCAGGCGGCGATGAGATCCCGTAGATCCCTGCCGATCGTTTCTTGCAGGCCCAGTTTTTCCGTATGACTTTCGATCCGCCAGTAAACCCTCCGAACGTGACGAAGCATGCTCGGTATCGTCGATGCCAACCGGAAGCAGAACCACAGCGCGACGGGCCCGATTGAGCCGATCAGAAACCACATGAACTGAGCATCGGTGACCGGGACGAAGGCAAACAGCCAGGCCATCACGTAAATCACGGCACCAACTGCCTGATAGAGACCGGACCGCTCCAAGTTCATCCGCACAATGCTCGTAAACAGCGCCAGTGCGTTCTCCTTTTTCAGGCTTTCATACACCGTTCGATAAAGATTGACCCAGCATTCCGGCTTGTTCGGGTAGAGCCAGCTCGGGAAGACCACGGGCAACATGTCGCCTGCGAGGTTTTTTATGATTGTCTCTGAGGTAAATGATTTGCCCCGCCCCCATGCGCCAAACAGCGCGAACGACGATTCTGCTGTCTCGCTTTCGATAAGACTTGCGAGAGAGAATGCTACCGCGAGCTGCTCTGCGGTCGGTTTGGGCTGACCTTGTACTTCCTGTGGATCCACTTCAGCATTCCCTCGCAACTTCAGGTGATATCGGAATGGAAGAGTGACAGCACGCCAAGGCATGTGCAATCGGCGCATTAGCGTCGCAACCAAGGAGCGGCAGGGCAGGTGCAACTGCGACCGAGGAGCGCTACTTCGAAGCCAGAGGGAGGTTTATAGCCTGGATCGAGTTGCCGGGTTGACGAGCTGGTGGTTGAGCGCCGGGGGCCGTGGTCTGGCCGCCTGCAAACGACCTTCGTTTATCTGTTTCTTTACTTTATCAACACTGTGCAAGCGCGTGTCGCGTTTAGTTCATTTATTCGTAATCCCTGAGACTTAGTGAGCGCCCTGACAGAAATTTATGGGATTCTCATGCAAAATTCGGCGGGAAATGAAAATAGAACCGGTGAAGCTGTAAAGCAGACCCATGGCAATATCAGCCAGTCATCTAAAGTCCTAATGATGGTCGCGGGCGGTTTGCTCGTCGTTACTAGCGGGCTCACCTATCCCGAGTGGCTGATTCGGATCATCCAATTCGTCATTCGTTGTCCTGCGCGTCATTGCAGAGGAAACGGTGGGCAAAGCGATTGCCGCGAGAGATTTCGTCGAGTCTTTGGAACGGAAGAAGCTGGATGACCTTCCTACTGGCTCGCCCACTGTCGCTTCGAACATCTTTGCTTACCCAGCCGCAGATCCCAAGGTCAAAATCCGTCTTGGCTCAATCCACTCGGTCAAAGGGGAAACCCATACCGCGACGCTGGTCTTGGATTCCTTTTTTTTGACCATCACCTGAGTGCTCTCAAACCGTGGATCTTGGGCGGGAAGGCAGGCAAAGGAGCTGAGGGCAGTCAGATTCAAGGCCGCCTGAAGCTTCACTACGTAGCGATGACCCGGCCCGCACAGCTTCTTTGCCTGGCTATGCGGTCGGACGTTTTTTCAGTGAACGAACGGGCGCTGCTCGTGGCCAGGGGTTGGACCATTCGGGAGTGCCCTGCTCATGCAGTGTGAACGCCAGGCGTTCCTGTCGCACCCCCAGCGGTCAGACAGCAGTTTCCGTTGCTGACACAAAGTTGTTGCGCTATCCGTATTCGAGAACTTTAGGGGGATGTATGCCGACACTTGCACCTAACGTGATCAATCGCGTTGATAAGCTCCCCAAGCCTTCAAACACTGCCCAGGCCATGCAGCCGCTTTTCGAAGCGGTAAGCAACGCCATCTTCGCCATCGAGGATGTCCAAAAGTCTCATCCCGACTATCAGGGGATTGTCGACATTTACGTCACCGGCCTGCGCGATCCGGATAAGCTGGAGATCGAGGTCATCGATAATGGGATCGGCTTGGATCGGACCCGGTATGAAGCCTTTTGTCAGCTGGATACTGATTTCAAAAAGGAACGCGGGGGCAAAGGCGTCGGTAGGCTGTTCTGGCTCGATTCCTTCACTGACGTGCGCGTTGAGAGCAAATACTTGGAAGCCGACCAATTCCACGACCGCGCGTTCGCATTCCTTTTAAACAATGAGGAACAGCTTCGCGAGGACAGTGAACGACGACACCTCTCTCGCGTTAGGAACACTGGTACCGTCGTCGCTTTCAAAGGCCTTAGAGAGACAAACTATCGGAAGCAGTTTCCGGCAGCTGCCGAGCTTTTCAAACGGTACTTCAGCGCACATTTTATAGCCGATTTCCTTATGGCGAAGGGGCCGAAGGTCCGCCTCGATATCGACGGCGAGGAAGCTCGATATCCAGAAGCGGTGTCAGGCCTTGTGGTTGGCCAGCCATTTGAGGCCAGCACCGACGAGCACAAGGAATTTGGCACACTCAAAATCACCGGCTTCACCTGCAAGCCGGAGGCCAGCACAGGCTTGGACGGGATGCATCAGCTTCATCTCCTTGCCGACGGCCGAAACGTCGAGCCACGCAAGATCGATAAGCTGTTGGGGATCGACCGCGTTCGTCGCGACGGTCATGAGGACCTTGTTTTCCATGGATGCATCACCGGCGATTACCTCAATCGGCATGTGAACGAGGGTCGTACGGCCTTCAACTTGGCTGAATCCAAGGTCAAGGAACTCATCAGACTTTGCACTGAGTTCATCAAGGAGGAATTCTTGACCGAGCAGATCGCAGAATATTCGGATGCGCGGCGCGAGGATTATCGTGGTTTTGTCCAACGATATCCCATCTACGATTTTGCAGACGAAGATATCCAGCTGGATCGTGTTCCGTTTGGCGCTCGTAGCCCAGAAGAGTTTGCAACCGGCTTGGTCAAGTATCAGATCAGGCGTGATGAGACGCGTCAGAACAATATCGAGGCGGTAATCAAGCAACTGGAAGAAGGTCAGAGCGTCTCTGCGAGCTTCGCCGAAACGGTCATCAAGGCAGCGCAGGAAGTCCAGAATTCTGAGCGGCTGGCGTTGGCACAGCATGTCGTCCGCCGGAAGCTGGTCTTGGAATTGTTGGAACGTCTGATCAGGCGAATACGAGATCGCGGAGAGAAAGAGGAAGATTTCCACCTGGAAAGCACCCTCCATTCGCTCATCGTTCCTATGCGGCTCAACGGCAGTGACCCTGGTAAGGTAGAGGCGAGCGGCCATGATCTATGGATCGTTGACGAGCGCCTGGCCTTCACGCGGTCGTTCTCTTCAGATCAGCGGTTAGGGGAAACGTTGAGGTCCGGCGGGACAGACGTCCGCCCGGATCTGCTGGTCTGGAACCTTGCTCATGGATTGGGCGTGGTTGACCCGTCCGACGAGAGCAACGAATTCGACGCCTCCGAGCCACTTCGCAAGGCGATGATCGTCGAATTTAAACGGCCCGGCCGCACACAATATAAGAAGGCCGAGGATTTGGTGGAATTGCAGATCACCAAGTATCTGAGGCAGCTCAAGAACAGCGAAATCGAAGCTTTCAACCGCCAAAGTGTCCGGGTTGCTCCAGATTGTATCTTCTACTGCTATGTGGTGGCCGACATCAGAGGCGATCTGAAGGAGCAACTGGCAGGCTGGTCAACGACGGCAAACGGCGAAGGCCGCATCCGCGCTCTCGACAACGAGTTCAAAGGATCAACCATCGAAGTGATCCAGTGGCAGGACCTTGTGAATGACGCGTGGGCGCGAAATGTTGCCACGCTTCATGCGGCCGGGCTCAGCCGATCACCGAAACCGAAAAGCTGACCGCGCATTCGTACGCGATCTGTCTTAAACGTACTGGCCTTCTAGCCGTCGTTTATCGGCAAGTTACTGCACCGTCGAGCAACATTGCCCCCAATTTTGGGTCTCCCGTTGACTCGATAAGCCCGACAGCACCTGCACTATTTGATCGTTCGCTTGCGGGCGAAGTGAAGCTGCGCGTCCTTTTCCAGCCTGCTTTCCAAGCTCTTTAAGCCAACCTCATCAGCATTGGGCAGATGGCCCATGATCTTCAAGGCCGCCGCCTCAACCTGTCGGCATAACAGCTTCGTGCACCTTAGTGGGTCTCCCCGATCATCGCGGAAATCAATTCCCCAGACCAAAAGTGCAAGAACAGCTTCATCATCCGTCATCAAACCCGTGCTGAACAGTTCTTCGTGATCATCCGCGCGAGATTGGACGCTCCACCACTCAGCCATGCCCTCGACCATATCCTCGAAACCGTCGGGATACTTAAATTGGGTGTCTTCGTTTGTTATTCCGAAGTGCTTGATTGAGAGCTGGTCTACGATGTCTTCGAGGTCCGGTGTCACCTCGCCATTTCGCGGCGGGCTCAATACCAGTTTATCTTCAAGTTCGGCAATCCCTTCAAGCTTTCTCACTTGGAGGACAGAGGCGCCGATCTTTGAAATCAAAGCGTCAAGCTCCGATACCTCTCGCTTCCATTCTGCATAGCTGCTGGCCATGTGTTATTCTCCGTGGCGGCGCAGTGATCATACACGCGATGACCATCGCTCGGGCAAACGCCCTTGGAATCCACAGCAAAACTTTTTGAACCCATACATTCATTGCGCGATGCCTTCCAACAGCAATCATTCGTATGGTGCGTCATAGCACCCCCCATGCCCGGAACCTCCCCCTGCCCGTCATCTCTCTCAACCCCAGTTCCAAAACCATACGCCGCGCCGCCTGCGGCGTCATCTCCAGCGTTTTCGCAACCATCTTGGCAGATACCAGCGGTTTCGCCATCACCAGCTGAACCAGCTCCGGCAGTTTTGAAGACGTTCGTCTTCCCGACAATTTGCGTTCCATCATCTGCCGGGCGAGCGCCAGCCGGTCATGCTCCTTCATCCCGATCTCGGCCGCCGCCAAAAAACCGTGGGCGATCGCGAGCAGCCGGGTCTCGCGATCGCGATGCCGGCGCCGATCGACCGGAATGGTTTTGAGGCCAAGGTTGATGGCCGCGAGATGGGCACCTGACGTGATGCCCGCCTGGCGCAGGATCGAAGCGGCCAGCAACCGGCCGAGCCAGGGCGCGTGCTGAAGCACCGAAACCTCGTTCCAGGCATCGAGGGCAACGATCGCCTGCAGCACAGCGGGCAAATCTTGCGCCTGTCGCAACACGCCCCGCCATTCGTCCAGCCGTGCGTCTTCATCCCAGTCGAGATCGTAGACCAGCGGATCCTTATCGGCAGCACGGCTGCCGCCGGCGCGGCCGGGACGCGTCGCGGTCTCGATGGCAGCGTCAGAGCGGGCCAGTACCGCATCGATGGCGGCGTAGTCGAGGCCGGGGAGATTTTCGACGTCGTCGTCGTCGTCCCCCTCCCCTTCCGGATGAATTGCGACCGCACTCCGGATGCCACCTGACATTCCCGCCTCGTCCGTCTCGCCAGACGTGATCTCCGCAGTTTCTCTGAGAGTGCGAACGCCGTCCGGCGACAGCGCCCAGCCGAGCGGCTGCGCGGAAATGCGCCGGCGAGTTCGCAAAACATCGCGGGCGATGGTCAGCTCGTGGGTGGGGGTGCGGATATCGCGGGTGGCGTCGTGGAGCACGAGGTCTTCGAGATGCACGAGTTCGCCGTCGATCCACAGGGAGGCGCAGGCATCCGTGAAATGGGATCGTTCGAGGAAGCCCAGACCGACCGGAGATCGGGCGATGCGCTCGTCCAGGCGCGCCAATAAGATGCCTGCCCGAAAAGTCGGCTCCATCAAGGGTGTCATGCTGATTTTCGCAATATCGTAAGCCATTGAAATAATGATAAATGATTTCCTACAGGAACTCTATCTGAATATTACGGTTCCTCACATGGTATGGTTTGCGGTTGGGCTTCTAACCATCGATAAGTACTGGTTATCGATGGTAGATTGATTTTGCCCCGCAAATCAGCAAGGATCGGTGCAAATCGCGGTCCAGGAGGCCGGCGAACCCGCGATTTTGGAGCGTCCGTGACCAAACTCAAAACATCACTGACCGCCGTCGAGCGGCGCGCCGAGGAGCTCGACACGATCGCCGCCGTGCTGCCGATCGAACGCCGCGACGAACTCGCCGAGCTGCTCACCGACCACGACGTCGAGACGCTGCGCCATCTCGTCAACCAGGGCATGGGCGACAACACATTGCGGGCCCTGACCTCCGATCTCGCTTACCTCGAAGCCTGGGGATTGGCGGCGACCGGACGCTCCCTGCCCTGGCCGGCGCCCGAGGCGCTGCTGTTGAAATTTGTCGCCCATCACCTCTGGGACCCGCAACACCGCGAGACCGATCCGGATCACGGCATGCCGGCCGATGTCGACCAAAGCCTCCGGAGCCAGGGCTTTCTGAAATCCGTCGGCCCGCACGCGCCGGCGACGGTACGGCGGCGGCTGGCCAACTGGTCGACGCTGACCAAATGGCGCGGCCTTGACGGCGCCTTCGCCTCCCCTGCCCTCAAATCGGCCATTCGGCTGGCGATCCGGGCCGCGCCAAGACAACGTCTTCGCAAGAGCGCCAAGGCGGTTACATCAGACGTGCTGGCAAAACTGCTGGCCACCTGCGCCACCGACAGTCTGCGCGATCTGCGCGATCGGGCGATCCTGATGGTCGCCTTTGCCTCCGGTGGCCGCCGACGCAGCGAGATCGCCGGGCTGCGCCGCGAGCAGCTGACCGTCGAGCCGCCCATTCCGGTCGAGAATGGCGCCCCCCTCCCCTCGCTCGCCATCCATCTCGGTCGGACCAAGACGAGCAATGGCGAGCAGGACGATATCGTCTATCTGACGGGCCGGCCGGTGGAAGCACTGAATGCCTGGATGATGGCGGCGAAGATCGACAGTGGCAGCGTGTTTCGGGCGATCGGTCGCTGGGGGACTGTTTCGAAGCGGGCGATCGATCCGCAGTCGGTCAATGCGATCATCAAGCAGCGGGTGGAACTGGCTGGATTAGACCGTGGGGAGTTTTCCGCGCACGGGCTACGATCTGGATATCTGACCGAGGCGGCAAACCGTGGCATCCCCCTGCCCGAGGCGATGGAGCAGTCCCGCCACCGGTCGGTGCAGCAGGCATCGAGCTACTACAATAATGCTACGCGTCGAAGCGGACGGGCTGCCCGTATGCTTTAATTGCAGGGAGGAGGAGGATTTTCTCAAACCCGAGCAGCTGCATTGGACTGCAACCCCACAGCGGCCGTTTTTCCGCCCTAGCTGGTGGCGATGATTCTCGTCAGTGAACTCGCTTGGATGCTAATTTGAGTCGCCAGATGGGTTGTCGCCACCGCAAAATGTATCCCTTGCGCCTATTGCTTCGCAGATTCCGGTGTACGGGTGAAAACGGCATCCGGAGATACACCCTCGATAACATCTTGTTGTTGCACCATAATGTTTAAATCTCTTTGCACGAGCGACGGTCGGCATTAAGGTTTTGTTAACCCTAAATAGCTTGCCAGCCTGTTAGAATCGATGCTTATTGCAAGCAGCGGAGTGATTAGGAAATTCCGCTCAGAAGCGCTATTTCAAGAAATCAGGTCCGGGGATGCCCAAAATCGCTGCAAAATTACCGCCAAAAGATGAAGACCTGATGGGGTTGATTGAGCGCCATTCTCGTTCCTTGTCGGCGCAACTGCAAGAGCATCAGCTCGCGACCTTTCCCCC
The DNA here is from genome assembly GCF_005862305.2 of Rhizobium indicum. Taxonomy (NCBI): domain Bacteria; kingdom Pseudomonadati; phylum Pseudomonadota; class Alphaproteobacteria; order Hyphomicrobiales; family Rhizobiaceae; genus Rhizobium; species Rhizobium indicum. The sequence continues at coordinate 11,064 of NZ_CP054024.1, read as the reverse complement.
TACGGCGGAAAAGGGCATCCGCACGTTTCAGCCAGCGGAGGCAGCAAAGCTGGTCGGCGTGAAAGAAGTATATCTGCGCCAGCTCGCAAATGAGCTCGAAGGTCTCCAGGTCAGCACCAGTCCGACCGGGCGCCGGTCGTATTCCGTTGAGGACATGCACAAGATCCGCAAGCACCTCGACCAGGTGGGCCGTGGCAATCGCCGCTATCTTCCACACCGCCGCGACGATGAAGCGTTGCAGGTTATCTCGGTCATGAATTTCAAGGGCGGGTCCGGCAAAACCACGACTGCCGCTCATCTGGCCCAGTATCTCGCGCTTCGCGGCTACCGGGTGCTCGCTATCGATCTTGACCCGCAGGCGAGCCTGTCCACACTCTTTGGCAACCAGCCAGAAACCGATGTCGGCGTAAACGAGACGCTTTATGGTGCGATTCGATACGACGACGCTCGCCCAATGGCCGAGATTGTTCGCGCGACCTACATTCCTGATCTTCATCTGATCCCCGGCAACCTCGAACTTATGGAGTTCGAACACGATACGCCGCGGGCGCTGATGAAGCGGAAGATCGGCGATACCATGTTCTTCCACCGGATCAGCGAGGTGCTTGACCAGGTGGCACCCAATTACGACGTTGTGGTGATCGACTGCCCGCCACAACTAGGCTACCTCACCCTCTCCGCCCTGACCGCAGCCACCTCGGTTCTGATCACCGTGCATCCGCAGATGCTCGACGTCATGTCGATGAATCAGTTTCTGTCGATGACATCGGATCTGCTCCGGGAGATCTCATCGCACGGTGCGCGCTTCGACTATAACTGGATGCGCTATCTCGTGACGCGGTTCGAGCCGAGTGATGGGCCACAGAACCAGATGGTCGGATATCTCAGGGCGATTTTCGGAGAAAATGTTCTAAACTTCCCGATGCTGAAGACAACGGCCGTTTCCGATGCCGGTCTCACGAACCAGACCCTTTTCGAGGTGGAGAGAGGCCAATTCACCCGGGCCACTTATGATCGCGCGCTTGAGGCGATGAACAACGTCAACGACGAGATCGAATCGCTGATCAAGAAAGCATGGGGAAGAAAGTCATGAGCAGGAAGGACATCCTCCGTACCCCCAAGCCAACCGCCGCCGTCGCGGCGCCGGTTGAAAGACCGATTAAGAGCCGAAGCATTCTTCCGCTCATGGGATCCCCACCAGCGGAAGGAGCGACACCGGCATCATCGCGTCTCACTAGCCAGGTTGGCGGTGCTTTCGCAGAAGGTAAGGCGAGGTTTGAGCGCGCCGAAGAAATCGAAAAACGCCTGGCTGAGGGCCAAACCATCATCGAACTCGATACGGATACGGTCGATCCATCTTTCGTTCAAGACCGCATGCCCGGTGATATTGCCGGTCTTGTTGAAGCGATCCGCGAACAAGGCCAGCAGATCCCTATTCTGGTGCGCCCTCACCCCGAGGCACCGGGGCGCTATCAAGTCGCATTTGGGCACCGTCGTTTGCGCGCCGTCTCGGAACTCAACCTGCCCGTCAAGGCGGTTGTCAGGGAACTTACAGACGAGCAGCTCGTAATTGCCCAAGGTCAGGAGAACAATGAACGCCAGGACCTGACATTCATAGAAAAGGCGCGGTTCGCCTCCCGGCTGACCGAGCAATTTTCACGAGATGTCGTGATGGCAGCGTTGTCCGTCTACAAAAGCGATCTCTCGAACATGCTGTCGGTGGTGACCCGCATCCCCACGGAAATTGTCGACGCAATCGGCTCGGCGCCCGGGATTGGCTTGAAAAGTTGGGTGGCTCTCGCCGAGCTTCTCACGCGCGACGATGACCTTGAACAGGCTTCGACTTTCCTGCGATCGGCCGAGGCGAAAGCCCTGCCCTCGCCCGACCGGTTCAAGTCGCTCGTCGCCAGCCTCAAACCTACGCCAACCAAGCGCGGACTACCGGATCTCCTGACAACGCCCACGGGGCTACGTTTGGCCCAGGTAACGAAGAGCAAAACCAAGTTGGACCTGTCGATCGATCGGCGCGAGATGCCAGATTTCGCCGCCTTTGTCCTGGAGCGTTTGCCAGCGCTCTTCGAGGAGCATCGCTCCAGGAACACTACTCAAGACCAGTTGAACAACGGAGATTAAGCGGAAAAAGAAAAAGGCCCCCAAAACGTCGCCGTCGTGGAAACCTCTTTCAGATCTAAGCAACCTGAGAATCGCACTTCCACGGATATTCGTCAAGAGTCTTGGCACCGATTTGGTGAGCCGATTTCTTTTGCCTTTTGAAAGGTGAAAGAGGATGCAAACAGGAAGTGTGACGACGCCCTTTGGGCGGCGGTCTATGACGCTTGCTCTCGTGAAGCGACAGGTCGCTACAAGAGAGATTAAGGCGGGAAAATCGGTCGAAAAGTGGAAGGTCTTCCGGGACGCTTCAGAGGCTAGGGAAGCGCTCGGCCTGCAGTCGAGCAGCCTTGCTGTGCTCGACGCGCTGCTAAGTTTCTACCCGGAGAACGAATTGCGCCAGGAGGCACAGTTGGTGGTGTTTCCATCGAACGCACAATTGATTCTGCGCGCCCATGGCATGGCCGGAGCAACACTTCGCCGTCATCTTGCATTGCTGGTGGAATCCGGGCTGATCGTTCGGAAGGACAGCGCGAACGGCAAACGCTTCGCGCGCAAGAACAATGCTGGTGAAATCGAGAATGCCTTCGGCTTCGATCTCTCACCAATGCTCGCCCGATCCGAAGAATTGGCTCTCATCGCGCAGAAAGTCGTTGCCGCGCGTTCCGCATTCCGGAAAGCCAAGGAGAACCTGACGATCTGCCGCCGTGACGTTCGCAAGCTGATTTCGGCAGCAATGGAGGAGGGTGCCGAGGGCGACTGGCTAACCATTGAAGCGATGTATGTTGAACTCGTTGCCCGTATTCCCCGGTCCCCGACCATGGAAGACGTAGCGGGTGTTCTGGACGAAATGGAGCTTCTTCGCGACGAGATCATTAATCGATTGGAAGATCAGCAGAATTCACAATTTAGTAGCACCAATGATGCTCAATTTGAGCAGCACATACAGAATTCAAATCCCGAATCCATCTATGAGTTTGAACCTAGCTCTGAAAAAGAGCAGGGCGTGAAGCCGAGCAAACCCGACAAGCCAAAGGTCGAGCCGCTGAAGGCTTTCTCTCTTGGTGTGGTGCTGAAGGCCTGTCAGCAGTTGGCTGACTATGGACCGGGCGGAGCTGTCGGTAGCTGGCGTGATCTTATGTCGGCAGCGGTCGTGGTGAGATCGATGCTGGGAATCAGCCCATCTGCTTACCAAGATGCGTGCGAGGTCATGGGGCCGGAAAATGCCGCGGTGGCAGTCGGTTGCATTCTTGAGCGCGCAAATCTGATCAATTCCCCAGGTGGATATCTGCGGGATCTCACGCGGCGAGCCGAGCGGGATGAGTTTTCTCTCGGTCCGGTGATCATGGCGCTACTCCGCAACAATGGTGGCAGGCTCCTTCAAGCGGTGTAAATCGCCGTTAGTTGCGACTAACTGCGCTAAACGACTGAAATAAAAAGGTGTTTCTGGACTGCTTGGCGTTTCCGTCTTCTAGCCCGCGAATTTTGCGGTTTGGCAGCAAAGTTCGTTCTACTGCAATCCAGGCATCGCGATATTGGACATCGGGGGAGGGAAAGTTAGTGCTGGCTGTAGAGTTGCTGGTGTGAATCTCGGGTAATTTCTTTACCTACCATGGTCTGAAACACTCGAACCGGTCTGGCTTCCAGTTCTCAGACAATCGGGTGGAAGACAGGTGCTTGCGTTCGTTGGAATTGCTCAACAGGCGTCGCTGACGGGAGCTTATTGGCCGTTAGTCGTGACTAACCGCCTCAAGGGACTGAAATCACATCGGTTTCACAGACCAACGGTCTTCGTCGCCGTCAGGTTCTTCGAGTTGAGCGCCGCGCCGGCCATGAGCGCGCGGGCTTTTGAAAAGTGTGGACCCCGCGGGTGCCGCGTACTTTCCTGCTTCGATGCCTCGTGCAAAGTCTGCGGGATCGTGACGGGATCATCGTTCATCTCCAAGAACTCGTAGCAGGAGGGCTGTCGGGCGCTGACGAAGCCTACGCGCCGCCAGTATGCTCGCCCCTCACAGATTTGATAAACAGATTATCAGAGAAGCTCGTCCGGCGAGGCAGAGCAAGAAGGGCAGCGAGTGCTGGGTGGGTGGCGAACATACAAGCTTCGATTCCACCGCAGGCGGAGTTTGCCGTGGCTGCCCGACGTATCCGTCTGCCCCCGCACACGGAGGCGCGGGAGGCGAACCTCGTCTCCTCATCGTGCGATTTGTGATTTCGGTGGGAGCGGGATCTTACAATAAATGCAAAACGACATTTTCGCGCATAGCCTCGCCCCGACGGCCGCCTAGGCCATGCTACGTTCGCAAGTGACAGTGAAACGGCTTAAGCGTCCATCGTCGATAACTCGTGTATGAATACCCGCCTGTTCAACCGCGCCGAGCGTCTCTCTCAGGCGAGACACGCGGTTTCGAGCCTCGACAGTCGTGGCAAGCGCGAACCGCAATGCTCGGAACCCAAGGATTTCCGGATGGAAATTATTGGCGGAACCATGATGTGGCAATGTCATGACCGCAATTCGGTCATCAAAGCCTTCGAAAAACGTCCGCCATGGCTGGCGCCATTTATCATGCCGAAGCGCGGCGTCACCCGTTCCGAGCCAGCCGATGCCATCATGTGACCAGAAGAAGCGACCGTAGGGTGGTCCTTCGAGCGAGGAGAGCCATTGCCGGGATGGCTCGGTGTGGCTTGAGCTTGCGACGGCGCGTTGAGATAACGGCCCAGAGTAAAGTGACATCGAAATCGCATTGTGTCCTCCGGCAAAATGCCGGGTGTAGATTTCGACCAGCCGCTTGGCACTTTCCATAGAGCGTATGTGCTCAAGCAGCGATTTGGCGAGCTTTGCCTCGTCATTTCCCCGGAAACCAAGCACCTTTTTAATGTCCCGGAGAAACCGGTTTCGGGCGGGATCATCGACCGGATGGACATAGGGCAGGAGAACCCAATCGCCCCTGCGCCACGCGTCACCTGTAAAGGATTGCCACTCAAGCTGGAGATACGAGCCGGATGCAGCCACATAGGCGCCGATTTGCGTCTCTCGCGCTGTCGGATCCGCAGGAGTGAGCTTTTCAGCGATCGGCCCGTGTGGGGCACGCAAGTAAGTCGCCAGTCTGTTTGCCGACGAGCCTTTGGATGGAGCGTCATCAAGTCGTATCCGGCGTCCAGCGGACGGGCCGTCGATCGGACCGTCGGGTTCCGCGCCACGCGGAGGAGGGATATCGTCAGGCCCGCCCGGTTGAAGGAAGATGACCCGCTCCGCACCTCTCCCGACCCACCAGGCTACGGGGCTCTCAAAGTAGTCGAGCGACGATCGGGATACCGTACCGCGCTCAAAATCGGAAAGCACGAAAAGCAGGCGCTCTACAACATCCAGGTAAGGAACGATGACCGTCTTCGCTGGCGCCATTGCCTGCAGACGATCGATGCCGTTGATGTGATCAGCATGAAGATGTGAAACAAAAAGCACGTCCGTCTTTCCGTCGCATGCTGCACGGTAGAGCGACATTTCACTGTTGAAAGCGTCGCTTCGTTCCGAGCCGCAGTCATAGACATAGGAAAAGCTTGTGACGAGGCGCTCATTGGCAGAGCGCACGCCGTCGGGCGACCCCTCGACAGTCGAGATCAATCCGGAGTGAAAGCCCCCATGGCCGACCGGGTGCTGGGTACGTGTAATTTTTGCGTGTTGCATCTACGTCCGGATTTTTAGGGGTGAAGATCCTCGTTGGCAGTCGAGGGTCTATCGTTTGAGAAGCGATTGGGGTGGTGGTCGACGTCGGCTCAAGACGAGATGGACGAGGTGTGCTGCATTTTTCCGCGGCCGAGAAGGCTCGCACGGATCTGCTCTGATTTTGTCGCGCCTGACGTCGAGGAAGGGGAGGGTGAAGACGGCTCTGAGTTTCGCTCACCGCCGGTTGCCTTTTGCTTCAAACCTAGAAAACGGTTCTGCGCCGTCATGCGATCATCCTCGCTCAGGGCTTCCAGCGGCCTACCGTCCAGATCATGGCGAACGGAATTGGGCTGGGCGCTCGCGAAATAATATCGCTTGGAGTGGACAAAGGCAGCAACCGCGCGGCGCAACGTCGCCATGCCAACACCGGGTTTCAAAAGCGGGCGAATTTCCTCAAAGAGCCCGATAGCAAAGGGTCGGATAGGATCGCCTGGCCTTGCCGGCAGGATCCCCACCGGGCATACTAGCAAAGCGTTTATGGCGTCTGCTTTCTGGATGTCGATCTGCGAAGCTACGATCGGGCCGCGGCTGACTGTCCAAGGTTTTGTCATAGGTTCCAACCCAATCTTTTCTTTCCCTGCGAGGCTGGGATCTACATCGTCTAAGCTGTTCTTGTTGCAGAAATGCATATTGCGGCAGCCGATCTCAAGGCCCGACTGCGCTTCATCCGGCTGTTTGGTACAGAACAGTTTGCGCATGAGCTACGGAAATGCTCGCCCTCGTCTCCGCGGGAGTGGCGGTCCTTGGCAGAATCCTCTATATTGCAAACATGAGCGACGAACAGACCATATCGAAATCCACCAAGTCGGCCGTTGAGAAGGTCCTCCGTGATCGCCTCGGCCAGGCAGGGTTTTCTGGCGCCGACATTCGGGCCGATCGAGACAGCGATGGCGATCCGATCCTGCTCGTCGACGTGAATTATGCCTATTCGGACAAGCCGATCAGTTCGAAACTCACTTACGGTCTTTCGACTGAGGTGCGAAAGGCTTTGAGCGCCCTTGGAGAGACGCGGTTTCCGCATATTCGGCATCATTTCGACGAACAGCAGAAGATCGCAAGCTAAGTGTCGAATGATTTAATCGCCACCGCTCGGCGGCTTGCCAAGGCCAGCCCCAAGCGTCCACGCCAGTCCGACCTCAAACGTGGTGTCAGTACAGCTTACTATGCGCTGTTTCATGCGCTGGCTCGCGATTGTGCCGATCTACTGGTGGGGACAGGCGATACGCGCAGTGAGCCGGCATGGGCGCAAGTCTATCGGACTCTCGAGCACGGTGTCGCGAAAAATTCCTGCAAAGCGGCGGCAAGCCGCGGCTTTCCGGGCAATATCGTCTCATTCGCTGATACGTTTGTCATCCTGCAGGAAGAACGTCATCGCGCCGATTACGACCCGCTTGCGCGTTATGTGCGGGCAGAAGTCCTCGTTCTAATCGACAACTGTGAGCAGGCAATCAGAGATCTTGCATCGGCGCCGCGATCGGATCGCAAGGCATTCGCGGTATGGGTTCTGCTCCAGAAAAAAAAAAGGATAAGGCCTTCTCCTAGAGCTGATTGCAAATAGAACAAAACAAGAACACGAATAGTTTTCGGACATGAGGTCCTGTGTGCAACGCTCAATCCTGGCTGCGCCAGTCGTACCCGAAGGGTTTAATCCCTGGCCCAGTATTGCCGGCTCCAGGGCGCAAGGGAAGCGTCGCCTGCCGAAGAGACGGTGGGACGTGGTGGGGAGGCGATAGAGGAAGAGGAGGGACGGGAAAGCTGTGGCGGATTGAAAGGGGTGGAGAGAGGCTCCGCCCAGTCCGTCATGGAGATACGATATGGCACAAGCCATCCAGAAAATCACCCTTAGTACAGCCCGCGACATACCCTTCAACAAGCTTACGTTGAGCCAAGAGAACGTCCGAAAGATCAAAGCAGGCGTGTCGATCGAGGATCTCGCCGAAGACATCGCCCACCGGGGTCTGCTGACCAGCCTCAACGTCCGTCCCGAACTCGATGGCGATGGCAACGAGACCGGCGTCTACCGCATCCCGGCTGGCGGGCGCCGTTATCGCGCCCTCGAGCGCCTCGTCGCGCAGAAGCGGTTGGCCAAGACCGCCGGTGTTCCCTGCATCGTCAGCAACGGCGAAACCCTCGAAGTCGAGGACTCGCTCGCCGAAAACGTCCAGCGCGTCAGCCTGCACCCGCTCGATCAGTTCCGCGCTTTCCAGACCTTGCGGGAGCAGGGGCTTGGCGAGGAGGAGATCGCCGCGCGCTTCTTCGTCTCGGTCGCGACCGTCAAGCAGCGCTTGCGGCTGGCCTCCGTCTCCCCACGGCTTCTCGACTTCTATGCCGAGGACGAGATGACGCTCGAACAGATCATCGCCTTCTCGATCTCCAACGACCACGTTCGCCAGGAGCAGGTCTGGGATACGGTCTCCCGTTCGCAAAGTCGCGAGCCCTATTACATCCGCCGGCTGCTGACCGAAACCGCAATCCGTGCTAGCGACCGCCGCGCCGTCTATGTCGGCATCGAAGCCTACGAGGCCGCAGGCGGTGTGACCATGCGCGATCTGTTCGACCAGGATCAGGGTGGCTGGCTGCAGGATCCGGCGTTGCTTGAGCAGCTCGTGATGGAAAAACTCAAGGCTGACGCCGAGGCGATCCAGGTGAGCGAAGGCTGGCAGTGGGTCGAAGCCGCCTTCGATTTCTCCTACGGCCACACATCCGGCCTGCGCCGCTTCTACGGCGAGCAGGCCGAAATGACTGAAGACGAACTGGCCCGCTATGACGCCACCCGCGCCAAATACGACAAGCTCGACGCAGAGTATGCGGAGGCAGATGAGTACTCGGAAGCGACCGAACAGAAGCTGGAGGAACTCGGCAGCGAGCTCGACCGGCTCAACGACCGTCCGTACGTTTTCGATCCGCAGGAGGTCGCCCGCGGCGGTGTCTTCGTGTCGCTCGGCGCCGGTGGCGAGCTCAAGATCGAGCGAGGCTTCGTGCGGCCGGAGGACGAACCGAAGGATGAGACCGATCCCTCGGCTGATGCCGGCGACGATGGTGCCGATCATGGCGGTGATCTTTCGGCAACCCAGGCGGCCGGCGGCGAGGACACCCAACCGGACGACGAGGACGAGACGATCAAGCCGCTTCCCGACCGGCTGGTTCTCGATCTGACTGCGGCGCGCACTGTGGCGCTGCGCAACGCGTTGGCGAACGATCCTGTCATCGCCTTCATCGCGGTCCTGCATGCCTTTGTCCTGAAGACCTTCTACGTCTACGGGTCGGACTCGTGCCTGGAGGTGACACTGCAAAGCGCTCGCTTCAGCCAGACGCCCGGCCTCGGCGAAACGGTCTGGGCGAAGGAGATCGATCAAAGGCAGGAAGGCTGGGGCCAGGATTTGCCCAAGGACCCGAACGATCTCTGGGATTTCCTGATGAAGCTCGATGAGGTCAGCCGGCAGGCCCTGTTTGCGCATTGCGCCTCGCTTTCGGTCAACGCGGTGATCGAACCCTGGAACAAGGGGACCCGGGCGATCACTCATGCCGAGCAGCTGTCCCGCTCGATCGGTTTCGAGATGGTGGAAGCCGGCTGGACGCCGACCGCCGACAACTATCTCGGCCGCGTCACCAAGGCGCACATCCTGCAGGCGGTTCGCGAGGCAAAGGGGGACCAGGCAGCGGAGCTGATCGGCCATCTCAAGAAAACCGACATGGCCCGTGAGGCGGAACGGCTGATGACAGGCTGCGGCTGGCTGCCGGAACCGCTTCGCATGACGAACGGCGAAGGCATCATCGATAGCGACGCTGTCGGAGATGACGCCGTCGAGCCCGATCAGGCTGAGACTATGGAAATTCAGGACCTGCCGGCCTTCCTGGTCGAAGAGCCGGAAACATCGAGCGATGACACGGGCGATACGGAAAGTGGGCTCGACGGCGATCATCTCGCCGCCGCTGAATAGGTTCACGAGCATCACATCGGCTGACCCGGCCGCCGTTGCGGTCGGGTCTTCTTTCCCAACAGCCCGGCCACCGTGCCGGGTTTTTCCGTTTCAGGAGACACCTATGCCTGACTTCACCATCGAGACCACCTATCACCTGCCAGTCTTCCGGTATCGCACCTACGCGGCCGACACGCTGGACGCGGCGTGCCGTGCTGCCATCCAAGATGACAGCTGGGATATCGCCGAGAAGGACTTCGATTCCTCGGGTCCAATTCATATCATCGGCATCTGGGAAGGCGCACATGCGGCCTATGCGGGTCCGCCGCTCCAGATCCCTCCGCAATTCGACGAACCTGTCCAGCGCCGGGAGCGTCATTTCGAGATCCTGCTCGGACTGCTAAAGATCCTGTTCGATGACATCAGTGCTGCCCGGCCACCGTCGCTCGATTGGCTCGACCGATCTGCTTGGGCGATTGCCCGAGGAGAAGCCATTCTCGCCGGCGATCCGGATCCTGAAGAGCCGGTCGACCCACCAAGGCCTTCTCACGTCCTGGTCAGGCTTCAGGAAAATCGTGTGCGGGACGCAATCACCGCGGTGCTCGATGCCGACTCGAGCTTTGAGGGTTTAACACCCGAGGTCGTGACCGACGACGAGGTCCACGCCGCCTGCCTGTCAATCGTCACCTCGGTTGATCTTTCCGACATGGTCGGAAACGCCGAATTCCGAGCGGCGCTCTCGGCGATCCGGTCGGCGCACCGCCGGCTGGCTTCCGATTGATCCCTCCTCCCAGCATCCCTCTCAACCTCGCCCGGCCATCGCGCCGGGTTTCCGCTTTTAAGGAGAAAGCTTATGACCACTCTCACCTCCAACAACCCGTCCGCCCGCTCCGCCTTCAAGGTCGATATCTCCCGCGGCGAACGGATCGCCCGCGTTTCGTCGGAATGGTTTTCCCGTCCCGACGACGAACGGTTCCTGTCGCTGAGCGATCTCTACGACACCGTCCGGTCCCGCGCCGAGCGCGCCCATGCCCGAACGATCGAAAGCGCTGCGATCCGCGTCGAGGCAACCCGCGACAATGCGGAGCGGCTTGAGCTTGTTGTCCCAGGTCAGCGCCAAGCGATCGCACCGACGCACTGGAGCTACGGGCAGCTTTGCAGCCTCGTTGGCGCTCCCGCCACCTACATGCGGCAACTGCCGGCGCCACTTGCTGCCATCAATCTGCAGCATGGCCTGCTCAATCATCGTGCCGAGCTCGTCAAGACGCTTGAGATGGATGACGGTCGGCTGGAACTGCGCGCAGTGACCGG